>NZ_JBFAZJ010000007.1:121206-268118 GCF_040681715.1 Streptomyces sp. NPDC051582
CACCAACGGCAGTCTTGCGAACGACTGGGTGAGCAACGGGGCCTGGCAGGGGCCCTCCGGCCTCGGCGGCACCAGCCGCTGACACCAACCGGAACGACACCGACCGGATCGTACGGCGGTCTGCCCTCGTCACCGCACGATGGCGGACCGCCATGCGTTTCGGGCCCGGACCCTGCCGGAGGGCCGGTGGCGGGATCCAGCCGTTCCGTACGGTGGATGCAAGGGGCCTCGCACCGTGCTGGGGGTGCCCGGGGGCGGAGGCGGCCGTGGATCCGGGAGGGTTCGGAGCGGGGTGGGGACCTATGGGTTTCGGCCATATCCGTGGACGCCAACCCCCTTGTGCGGTCCGGATCATGACCTGCTGTCAAGGGACGTGCATATAGACGCTAAGATTCCGGGCCGTTGTCATATGATCATTCGCTTTCGATCGTTTGAGGGTTCTGATGGTTCGAGTGGGATCGTCGCCCGGAAGTCCAGGGCCCACCTCACCCGTCGTTTGGGCGCTGCCCGCCCTGCTGACCGCCGCCGCCGCGGCGATCGCGGTGGTGCAGGTGTCCGCACCTGCCCGCACCCCCGTCGCCTGGATGGGAGCCGTCGCCTTCGTGGCCGTCGCCCTGTCCTGCGGTGAGGCCGCCCGGCGCGGCAAGGCGGTCGCCGCGCTGCGGGCGACCGTCGCCGCGCAGGAGTCGGCCCTGCTCCGGCAGCAGACCGAGACCGTACGACTCGCGCAGGAGCTGCTGCCCGACGTCGTGGAACGGCTGCGCAAGGGTGAGTTCCCGGAGGAGGTGCTCGCCTCCCTGGAGGAGCTCGACACCCACGGGCCCGGCCTGACGCCGGAGTTCAGGGCGGCCCACCAGGCCGTGCTGCGCTCGGTGCTCGACGCCGTCGTCGCCGAGGAGGACCTGCGCGACTCCGCGCAGCGCGCCTTCGTCAACATCGCCCGCCGCGTCCAGGCCATCGTGCACCAACAGGCCCAGGAACTGCGGGAGATGGAGGACCGGCACGGCCGCAGCCCCAAGGTCTTCGGCGACCTGCTGCGGCTCGACCACGGCACGGCCCTCATCGGCCGTCTCGCCGACTCCATCGCCGTGCTCGGCGGCGCCCGCCCCGGCCGGCAGTGGAGCAAGGCCGTCCCCCTGTACAGCGTGCTGCGCGGCGCCATGTCGCGGATCATCGACTACCAGCGCGTGGAGCTGCATTCCGTCTCGCAGGTGGCCGTCATCGGCCCCGCCGTCGAACCGCTCATCCACGCGCTCGCCGAGCTGCTGGACAACGCGACCCGCTACTCCCCGCCCCAGACCAGGGTCCACCTGACCGCCGTCGACGTGAACTCGGGCATCGCCGTCGAGATCGAGGACGGCGGCGTGAGCATGAGCGAGGAGGCCCGCAAGCGGGCCGAGCGCATGCTCCGCCAGGCCCAGCAGGGCATCGACCTCACCGACCTCGGGGAGACCCCGCGCCTGGGCCTCGCCGTGGTCGGCCGGCTCTCGCAGGCGTACGACTTCCAGGTCTCGCTGCGCTCGTCGGCGTACGGCGGCGTACGTGCCGTGCTCATCATCCCGCAGTCGCTCATCACCACGGCCGCCTCCGCGACCGGCGTCGCCCACGGCATCGGCACCGCCTCCGGCCCCCGTGCCGCCCTGGCCCCGGCCGCCGCCGAGACCAGCGCGCAGGGCGGAGCACCGGACGTACGGCAGGAGCCGGCCCGCCCGGTCACTGGACCCCGGATGCCGGCCGCGCCCGACGAGGTGCCCGTCGTGACCGAGCGGACCCCGGGCGGCCTGCCGCAGCGCCGTCGCAAGACGCGCGCCGTGGCAGCCGGGGCGCCCGAGGCCGCCGACGCCGGCGACCGGATCGTGGCGGCGGCCGAGGCGGCCGCGGACCGCGCCGGACACGGGTACGCAGAGGAGAGCGGGTACGCGTACGGATCGGGACGCGCGCCCGATCCGGCGCCGCAGCCGCAGCCCGAGGTCCAGCCCGGGATGTGGCTGGCCGCCTTCCAGGGCGGCCTGTCGGGGGACAGCCAGACCGCCGTGACCCGGAGCGGCGCGGCAAGCCAGAACACGGATGCCTCGCCGGCCTCGGCGAGCAAGGGGGAACAGCCATGAGCCAGCAGCAGACCAATATGGACTGGATGCTCAAGGACCTGGCCGAGGGCGTCCCGCAGACCCGCCACGTCATCGTCCTGTCCGCGGACGGCCTGCGCATGGCGCAGTACGGGGCGGAGACCGACACCGCGGACCGGCTCGCCGCCGCCTGCGCCGGGCTGCAGAGCCTCGCCGGCGCCGTCGCCACCGAACTCCCCGGCAGCAGGGGGCGGATGAGGCTCGTCGTCATCGAGATGGACGGCGGCTTCTTCTACCTGATGGCGGCCGGCGCCGGCGCCTTCCTCGCCGTCCTGGCCGACGAAGGCGTCGATGCCGGTCTGATGGGCCAGCGGATGCGCGACCTCGTCGCCCGGATCGGAGAACACCTGAGCAGCCCGCCGCGCCGCGACGGGCAGCCGGCGTGAGCAACCCGGGCGGGGACTGGGAGGACGGCACTCCCGAGCGGCTGTACGTGATCACGGGCGGCCGCAGTGGCGACTTAGAGCCCAGCCACCTCGACCTCGTCACGCTGATCATCGCCAAGTCGGGCCCCAAACCCGGGATGCAGCCGGAGCACGCGGCGATCATGCGGTGGTGCCAGACGCCGCTCTCGCTGGCCGAGATCTCCGCGTATCTCGGCCTGCCGGTGAGCGTGGTCACCGTACTCCTCGGTGACCTGATCGCCGCGGGCCACGTGCTCTCCCGTCCACCCGTCGCCCCCGCCAAACTCCCGGACCTGGCACTGATTGAGGCAGTCATCGATGGACTTCGAAAGCTCTGACCGGGCCACCGCGCCCCGGCGCGAGGACGCGCTGCCGACCACGGCCGCCGCCGCAGTCAAGGTGGTGATCGTGGGCGGCTTCGGGGTCGGCAAGACGACCCTCGTCGGCTCGGTCAGCGAGATCCGGCCGCTCACCACCGAGGAGACGATGACCCAGGCCGGGGTCGGCGTCGACGACACGGCGGGCGTGGAGCGCAAGACCTCCACCACCGTGGCCATGGACTTCGGCCGCATCAGCATCAACCAGGAGCTGGTGCTCTACCTGTTCGGCACCCCCGGCCAGGAGCGCTTCTGGTTCCTGTGGCGCGGCCTGTTCGAGGGCGCGCTCGGCGCGGTGGTCCTGGTCGACACCCGCCGCCTGGAGGTCAGCTTCGACGTGATCGGCAGGCTGGAGGAGCGCGGGGTGCCCTTCGTCGTCGCCGTCAACTCCTTCCCCGACGCGCCCGAGCACCCCCTGGAGGAGCTGCGCTCCGCCCTCGACCTGCCCGCGTCCGTACCGCTCGTCTTCTGCGACGCGCGCCGGCGGGAATCCAGCCGCGACGTCCTGATGACGCTGATGCGTTACCTGCACTCCCTGGCGGCGGCCCCGGAGGCATCGTGAGTGCCGCTCAGGTGCCGAGGGCGGCGGTGATCTCCGCGGTCGTGCTGACCTTGCCGATGCGCGGGAAGATCTTGCCGAACGCGTGGGCGTGGGACGCGGGGTCGGTGTCGGCGGTGGCGTCCTCGGCGAAGACCAGCGAGTAGTTGTGCTCCCAGGCCGTACGGGCGGTGGACTCGACTCCGACGCTGGTGGAGATGCCGGCCAGGACGATCCGGTGGATGCCGCGGCGGCGCAGCTGGAGGTCGAGCTCGGTGCCGGTGAAGGCGCCCCAGTGCCGCTTGGTCACCACGACGTCGCCGAGGGCCGCCAGCTCGGCCGGGATCTCGGAGAACGCGGCGGGCGGGGCCGCGGCCGGGCCCGGGCGGTCCACGTCGGTGGTGGGCAGGTCGCCGCCGTCGGGCGACCAGGCGACCCTGACCAGCACCACGGGCAGCTTGCGGGCGCGGAAGGCGCCGGCGAGCCGGATGCCGTTGGCGAGGACCTCGGCGGCGGGCCGGGTGGTGGGCAGCGCCAGGATGCCCTGCTGGAGGTCGATGAGGACCAGGGCGGTGCCGTCGTCCAGGGTCAGTGGCGAACGGTCGGTGCGGTCGGCAGCGGCGGTCATCCGGTCTCCTGAGATCGATCCGGGCATCACGGTTCACGCCCATGTAACCCGCGGCGGCGCCGGCCCGCCCGCTCACGCGGCCGGTGCGGGCTCCGGCAGCCGCCGGGCCAGCGCCCAGGCGAGCAGCGGCAGCACGGCCAGGGGGAGCAGGGCGGTCCGTACGGAAGCGGCGTCCGCGAGGGCGCCGATGAAGGGGCTCGCCACGCCCCCGACACTGACCGTCAGGCCGAGCGTGACCCCGGAGGCCGTGCCCATACGGGCCGGCAGGTAGTCCTGGCCCAGCGTCACCTGGAGCGAGAACGGCACGTACAGGGCGGCGGCAGCCAGCGCCGCGCACCCGTACACCAGGGGCAGCGGCAGGAAGAGTACGCCCGCGACGGCGGGAGCGGCCGCCGCGTACGCCCGGCGGACGGTGGTGACCCGGCTCCAGCGCGAGGCCAGGCGGCCGCCCAGCAGGGTGCCGCCCGCGCTGCCGGCGAACAGGGCGAACAGGGCCACCGCCCCGGCGGTCTCGCCGCCGCCGCGCTCACGCACGTACAGGGCGATGAACGTGCTCAGCCCGATGAACGCGACGGAGCGGACGACCACCACCAGGGAGAGACGCAGGAACGCCCGCCGGTCCTCGGGTCCGGACGCGACGACGGGCGCCGCCGCCCGAGGCCCGGCCGCCCCGTCCCGCGCCGGCCGCGGGAGGTTCAGTACGACGCCCAGCGCGGCGGGCGCGGCCAGCAGGCCCCAACCCGCCGGCCCGGACACCGACAGGGCCCCGACGACGAGCAGGGGTGCGCAGGCGAAGCCGATGTTGCCGCCCAGCGCGAACCAGCCCATCGCCGTGTGCCCGGGGCCCCCCGCCGCGGTGCGGACCAGCCGGGCGGCCACCGGATGGTACGCGGCCACGCCCAGCCCCGACAGGGCCACGGCGGCCACGGTGGCCGGACGGCCGGCGTCCGCGCCGACGAGGGCGATGCCCAGCCCGGCGGCGGCCGTGCTCAGCGGGATCAGCCACGGCATCGGGCGGCGGTCGGCCAGTGCCCCGAACAGCGGCTGGACCACCGAGGACAGCAGGGAGGCGGCCAGCACGATCCCGGAGGCGGCGGCGTATCCGTACGCGCGCTGGGAGACGAGGAAGGGGACGAGCGCGGCGACGGCGCCCTGGTAGACGTCCACGCAGGAATGGCCGGCCGCGAGGGCGGCGAGACGGCGGCGCCGTACGGGACGGGTCCCGGCGGCGGCGGGCCGTTCGCAGGCGGTCTGGGAAGCGGTCTCGGAAGCGGTCTTCGATGAGGTCACCGGTCGAGAATCGCCCGTACCGCGAGCGGCCCGCTTCCGATAAATTGCCCGGTGATGCAGGAAATCCGCCACACCCCGAGGGCCGCGACCAGCATCCGCGCCCTCGACACCCACGTCGGGATCGACCCGCACCGGCACGACGACCACCAGATCGCCTACGCCGGTTCCGGAGTGCTGTCCATCACCACCGACGCCGGAACCTGGGTGGCCCCCACCACCCGAGCCCTGTGGATCCCGGCCGGGACGGTGCACGAGCACCGCGCGTACGGCCGCACCGACCTGCACTCCGTCGGCCTTCCGACCCGGCTCAACCCGCTCGCCCTCCACACGCCCGCCGTGATCGCCGTGGGGCCGCTGCTGCGCGAGTTGATCCTGGCCTATACGAGGGCTCCCGGGGGCGACGGCCCCGAGCGGCGCCGGATGCTCGGGGTCCTGCTCGACCAGCTGCGCGCCGCGCCCCTGCAGCCCCTGCACCTGCCCGCGCCCGCCGACCCCCGGCTGACGGCGGTGTGCGCCCTGCTGCACGCCGATCCGGCCGACCCCCGCCCACTGGCGGCGCTGGGCGCGGCCGCCGGCGCCGGAGCGAGCGAGCGCACGCTCAGCCGCCTCTTCCGCTCCGAACTCGGCATGACCTTCCCGCAGTGGCGCACCCAGCTGCGCCTGCACCGGGCACTGCGGCTGCTGGCCGTCGCAACGCCCGTCACCGCCGTCGCCCACCGCTGCGGCTGGTCCTCCGCGAGCGCCTTCATCGACGTCTTCCGGCGCGCCTTCGGCCACACCCCGGGGACCCACCCCGGCCGGCTGCCGTGAGCGGGCTTCCTACGGGCGCGCGTACCGCAGCTGGACCACGCCGTTGCCGAACGTGCGGGTGCCTTCCAGCCGCAGCGGCCCGGGGCCGGCGAACGGCGGGAACACCGGCGTGCCGCGGCCGATGCGCACCGGGTGCACGAAGAGCCGGTACGCGTCCACCAGGTCGTGGCGCAGGAAGGTGGCGGCGAGGTCGGCCCCGCCCACGACCAGGTCGCCGCCCGGGGCTTCCTTGAGCGCGGCGACCTCGGCCGGTACGACGGCCCGCACCAGCGTGGAGTTCCAGGCGAGGTCCTCCTGGCGCAGCGTGCGGGAGTACACGTACTTCGGCATGTCCCGCCAGATGCCCGCGAACTCGATCTCCGGCTCGGAGGCGGACGGATCGGCGTCGGCGGTCGGCCAGTACTCCGTCATCAGCTCGTGCGTGACGCGGCCGGTCAGGAAGCCGCCCAGCGCGCGGATCTCGTCGTTCATGAACCGGTGCAGTTCATCGTCGACCATGTGCCAGGAGATGTCCCGGTCCCGCCCCTCCATGAAGCCGTCCAGGGACATCGACATCATCAGGATGATCTTTCGCATGCCGGACCACGCTACATACTGGCCGGTGTGAAGACCGAAGACGGCGCAGACGACACGGCCCTGTTCACCACGGAGGGCCACACCGGGGTGATCACCCTCAACCGCCCCAGGGCGCTCAACGCCCTCACCCACCCCATGGTGCTGCGGATCACCGAGGCGCTGGCGGCCTGGGAGCACGACCCCGCGGTCGTCCAGGTCCTCATCCGGGGCGCCGGCGAGCGCGGGCTGTGCGCCGGCGGGGACATCCGGGCCATCCACGACGACGCGAAGGCCGGCGGCGATGCCTCCGAGGGCTTCTGGCGCGACGAATACCGGCTGAACGCGCGGATCGCCCGCTACCCCAAGCCCTACGTGGCCCTCATGGACGGGATCGTCATGGGCGGCGGAGTAGGGCTCTCCGCCCACGGCAGCGTGCGCGTCGTCACCGAGCGCTCCCGCGTCGCCATGCCCGAGACCGGCATCGGATTCGTCCCCGACGTGGGCGGTACGCACCTCCTCGCCCGCGCCCCGGGGGAGCTCGGCACCCACCTGGCCCTGACCGGGGCCGCCGTGGGCGCGGCCGACGCGCTGCTGTGCGGGCTCGCCGACCACTTCGTACCCGCCGCCCGGCTGCCGGAGCTGACCGCCGCCCTCGCCGGCGCCCCGGCGCACCAGGTGCTGCCCCGCTTCGCGCAGCCGCCCGCGCCGGGTGAACTGGCCGGATGGCGCGCCTGGATCGACCGCTGCCACGCCGCCGACACCGTCGAGGAGATCGTGGAACGGCTGCTGGCCGAGGGGGACCCGGCCGCCAAGGAGGCCGCCGAGACGATCCTGGCGAAGTCCCCGACCTCCCTCAAGGTCACCCTGGCCGCCCTTCGCCGGGCCCGCGCACTCGGCTCCCTGGAGCGGGTGCTGGAGGAGGAGTTCCGCGTCTCCTGCCACGCCCTGCGCTCACCCGACCTGGTGGAGGGCGTACGGGCGCAGGTCGTCGACAAGGACCGCAACCCCCGCTGGTCCCCGCCCGCGCTCGCCGAGGTCACCGCCGCGGACGTGGAGGGGTTCTTCGCCCCGCTCGGCGGAGCCCGCGAGCTGCGGCTGCCCTGAAACCGGGGGGCCGCTCAGCGGTAGCCGGTCACATCGGCCGGCAGGCCCGGGTCCTGGACCTCCACCAGGTACCGCCAGGCGTCGGGCCGGCTGCCGTCGAGATCCGTGAACCCGTACTCCCGGGCCAGCTGCGCGCTGGAGAGCGACTGACCGTTCCAGCGCGCCACCCCGGGGTCCGCGGCGAGCGCGGCGACGCCCCGCCCGACGTACGAAGGGGTCTCGGAGATGGCGAAGTGCGGGGTCCGCTCCAGAGCGTCCCGCCAGTTCTCCTCGCCCACCCCGTGGTTGTCCAGCATCATCTCCGAGCGCAGCCAGCCGGGCGTCAGCGCCACCGCGGTCGCCCCGCGCGGCCCGAGCTCGTGCCCGAGGGCGAACGCCATGCGCAGCACGGCCGACTTGGCGAGGTCGTAGAAGAACGAGACCCGGTAGTGGGCCGCGTTGTACTCGGCCGTGCCGTCCGTCATCTCCACCACGAGACCGCCCGGTTCGCGCAGCAGCAGCGGCAGCGCGAAATGGCTGGTGATGGCATGGGTGTCCACCGCGAGCCGCAGGATCCGCAGCCCCTTGTCGAGGTCGTGCTCCCACACGGTGCGGTCCCACTCGAACAGTTTCTCGGCGCCCCAGATGTCGTTCACCAATACGTCCAGGCGCCCCTGCTCGGCGTCGATCCGCCCGACCAGCGCCTCCACCTGCTCCGGCACCAGATGGTCGGCGACCACGGCGATGCCCCGCCCGCCCGCCGCCCTGACCAGCTCCGCGGTCTCCTCGACGGTCTCCGGCCGGTCGTACTCCGAACGGCTGCCGCGCGTACTGCGCCCGGTCACGTAGACCGTCGCACCCCGCGCGCCGAGCTGGACCGCGGTGCCCCGGCCCGCGCCCCGCGTGGCCCCGGCCACCAGGGCGACCTTGCCATCGAGAGTCCGCCGTGCTTCGGCCATGACCCGACCCTACGCCGCCACCGCCCGCCGGGCGCGCCGGCGGGCGGTGGCGCGGGCGTGCGCGGCGCCGCCCGCGCGAGTGCTCCCGCCGGTGGCCGGATCGGCGGCCTTTCGACCCCGGGGCGCGGATGGGTACGACTGTGTCCCCCAGACCCGCCCGTGACCGCGGAGGCGTACCCCCGATGACCGATGCCGGCATGACCAGCTTCGACGAGATCTACGGACTCCCCGACCCGCGGGGCTACTTCGGCCGGCTCGGCCCGTACGCCTACCAGACCCCGGGCCACGCCCAGCCGGTGTTCCGCGCCCTGGCCGCCGAACTCGCCCCGCAGCGGCGGACGGTGATCGACATCTGCTGTTCGTACGGGATCAACTCCGCGCTCCTCAACCACGACGTGACCCTCGACGAGCTGTACGCGCATTACACCTCGCGGGAGGCGGCCGGACTGACCACCGCCGAACTCGCGGACCGGGACCGCGCGTTCTACGCCGCGCGGCGCCGCCCCGACGCTGTGCGGGCCGTCGGCGTCGACGTATCGGGTCCCGCCCTGGAGTACGCGGTGGCCGTCGGCCTGCTCGACGAGGGGCACCGCGTGGACCTGGAGGCCGAGGAGCCGGGGGAGGGGCTGCGGCGCTCCGCGGCCGGAGCAGGCCTGATCACCGTGACCGGCGGCACCAGCTTCCTCACCGGACGCACCTTCGCCCGCCTGTTCACCGCCGCCGGCCGGGCCCTGCCGGTGGCCGCCTTCGTCCTGCGCACCCACGACTACCGGCCGATCTCCCGCTGCCTGGAGTCGTACGGGCTCACCGTCGAGCGGGACGGCGCCACCCGGCCGCAGCGGCGCTTCACGGACCCCGGCGAGCAGCGGCGCGCGGTGGCCGCGGTCACCGCTCTGGGTGAGGACCCGGCGGGCAAGGAGTCCCAGGGGTACTTCCACACCCGGCTGCACCTGGCCCGCTGACCCGGCCCGCCGCCCGGCACCCGCCGCCCGCCGCCCGCCGCCCGCCGCCCGAAGACGCTCCCGAACGGGCTTGTCCAACCCACCCTCCAGGCCGCACTGTTGGCCGGGATCCACCCACTCGCCCAGACGGTCAGGAGACCCGGCTTGTCACCCGACAGCGCACCCGCGCCCGCGTACGCCATCGATCCCGCCGGCGGCTGCCCGCACGCCCTCAACGCCCGGCTGCGCGCCCAGGGCCCCGTGGCGGACGTGGTCCTGCCCGGCGGAGTGCCCGCAGCGGTCGTCCTCGGACACGAAGCGCTGAAGGAGTTCCTCGCCCACCCCGACGCGGCCAAGGACGCCCGGCACTTCCCCGCCCTGCACGACGGCACCATCGCGCCCGACTGGCCGCTGCGGGTGTTCGCCAACGCCCAGGGCATGCACACCGCGGACGGCGCCGACCACCGCCGGCTGCGCTCCCTCGTCGGCAACGCCTTCACCGCCCGCCAGGTGGAACGGCTGCGGCCGCGCATCGAGCAGCTGACCGCCGCGCTCCTCGACGACCTCGCCGGGGCCGCCGCCGAGGCCCCCGACGGGATCGTGGACCTGCGCAGCCGCTTCGCGCTGCCCCTGCCGATGAGCGTCATCTGCGAGCTGCTCGGCGTGGACCCCGAGCACCGCGGACGGCTGCACCACCTGTCCCACACCGTGATCGTCGCCACCGACAGCACCCCCGCGGAGGTGGTGGCCGCCGTACGGGAGCTCGTCGAGCTGATGGGAACGATCGCCGCCGCCCGCCGCGAGAGCCCCGGCGAGGACCTGACCAGCGCACTGATCGCGGCCCGCGAGGACGACGGCGACCGGTTGAGCGAGGCCGAACTCATCGGCACCATGCGGCTGATGCTCGTCGCCGGCCACGAGACCACCCTCAACCTGATCGGCAACGCCGTCCGCGCCCTGTGCACCCACCGCGACCAGCTCGCCCTGGTCCGGGAGGGCAAGGCCGGCTGGTCCGACGTGGTCGACGAGACCCTGCGCTGGGACGCCCCGGTCAGCTGGTTCCCGTTCCGGTACGCCGCCCGCGACCTGACCGTCGAGGGGACCGTGATCCCGCAGGGCACCCCGGTCCTCGCCGCCTACACCTCGGCCGGCCGCGACGAGGCCTTCCACGGCCCGGACGCCGACCGCTTCGACATCACCCGCCCCGCCGCCTCCCGCCACCTGGCCTTCGGGCACGGCGCGCACTACTGCGTGGGCGCCCCGCTGGCCCGTCTGGAGGCCACCATCGCCCTGGAGCGGCTCTTCACCCGCTTCCCCGACCTCGACCTCGCGGTCCCCGAGCCCGAACTCCCGTACCTGCACAGCTTCATCGGCAACAGCGTCGAATCCCTCCCCGTCCGGCTCGGGTAGCGGATCAGCCGCGGCCGTCGCCGGGCGGGGAGAGCTCCGTGCTCAGCCAGCCCAGCGCGTCCGGGTACATCGCCGTCCAGGTCTGGAAGTTGTGGCCGCCGGACGGGCGGATCAGGGTCTTCACCCGGACCCCGCTGCCCGCCGCGGCCCGGCCGAAGGCCTCCAGCTGCGCCGGCGGGCTGTCCTTGTCCTGCGCCGAGGTGGCCAGGAACAGCCCGACGTCGGCCTTCCTGGCCTGCCGGACCAGCCAGAGCGGGCTGTTGCGCTCGCGCAGCACCGGATCGGCCAGCACCTGCGGGTCCCCGGTCAGCGGGTCCGGGTCCAGGGCCGCGCCCGCCCGGAACACCTTCGGGTACTGGAGCGGCAGCTTGGCCGCGCAGAACGCCCCCGTCGAGACCCCCATCAGCCCCCAGCCCCCCGGCTCGGGAAGGGTGCGGAAGTTCTTCGCGACCAGGTCCGTCACGTCCTGCGCCAGCCAGCTGGCCACCTTCCGCGCCGGCGTGTTGCTGCAGTCCGTGTTCACCCCGCCGGGATACACGTCGGGGATCACCAGGATGAACGGGTGCGCCGCGCCCAGCCGGACCAGCTGGTCCAGCGTCCCCGGCATCCCGCCCAGGTCGATCCAGGTGCGGGGCGAGCCCGGATACCCGTGCAGCAGGACCACCACCGGGAACCGGGTCTTCTCCGCGCCCGGCGCCCGGTACTCGGGCGGGGTCCACACGATCACCTGTCCGGCGAGTTTCGAATGCGAGCCGCGGAAATAGGTGCTCTGCGTACCGTCCCCGCCCTGGGTGAACCGGGCCCGGCCCGGCGGCGGCCCCGTCATCGCCGAGGAGTTCTGCGCGTTCTCCGTGCCCAGCAGGTCGTTCCACGAGGCGTAGAGCCCGTAGCTGCCGTTGATCCAGGTCGCGATCACCGCGATCGAGGTCAGCTGGCAGAGCGCGATCATCAGCACCCGTGCGGGCCAGCGCACCCACCCGGGTCCCGGGATCCGGTTCCACAGCAGCAGCGCGGCGAGCATCGCGAGCACGGTGACGGTGATCAGGGTGACGAGGAACGACGTACTGGTCAGCTCCACGAGGGCCGGCTCCTGACGTGCGGGTCGGTATCCCGGGATGTCCGCATCATGCCTTCCTCCCGGGCCCCGGCCGGACACGCACCGACACCGAGTGCCACCCGGTCGCCCCGTCGGGGACGGTCCCCGCGCGCACTCCCGTCTGGACGGCCCCCGTACCGTCCGTGGCGCGGACCTCCAGCACGTGCGGTCCGGGGGTCGCCTCCCACTCCCACACCCACTGCCGCCAGGTGTCGTTGCCGTCCGCCGCCCCGAGCCGGGCCTCGTGCCACGGGCCCGCGTCCACCCGTACCTCCACCCGGGCGATGCCCCGGTGCTGCGCCCACGCCACTCCGGCCACCGCCACCCGGCCCTCCTGCGGCTCGGCGGAGGGGCGCGGGGTGTCGATGCGGGACTGCGTCTTGACCGGGCCCTGCTGCGCCCAGGACCGGCGCACCCAGTACGCGTCGTACGCCGCGAACGTGGTGAGCCGCAGCTCGGTCAGCCATTTGCACGCCGAGACGTACCCGTACAGGCCCGGTACGACCATCCGCACCGGGAAGCCGTGCGCGAAGGGCAGCGGCTCGCCGTTCATCCCGACGGCCAGCAGCGCGTCCCGGCCGTCCATCACCGTCTCGACCGGCGTGCCGAGCGTCATCCCGTCCACCGAGCGCGCCACCAGCTGGTCCGCCGGACCGCCCTGGGAGGGCGGCCGCACCCCCGCCTCGCGCAGCAGGTCGGCCAGGCGCACGCCGAGCCAGCGGGCATTGCCCGCGTACGGGCCCCCGACCTCGTTCGACACGCAGCAGAGGGTGATGTCGTGCTCGACGAGCGGGCGGGCCAGCAGCTCGCCGAACCCGAGTTCGAGCGGGTTCGAGACGCCCTCGCCGTGGATGCGCAGCCGCCAGGTGTCCGCGTCCACCCGCGGGACGACCAGGGCGGTGTCCACCCGGT
Organism: Streptomyces sp. NPDC051582; assembly: GCF_040681715.1. NCBI lineage: Bacteria > Bacillati > Actinomycetota > Actinomycetes > Kitasatosporales > Streptomycetaceae > Streptomyces > Streptomyces sp. NPDC051582. The sequence goes on from NZ_JBFAZJ010000007.1 coordinate 134,336, forward strand.
AGAAATCCCCGTTGGGCGTGATGAAGCGGGAGATCCCGGGCACCGGCAGCTGCGCGCCGGGCGGCACCGGCGGCGCGGGCACGGCCGGCTCCGGCAGGACCAGATCCGCCCGCGAGGCCGTGGCCCCGGCCGAGCCGTACGCCCCGAGCCGCCGTCCCGCGTACCCGATGCCTGCCGAGACCACGAGGGCCGCGCCGACCAGCCGGCCGAAGCCGCGCCGGTCCATCGACCAGGCCCCGCCCGGCGGCGCGCCCACCGGACGGGGTGTGGTCAGCGCGCTGACCAGCAGATACAGCACACCGGCCGCGGCCAGTCCGCCCACCAGCGAAGGCAGCGCGTCGTGCCAGGCCGCCTCGGGCCGGCTGAGCGCGGCCGCCGCCCCGACCAGCCCGAAACAGCCCGCGAGCGCGATTCCGGCGGGCAGGTGCCGTACGGCCAGCACCCCGGCCAGGGCGGCCACCGCGGCGAGGACGAGGATGATCCCGAGTGCCAGCAGCAGCTTGTCGGCGGTGCCGAACTCCCGGATCGCCCATTCCTTGACGCCCACCGGCGTACGGTCGACCACCGCGCCGCCGACCGCGGTGACGGGGGAGGCCTCGGGCCGGACCGCCGCCGAAACCAGCTCGGCCACGGCCAGACCGGCGCAGGCGGCGACCAGTCCGCAGGCGGCGCCGCCCAGGACACGGAGCCGGGGCCCCGGGTCCGCCTTCTCGGGGGTCGTCATGGGCAGGTCACCGTTCGCGTCGCCGTCGTTGTCACCGTCCACCCGGAATGTGGGCTTCCAGTGTGACTCCGACCAGGACGGAACCGCGCCGGGCCACGCCCGTTCGGCTCAGCCGGCTCTCGTCGGCGCCCGATCGCGGCAGCGCCGATCGCCTCAGCGCGCCGGCGCCGAGGACGGCGGCACCCAGCGTCCGGCGCGCGGCGCCTTCACCCCGTACTCCGCCTTCAGCTCCGCGGGGATGGCGTGGTGCATGACCCGCCCCCGGGTCAGCGCGGACAGCTCGAAGCCGGCGAGCAGCGAGCCCGCCTTGTCGAGCGCCCATTCCGCGAGCGGACTGCTGTCCTCGATGGTCTCCAGCAGCCCCAGCACCACGGGGACCGCCTTGGCCGCCGAGTCCCAGGGGCTGCGCGGGACCTCCAGCCAGTCGCCGATCGTGTCGCCGACCAGGAAGCGGACCGTGGCCGGGACCATCGGGTCGAAGAGGGTGCCGGGGACCACGTCCTCGTACAGCCGCAGCAGCTGGGCATTGAGGACCACGCCCTCGGGCGAGGGGCCGAGATGGCGCTCCAGGTAGAGGTCGCAGTACGCGCGCGCCCCGGCGAGGTCCTGCGGTACGGCCGCCATGTCGCAGCCGAGCAGGGCCGCCACGACCCGCCAGGCGTAGTAGTAGGCCTCCGCGCCCTCGTCGCTCATGTGGATGCCGAGCCGGTGCATGGCGTCGAGCACGAGAAGGGAGAAGAACGTGTGCCCGGCGATCATGTCCTCCTGGCAGATGGGCAGGCCGTCCCGCTCCACGTCCCAGTGGCCGCCCTCGCGCAGGTGGTGGCGCACCGCCGCGTGCAGCAGCCGCACCTTCTGCACGGCCGGGATGAACTTGCTGCCCTCGGCGAAGGAGTCCGTCCGCATGAGGTAGGTGACGAACTGGCCGGTGTTGGCCATCCGGCGGGAGGGGTAGGCGAGCGAGTGCGTGGAGGAGAGCAGCCGGGCCATCCGGGGGACGGCGTAGCTGACGGGCATCGCGGCGAAGGACAGGCCGGTGTTGATGTGGGCGGCGTTGTCCATGAAGAAGAGCCGGGCCTGCTCCATGACGTCCCAGTCGACCCAGGACGGGGGCAGGGCCGTGGCCTCGAAGTAGCCGCGCGCGGAGGCCGGGAGCCGCTCGGGGAGCGGGTCCCCGGCGGTGGTGAAGAACCGCATGAGCGTATTGAGGTCGCCCACCTCGCCGCGGCGCAGCAGCGCGGCGACGGTCTCGTCGGCGAGCGGATCGCCCTGGGTGGACAGGGCGTCGAGGGCGGCGTGGTCGTAACGGGGGCGCGGCGGAGCGGAGGCGGTCTCGGCGGTGGTCACTTGACTCGTCCTTCTCGTGTGGGGCGGGGGCGGGTTACAGCGAGCGCTCGGCGGCCGTGCCGGCGAGCTCGCGCAGCGCGGACCGCGCCTCCGCGGGCATCGGTACGGAGTCCAGCGCGCCGACGGCCCGGGCGATGCGCTCCCGGATCATGTCCTCGACCTGCTGCCGGGCCCCGCAGCCTTCCATCAACGCACGTACGGCGGCGGCCTCTTCGGTACCCAGGTCGGGGCGGCCGACCAGCTTCGCGAGCAGCCGCCGGCCGTCACCGCCGGCCGCGGCGACGGTCAGGGCGAGCAGGGCGGTCGGTTTGCCGTCCCGCAGGTCGTCCACGTTCGACTTGCCGGTCCTGGCCGGGTCGCCGAAGGTGCCGAGCAGGTCGTCGCGCAGCTGGAAGGCCTCGCCGAGCGGCAGCCCGTACGCGGTGAAGGCGTCGAGCAGCGCGCGCGGGGCCCCGCCCAGGGTGGCGCCGAGGTGCAGCGGCCGCTCGACGGTGTACTTGGCCGTTTTGAAGCGGGCCACCTCCAGCGACTCCGCCACCTGCGGCACCTGCTCCGCCCGGGTGCGGAGCACCTCCAGGAACTCGCCCGCCATCGTCTCGCGCAGCAGCGTGGCCCACAGGGGGACGGTCCGGGCCAGGTAGGCGCCGGGCAGCCCGCACGAGCTGAAGACGTGCCCGGCGTAGCCCATCAGCAGATCGCCGAGGATCATCGCGAGGGCGGTGGAGCGCTGTCCGGCGCCCGTACCGGAGGCGAAGGCGGCGTGCGCGGTGGGCCGGCCGTGCCGCATCCGGCTGCCGTCGATGATGTCGTCGTGCGTGCACGCCGCCGCGTGCACGAGCTCCATCGCGGCCGCGGCCCGGATCACCCCCTCGCAGTCGGGCTGCCCGGCCGCCCGCCAGCCCCAGTACAGGTACGCGGCCCTCAGTCGCTTCCCGTCGGCCAGCGAGCGGCGCAACTGCCCGGACAACGGCGAGAGTTCGGCGTGCAGGGAGAGCAGCGCCCGCTCCTCCTCGTCGGCCAGCCGGACCAGCACCTCGTCGATGCGCTCCTTGAAGCCGGTGTGGTCATGCACGCGGGTGGCCCTCGGAGGCGACCCGCTCGGCGGCCCGCCGGGCCATGGTCTCCAGGTGGTTCTCCGTCGCCGCGCCCGAGCGGCGGGTGGCCAGTTCGCCGCGCTTGCGCAGTTCCACGACCCCGTCGGTGAGCAGGTCCCGCAGGTCGGACCGGCGCAGTGCCTCCTGGGCCCGATCGGCGGACTGCCGTAACTGGTCGAGTGCCATATCGGCGACCCCGGCGGCCAGGAGCGCGAGCAGCTCCAGGGTCACGGGCGGGGTGCGGTCCTCGGCGGGCGGCGTCTCATGGGACATGCGCGGTGCACTCCTGCTGGCGTCGGGCCGTGTGACGGCGTCGGAAGGGGCGGCCGCCGGATGTTCCGGCGGCCGCCCCTCGTGGTCCTTCCGGACCAGTCAACCGAGTGCGCGTCCCGCGCGTCCAAGCTCTCGACGGGTTCTCCCCCGCACGGGTAACGGGATTCCCACGGGCGGGTGATGATCAGCGCATCATCCGATCGCCACCGTCCGAGGTGGTGTAAGCGCTCAGCGGGCGGCTCCCTCCGAGGACTTCAGGGTGGCCGCGATGTCCTTCGCCAGTGCGTAGGGATCCCCGCTCGGGCCGTTCGCTCCGCTCGGATGCCGGGTGGTGCGGCGGGCCCAGTCCTCCTCGTAGGCGTGCCAGTCGATCTCCCGGGGCGCCGCCCGCCGCACCAGGGACTCCTCCAGCGTCTCGAAGTAGGCCGCCCAGCGGGGCGCGTACAACTCCGCGATCAGGCCGCTCCATTCGCGGTTCGCGTAGTCGTGCAGGAAGCCGCCCTCGCTGGTGCTGCGCCGGCCCCACACGCTCAGGATCGAGCGCGCGTCGTACTCGTACCGGTCCTGCTCGGCCTCGTCCGCACCCCAGGAGCGGGCCGCCGCGAGCCAGTCGCCGAGCAGGAAGTTCGGGTCGGAGCCGGTGACGGCGTCCAGCCGCCGCTCCCCGTCCGCCCATTCGGCGGTCAGTGCGCGCAGCCGGGTCAGGTCCTTCGCCTCGTACGCCGCCTTGATCTTCGGCAGCAGCACCCGGGAGTGGTTGGCCATGGCCTGCCGGGCCGTGTCCACGAGGTCGAAGCGGTACGCGCTGGAGCCGCGCAGCCCGGGATCCACCTTCAGCAGGTGGTCCAGGGCCCGGCGCACCGAGTCGGCCGGGTACCGCATCGACTTGGGGCTCCAGTACGCCGCCCCCACCGCGCTCAGGCTCGGCCGGGCGGTGAACAGGCTGTCCTGGGACTCCGACCACAGGCCCGAGGAGGTGCTGTACGGGCCCGTGCGCAGCTCCTCCCAGGCGGCGGCCGCCTCCTTGTCGGGACGCCCGTAGCGGCGGCCCGCGAAATCGGCGAACCACTTGCGCTGGTCGATCGTCCCGGGCTCCCAGGCGAGATCGGTGAACAGGTCGAAGGCGGCCGGGTTCGTACCGGTGGCCTCCGGCAGGTACGCGATGCCCTTCAGAGCGCTGTTGGACTTGGTCCGCCAGGGGCCGAACCGCTCGATCCAGACCGAGGTGTTCGCGCCGATGGTGGTGTGCCCGCCGAAGTTGTGGATCGTGCCCATCGCGTACGGGGCCCCGCCCCAGCGGGCCTCGCGGTCCAGGCGGTTGTACCGGTCGGACAGCCCGTCGAGGATCAGCAGCTTCGAGGTGTCCAGCCCCGCGAGCAGCTCCGCCTTCGGGCTGTCCTGCCAGCCCAGCACCGCCCACATCGCGCCCGGGTGCGCGGCGTGCAGCGCCTTCTGGACGGCGCCGGCGGCCGCCTTCACGTCGACGGTGCCCACCGTCCCGCCCTCGTGCAGCGGGCTCATCCGGTACATGGCGCTGTCCCCGAACACGGCGCGCTGCTCGGCGTAGTAGGCGCCGGCCAGCTTCCCGAACACCGGGGAGGTCGGGTCCAGCCAGTCGGGCCGGTCGAAGCCCGCCCAGTCGCCCTGCGCCACGGTCTTCGCGCCCGCGTTGCGGGCGGCGAACCCGGGTGGCACCGTACCGAAGTAGCCGGGCAGCACGGGGGTCATGCCGAGCCCGCGCAACTGCTCGGCGATCCGCCCGCCGATCTCGGCGCGCTCCCGCATCAGCCGCTCCGAGACGGGACCGCCGAACCCGCTCAGGTTCTGCAGCAGCCACCAGCTCTGGTGCCCGGGGCCGGGAATCCACTCGCGCAGCTCGGCGGCGGAATAGCCGAAGCCCTGGAGCGCCCGGTAGTAGGGGTACTCGGCGCCGGCCTGGACGAACACCTCGTTGATGCCGTGCAGGGCGAGCAGGTCGATCTGGTGCTGGTGCTGCTCGAAGGTGCGGTACGCGCCCGAGTAGCCGTCGTCGGTGTCGTTGAGGGCGTACCGGTGCGGCACCAGCGCGCTGCGGGTGACCGGCGCGGGTACGGCGGGCAGCCGCGCGGGCAGCATCCCGATGCTGTCGCCGGGCCAGCCGATGTCGGCCCCGGCGACGTGCTGGAGGTACCAGCCGACGCCGGTGAGCAGGGTGGCCCCGGTGGAGCCGCGTACGGTGATCGCGCCTGCCGTCCCGGACACCGTGAACCGGTCGGCCCCGGCGGCCGGGTCCGGTACGAGGGTGAACTGGGCGGCGTGGTGCGGCAGCAGCCGCTCCAGCGCCTCGCGCGCGGGGCCGGCGTCGAAGGCCCGGGGCACCGGGGCGCCGGGCGGGCCGTCCGGTACGTGCGCGGGCGCGCGGTCTCGTACGCCGGTCGGGTCGGCCGTACCGGCGGTACCGGCCAGTGCGGGGGAACCGGTGCCGAGGAGGGCCGCCAGGGCGGCGAGGGCGATCCGGTGGCGCAGCTGCGCGCGCCGACGGCGCCGGGGTGGGGAGTTCGTCATCCGATGAATCACCTGAGTCACCGATCCGTGATCAGACGGGCAGGGACCAGGCCTGGTCGACGCGGTGGTCGCCGCAGTCGCTCAGGCGCAGTCGCTCGGCGGGGGCGTCCGGGGTGGCGGCAGCGGCGGGAGCCGTCAGGCAGAGCCCGCCGGCGTCCTCGACCAGTGCCCCGTCCCGGCGGTGCGTCCAGCGCTGCCCCGGCTCGCCGGGTGCGCAGGCGGCCAGCTCCACGGCGCCGCCCTCGCCCGCCGACAGGCACTTGCCGGTCAGGCGCACGCTCTCCTGCGGCCCGAGCACCCAGCGCTGGTCGCCGGCCGCGGTGCACGGCGCGAGGACCACCGCGCCCACGCCGGTGGTGTTGACCCCGTCGGCGCACCGCGCGCCGTTGCCGGTGATCTGCCCGGTCGGCACGGCCGCGCCGCACCCCTCGCGCGGGGTGAGCCGGAAGACCGCCGTGTCGTGGGCGGCCACCTTCCCCGTCAGGGAGGTCGAGACCTCGGTGCTCCTGCCGGTCCACAGGTCCTTGGCGTCGACGGTGCAGGAGTACAGCCCGATGTCGGTGAGAGGTACGGAGATGTCCCGCGCGCCGGCGGACCGGTTGAGCACGGCGACGGCGCGGTCGCCGTTCGCCAGCGGGCGGGCCAGCACCTCGAAGGTGGCGTTGGCGGAGAGCACCGCGCCCTGGCGGCCCATCGGGTCCTGGTCCAGCGCGATCATGTCGGTGTTGCCCAGGGCGGCCAGCCCCGCGGGGGTGAGCTCGGTGACGTCGGAGGACAGGATGAACGGGGCGGCCATCATGGCCCACAGGCCGACCTGGCTGCGGCCCTCCGCCTCGGTGAGCCCGGGGGCGCCCGCGAGCAGGAAGTCGGGGTCGTTCCAGTTGCCGGGGCCCGCGTACCGGCCCAGCCAGCGGTTGTAACCGTAGTTGCCGAGCACCGAGCTCCAGCGGGAGGTCGCGGGCGCGGCGGGGTTGTAGACCTTGATGTCCTTGCCCTCGCGCCACAGCTGGCCGCTCTCGCCGACCCAGCCGAGGACCTTGTGCCAGTCGGAGCCGCCCCACTCGCCCTGCTGGAAGTAGGCGGGGGCCGAGGCCGAGAGCACCATGTCCCGGCCGCTCGCGCGCAGCCCCGCGGAGACGGCGCCGTACGCGTCGCGGTACGCCTGCTCCTTCGTCTTCCCGGGCGGCACCCACAGGTTGCAGCCGTCCATCTTGACGTAGTCGACCTTCCACGACGCGAACTGCCGGGCGTCCCGGGCGTAGTGGTCGGGGCCGCCGCCGTCGGGCGAGCCGCTGCCGGGGTAGCGCTCGCAGGTGAGGGACCCGGCGTCCTCGTAGATGCCGAACTTCAGGCCCTTGGCGTGCAGGTACTCGCCGAGCCAGGCCATGCCGTGCGGGAACTTCTGCGTGTCGACGACCAGATTGCCGTCCGCGTCCCGGCTCTTGGTCATCCAGCAGTCGTCGACGGTCACCGTGTCGTAGCCCTTTGCCGCGAGGCCGGTGGAGACCAGTGCGTCGGCGTTCGCGACCACCTTGGCCTCGTCGATGTCGCACATGTAGTGCGCCCAGTTGTTCCAGCCCATGGGCGGGGTGAGCGCGAGCGGGGCGTCCGAGGTGGCGTACGGCTCGGCCGTCGCCACGGTGGTGGGGGCGAGGCAGAACGCGAGCAGGGCGGCCGCGGTGAGGCAGGGGAGCGACGCACGCAGGCGAGGCGGCACGGAGACTCCTTGAGGTGGGGCTGCAGTGCGCTCAGTGCAGCCGTGCGACTACCCTCTGTCAACATAAGTCGACGGTTATGGCTCAATGACCAGCAATATGGCCGTAGTCGACGTCACACGATCGGGGAGCCGGGATGGTGATACGTCGTATGTGTCAGTGGCTGATACGCTGTATCTCATGCCGAAGAGATCAGACGCCCTGGACCGCGCGACGCCCGGGGCGATCGCCGTCGCCGCCTTGCGCCTCATCGACGAGGAGGGGCCGCACGCCCTGAGCTTCCGCGCCCTGGCCGACCGGCTGGAGGTCTCCCACGCCACCGTCCAGCGCCGCTGCACCGACCTGGCCGGGCTCCTCGACCTCTGCACCGAGCACCTCGCCGGACAGCTGCCCGAGATCCCGGCCGGGACCGGCTGGGCTGAGGCCGCCGAGCTGCGGTTCACCGCCCTGTACCGGCTGCTCGTCGCCCACCCCGGGCTGCTCGTGCTCCGCGGCGGCCGGCCCTGGCTCGGCCGCCAGCTGCTGGCCCGGCTGGTCGAGCCGGCGCTCGCCGACAGCGTGGCCGCCGGGATGACGGCCGCCGAGGCGATGACCGCGTACCGCCGCATGTACCTGCTGACCCTCGGCAGCGCCGCCTTCGTGGACCACCGGGATCCGGCCGGAGCCACGGCCGCCTCGCGGGCGGCCCTGGCCGCGCTGGATCCGCAGGAGTTCCCCGTGCTCACGGGCGGGCTGGCCGACGTACTGCCCGCCCTGACCGACCACGACGTGTACCACGGCGCGCTGCGCCAGCTGATCGAGGCCAACCGGCCCGCCGCCTGAAGGGAACCCCATCGTGGAACAGCAGCTCGACTACGCCGCCGTACGCGCCGCCGCCGACCGGATAGCCGGGTCGGTCCGCCCCGTCGCCGTCGTGCCCGCCGCCGAGGGCCTCTGGTTCGCACTGGAGTACCTCCAGCACACCGGGTCCTTCAAGGCCCGCGGCGCCCGCAACTTCCTGGCCGCCCACCGTGACGCCGGGACCCTCCCGGACGCGGGCGTCACCATCGCCTCCGGTGGCAACGCGGGCCTGGCCTGCGCCTGGGCGGCCCGCGCGCAGTCCGTTCCCGCGACGGTGTTCCTGCCCGCCAACGCGCCGCGCGTGAAGGTGGACCGGCTGCGCGGGTACGGGGCGGACGTACGGCTCGTCGGGGACCGGTACGCCGAAGCGCTGGCCGCGTGCGAGGAGTTCGCGGCGGGCAGCGGCGCGCTGAGCAGCCACGCGTACGACCACCCGCTGATCGCGGCGGGCGCGGGTACGGTCCTGGACGAGATCCGGGCGGGGCTTCCGGGGCTGGACACCGTGGTCGTCGCGGTGGGCGGGGGCGGGCTGTTCGCGGGGGTCGCGGCGGCGGCCCGTGAGCACGGCGTACGGGTGATCGCGGCCGAGCCGGAGAACTGCCGCGCCCTGAACGCGGCCCTGGAGGCGGGCCGGGTCGTCGACGTGGCCGTGGACTCGGTCGCCGCCGACTCGCTGGGTGCCACCCGCGTCTCGGCGGCTGCGCTCGCCGCCGCGCGGGAGGAGGACGTACGGTCCGTCCTGGTCCCGGACCCGGCGATCACGGCCGCCCGGCGCGCGCTGTGGGAGGAGCACCGGATCGTGGTGGAGACCGGCGCGGCCACGGCTCTGGCTGCCCTGCGGTGCGCCCCGGAGCCGCTGGGCGAGCGGGTGGCCGTCGTCCTGTGCGGAGCGAACACCGACCCGGGGGACCTGACGGCCCCGGAACGGTAGTCCCGTCCCCGTTCCTGCCCCTGTTCGTGCCCTAGTCCTCGTCCGCGCCCTCGCGGACGACGACCACCGTGCACGCCGCGTACTGGACGACCTGCTGGCTCACCGAGCCGAGCAGGACGCCCTTGAAGCCGCCGTAGCCCCGGGTGCCGACCACCGTCAGCTCCGCCTCCTTCGAGGCGTCCACCAGCACCTGGGCCGGCGAGCCGTGTTCGACCCGGCGGAAGACGGGGACGCCGGGAGAGGTGCCGACGGCCGAGGCCACGGTGTCCGCGAGGCGCTGGCGGGCCGTCTCCTCGGCGCCGACCAGCTCGTCCGGGGTGCCGTGGCCGATGGCGAACGGATTGGTGCTCCACTCCCAGCTCATGACGGCGTGCACCCGGCCGCCGATGGCCTTCGCCTGGGCGACGCCCCAGCGCAGCGCTTCCTTGGAGTGGTTCGAACCGTCCACGCCGACGACGATCAGAGGCTCGATGGTCTCACTCACAGTGGGTTCCTCTCGTTTCGTCCGTATCGTCCTTGCCTCTTGTATACACGGGCGAGGGGGTCCGACCTCGAACGGCGACGATCGTTGCGGGCGCCGAAGACTTTGGAGGACAGCGCGCGGTCCCCGTGCCTTGCGAAGGTCTGAGCGTCAGTAGGACGGGCAGGGCGGAAGGTACGGAGGAACGGACGTGGCACAGCGCAACGGCTGTCTGATCGGCTGCGGGGTGGCGTTGGTGCTCGGCATCGCGGCCGTCGGGGCGCTCGTCTTCGGCGTCGGGAAAGTGGTGGACGCCGCGGGCGAGACCATCCTCGAACCCGGCGTCTACCAGGGCGTGAACCCGGGCGACCCGGAGGACGCGGTGCGCGCGAAGATGCCGTCCGGCGAGAGCTTCATGAAGGACGCCCTGAAGTCGGGCGGTCCGGCCGAACCCGAGGGCAGCGTCTGCTCCTGGTACGTGTCCGCCGAGGACGGTGACGGGGAAACGGTGTACCGCTTCTGCTTCAAGGACGCAAGACTCGCCGAAAAAGTCGCGTACCGGATGAAGTAGGGGGAGCGGCGGCCGCGCGCAGGCGCGTGAAGTCGGGCGAGAGGCGGGCCGCCACGGGTCGCGGCAGGCGGGCGAACTCCGCCTCGATCCAGGCGAGTACGGCCGCCTGCCGGCCCGCGTCGCACAGCGACAGGTGGAACACCAGCTGCCGCCACGCGCACGCGACCCTCTTGGGCGTCGCCGACCGGCGCCGCGCGGCGGTGAACGCCCCCCGTGCGAGCCCGTCCCACCCGGACGGCGGGTCGATGCCGACCACCCGCACGAGGGTGGCCATGTTGAACGTGGTGAGGACGCGGGCCTGTTCGCCGACGGCCGCCTCACGGGCGAGGGCGACGACCTCGGCCCCGTCCGGGGCGGTACGCCGGTCCGTGCGCAGCCCGGCCCGGCGGGCGCACAGCTCGGCGAACTCGGCCGGGTCGCCCCGTTCCGCCAGGTCCCGCAGCGCTGCGCAGTCGATGCCGTAGTAGCGGGCGTACGGGGTGTGCATGAGCAGGTCGGCCGCCGTCCACGCGGCGGGGAACAGGTCGGGATTCACCGCGTACGTCGTGGCGGAGGCGAACGGCTCGGTGAGGATCGGCGCCGGCAGCGCGGCCGCTTCCGCGAGCCGGGACAGCGTGAGCGCGAGCAGGTTCGGGATCCCGGCGCCGGGGAAGGCCTCCACGGCGAGTTCGCCGACGGCCCGCAGCTCCGCCAGGGCCCGCGCCGCGTCCCGGGGGATGGCCGCCGGGGACGCCAGCTCGGCCAGAACCTCCGCGGAGGGGATCGCCCCGTTCGCCGACAGGTCGCTCACGCGGGCGCGGAGGCCGCCGGGGCTCTGCGCGTGCTGCTCGTGCGGCCGGAGCCGGGGCCGCGGCCGGGGCAGGGCGGCCTGCGCGGCCTGCCCCGCGCGCAGCCGGTGGGCGAGCAGTTCGTCTTCGGACGGCCGCCAGACGGCCAGCGCTTCGCGCTGTGCCTCGACGGCGGGCCCGGGCCCCCGGAGCCGCTGGTCAGTGTTGTCTTCCATAGCCGGCGTGGCAGGTTCCGCCCCTGCGTCCTCCGACTGTGCAGGTCGGTGCTCTGGCTGCTGAGCTACACGCCGTGTGGGCCGAACTCAACCATCCCGAGGGCGCGCCTGCAACGGGTTTTGGGCGGCCGCCAGGTAAAGCGCATTAGTGCGCAGGCTCCCGGACCACCGATAAGGAGTCAACATCGGACATCTCCGCATGCGTTGTTACGGAATCGATATCACCTCCGAGAGGGTCGGGACTAAAGCGCATCAGTCCAGGTGGCTGCGGTGTTGACTTCACGAGTTCCCTCTGCCTGTGCACCACCTGCCGCCTTTCGTGACCCGCCGGTACCCGCCCATCCGTACTTCGGCCACATTGACGCGATCTGGATTTGGGGTCAGCGTGGGCTGCGCGCTCCGGCAGAGAGGCCGGAACTCCCCCCGAAGGTGGCGACGATGACCCGTTCGAACGCGACCCGTACCGCCGTCGCCACGCTCGTGGCCGGCACGTTCCTGTCGGTCTCCGCCTGCGGAGTCGGTGGCGCCGCGGACGTGCAGGAGGGCAGGAAGACCGGTGAGGTCTCCGGCGAGATCACCTTCCGCACCCTCCAGCTCAAGCCCAAGTTCACGGGGTACGTCCAAGGCGTCATAGACGCCTTCGAGAAGAAGTACCCCGGGGCGAAGGTCAGATGGGAGGACGTCCCCGGCGACGGCTACAACGAGAAGCTCGTCGCCGACGCCCAGGCCGGAGCCCTGCCCGACGTGGTCAACCTCTCCACCGACTCCTTCCAGCTCCTCGGCGACCGCGGCCTGCTCGCCGACGTCGCGGGGCTCGACCCCGAGGTCGCCAAGGAGTACGTCCCCGGGGCCTGGGAGCAGTTCAAGCTCCCGGGCAAGGGCGACGGCGTGTACGCGTACCCCTGGTACGTGACCCCGGAGATCCTCACGTACAACAAGGAGCTCTTCGAGAAGTCCGGGCTGGACCCGGCGCAGCCTCCCAAGAGCGTCGAGCAGTTCTTCGACTGTGCCGACAAGATCGCCGCCGCTTCCGGCGGCCGGTACTCCGCCTTCATGGCCGACCCCAAGGGCCGTCTGCCCGGGGACTGGCAGAAAATGGGCGTGCCGATCCTGAACGCCACGCAGGATCGTTTCGTCTTCGACACCCCCAAGGCCGTCGAATGGGTCGGGCGGATGAAGGACCTGTACGCCAAGGGCGCCATGCCCAAGGAGTCCCTCCTCAAGTCCGACGACATCAACCAGCTGTACGGCGGCGGCAAGCTGGTCTTCGGGCCCGGCTCCCCGGGCTTCGTCAAGGACATCAAGCAGAACGCCCCGCAGGTCTACGCCGGCACCCAGGTGGCGGCCGCCGTCACCGGCAAGCTGGGCCACATCGGCATCTACGCCCAGTCGCTCGGCATCAAGAAGGACACCAAGCACCTCGACGCGGCCACCGAGTTCGCGAAGTGGGTGACCAACGGTCCCAACCAGGTGGAGTTCTCGAAGAACGCGACCATCTACCCGTCCAACGCCCAGGGCCTGGCCGATCCGCGCTTCGCGGACCGGGGCGACGGCAAGGACGCCGAGACGGTCGCCCGCGCGGTCGGCGCCGAGGAGCTGGGGACCGCCGCGCTCGACGCCAACACCCCGGTCCAGTGGACCAACCAGGTCGGCGACGCGGTCGTCCGGGAGGTGCAGAAGGCGATCCAGGGCGAGCAGGACCCGCAGACGGCCGTGCGCAAGGCCCAGGAGGAGGCGAACCAGCTGCTCGCCAGGTCGGCGCGGAAATGACGCCGGGCCCCGCCCGCTCCGCCAGAGCGCGCCGCAAGGACCTCGCGGCCATGGAGGCCGAGACCGGTCTGGTCCACCGCACGTGGTGGACCCCCTACCTCTTCCTCGCCCCCGGCCTGGTGATGGTGGCCCTCTTCAGCCTCTGGCCGTTCGTCAACACCGTCGTCCTGTCCTTCACCGACGCCCAGATCCTGCGCGGCGGCACCTTCGTGGGCTTCGACAACTACACCCGGGCCTTCGCCGACCCCGACTTCTGGACCGCGACCGGCAACAGCGTGCTCTACCTGGTCGTCGTCGTACCGTGCCTGGTCCTCCTCCCGCTCGCCCTCGCCGTGCTCGTCCAGGCGAAGGTCCCCGGCATCGGGTTCTTCCGCTCCGCCCTCTACACCCCGGTGATCGCCTCCGCCGTGGTCGTGGGCCTGATCTGGCAGTGGGTGCTGCGCAGCGACGGGCTCGTCAACACCGTGTTCCGGGGGCTCGGCATCGTCTCGGAGCCGATCCCGTTCCTGACCGACAGCACCATGCTGCTGGTCTCCGCCATGATCGTGACCGTGTGGAAGGGGCTTGGCTACTACATGGTGTTCTACCTCGCCGCTCTCGGGAACGTATCGCCCTCGCTCCACGAGGCGGCCGCGCTCGACGGCGCCGGCCCCGTACGCCGCTTCTTCAGCATCACCGTCCCCCAGGTGAAGCCGATGATGCTGCTGGTGGGCACCCTGTCGGCCATTTCCGCACTGCGCGTCTTCACCGAGATCTACATCCTGGGCGGTGAGAGCGGCGGCCCCGGCGGCGGCGCCCGCACCCTGCCCTTCCTCATCCGGCAGGTCGGCCTCGGTTTCTCCGGCGAGACCGGCTACGCCTCCGCCATCTCGATCCTGCTGTTCCTGCTGACCCTGGTCTTCAGCCTGCTCGGCCGCCGCCTGTCGAAGGGGGACGAGAATTGACCACCACGCCCCGCGCACGGCTCGGGCTCGCAGCCCGGTACGCCACTCTGGTCCTGATGCTCCTCGTGATGCTCGGGCCGATCGCCTGGCAGTTCCTGGCCTCCATCCGCGGCCGCACCGAGAACGTGTACGACGGCGTGCTGCCCGAGCACCCCACCCTCGACAACTACGCGCTGGTCGCCGAGTCCTTCCCGCTGCTCCAGTACGTCGGCAACACCCTGATCGTGGCCGTCCTCGCGATCACCTCGAACATGCTCTTCGCGGCGATGGGCGGGTACGCGCTCTCCCGGGCCGGGTGGAAGGGCCGCACGTCCGTCTTCACGGTGCTGGTGGCCACCCTCATGTTCCCCTTCGAGTCCGTGATGATCTCGATGTTCCTGACCGTCCGGGAGATGGGCCTGGTCGACACCCTCATCGGCGTCTGGCTCCCCGGCGCCGTCTCCGTCCTGAACATCATGGTCATGCGCTCGGCCTTCCTCGCGGTGCCCCGGGAGGTGGAGGAGTCGGCGGTCCTGGACGGAGCCAACGAATGGACCCGCTTCACCCGGCTCTTCCTCCCCGCCGCCAAGGGGGCCCTGGCCGTCGTCTGCATCACCAGTTTCATGGGCGCCTGGGACGATTTCCTGTGGCCGCTGCTGGTCCTCACCAACAGCGACCACTACACCCTCCAGCTCGGCCTGAAGACCCTGGCCGGCGCCACCACCACCAACGACCAGCGGATCATCGCCGCCGGCGCGATGGCGGCGCTCCTGCCGATGATGCTGCTCTTCTTCGCCCTCCAGCGCCATTTCTTCAAGGGAGTGGGCGAGGGAGCCGTCAAGATCTGAGTCCGCACGACCTGCCGTCACGCCTCCGACCTGCCGTCACACGACCCCTCCCTCCCTTGGAGCAGCCGTCATGCACGACGACCGCAGCATCACCGAACACCGCCTGCGCCGGGTCCTCAAGGAGCGCATCAGGCCCGCCGTCCACTCCCGCCCGGTCCCGCTGGCGATCGAGCGCTGGGAGGCACCGGGCGAGCCCGTGCCGGTCACCGAGGGTCTCGCGGCCCCCTACGAAGCCTGCGCGATCGGCGAGACGTGGGGCCCGGCCTGGGGCACCACCTGGTTCAAGGTCACGGGCACCGTCCCGGCCGAGTGGGCGGGCCGTACGGTCGAGGCCGTCCTCGACCTCGGCTTCGACCGGATGATGCCCGGCTTCCAGTGCGAGGGGCTGGTCCACCGGGCCGACGGGAGCGAGGTCAAGGCGCTGAACCCGTACAACGACTGGGTGCGCGTCGCCGACTCGGCGGCCGGCGGCGAGCAGGTCGAGTGGTACGTGGAGGCCGCCTCCAACCCCGTCCTGGTGGACCACTCGGCCACGTACGAGGGGGACCGCCAGACCAGTGGCGACGAGCCCCTCTACCGGCTCGCCCGGATGGACCTCGCCGTCTTCGAGACCGAGGTCTGGGAACTCGTACAGGACCTGGAGGTCCTCCACGACCTCATGACGCAGCTCGGCGAGACCGATGCCCGGCGGTACGAGATCCTGCGCGCGCTCGACGCCGCGCTCGACGCGGTGGACCTCGGGGACGTCCCCGGGACGGCGGCCGCCGCCCGTACGCGCCTCACCGGCGTGCTCGCCGCCCCCGCCCGCGCCTCCGCGCACCGGATCAGCGCCATCGGGCACGCCCACATCGACTCCGCCTGGCTGTGGCCGCTGCGGGAGACCGTCCGCAAGGTCTCCCGCACCACCTCCAACATGGTCAACCTGATGGACGCGCACCCCGAGTTCGTCTTCGCCATGTCGCAGGCGCAGCAGCTGGACTGGATCAAGACCCACCGGCCCGAGCTCTTCGAGCGGATCAAGAAGAAGATCGCGGACGGGCAGTTCGTGCCGGTCGGCGGCATGTGGGTGGAGTCCGACACCAACATGGTCGGCGGGGAGGCGATGGCCCGTCAGTTCCTGTACGGGAAGAAGTTCTTCCTGGACGAGTTCGGAATCGAGACCCACAACGTCTGGCTGCCCGACTCCTTCGGGTACACCGCCGCGATGCCGCAGATCGTGAAGCTGTCCGGCTCGAAGTGGTTCCTGACGCAGAAGATCTGCTGGTCGCAGGTGAACGCCTTCCCGCACCACACCTTCTGGTGGGAGGGCATCGACGGCACCCGGGTCTTCACCCACTTCCCGCCCGTCGACACGTACAACAGCGACCTGGGTGGCGCCCAGTTGGCGCACGCCGCATCCAATTACCGTGAGAAGGGCCGGGGTTCACGCTCCCTGGTCCCCTTCGGCTGGGGCGACGGCGGGGGCGGTCCCACCCGCGAGCACCTGGCCCGCGCCAGGCGCCAGCGCGATCTCGAAGGCTCCCCGCGCGTGGAGATCGAGCGGCCCGACGCCTTCTTCGAGAAGGCGCACGCCGAGTACGCGGACGCGCCCGTCTGGGCCGGCGAGCTGTACCTGGAGCTGCACCGCGGCACGTACACCTCGCAGGCCAAGACCAAGCAGGGCAACCGGCGCAGCGAATCGCTGCTGCGCGAGGCCGAGTTGTGGGCGGCCACCGCCGCCGTCCGGGTGCCGGGGTACGGGTATCCGTACGAGGACCTGGAGCGGATCTGGAAGACCGTGCTGCTCCACCAGTTCCACGACATCCTTCCAGGGTCGTCGATCGCCTGGGTGCACCGCGAGGCGCGCGCGACGTACACGAAGGTGCGGGAGGAACTGCGCGGCATCACGCTGGCCGCGCAGACCGCCCTGGCCGGGGAGGGCGCGGCCGAGCTGGTCTTCAACTGCGCCCCGCACGCGCGGCGCGGTGTCCCGGCCGGCGGCGCCGGCCCGGCTCAGGCACCGGCCGGCCGGCAGCAGGTCACCGTGGAGGAGCGGCACGGCGGCGGGCACGTCCTCGCCAACGGGCGGCTTCTGGTGGAGGTCGACGGCCGCGGGCTGATCGTCTCGGCGTACGACCTGGAGGCGCGGCGGGAGGCGCTGGCCCCGGGGCGGGCCGCGAACCTGCTCCAGATCCACCCCGACTTCCCGAACATGTGGGACGCGTGGGACATCGACGCCTTCTACCGCAACAGCGTGAGCGACCTGGTGGAGCTGGACGCGCTGGAGGTGGCCGAGGCCGGACCGGACGCGGTGACGGTCCGCGTCTCCCGCACCTTCGGCCGCTCGGCGGCCGTCCAGTCGATCACGCTGCGGGCCGGGGCCAAGACCGTGGACCTGCTCACGGAGGTGGACTGGCACGAGACGGAAAAGTTCCTGAAGGCCGCCTTCCCGCTCGACGTGAAGGCCGAACGGTCCGCCTCGGAGACCCAGTTCGGGCACGTGTACCGGGCGACGCACACCAACACCTCGTGGGAGGCGGCGAAGTTCGAGATCTGCGCGCACCGGTGGATCCACGTGGCGGAGCCGGGGTGGGGGACGGCGATCCTCAACGACTCCACGTACGGCCACGACGTGACCCGCGACATGCGGCCGGACGGCGGTCAGACCACGACGGTCCGCCTTTCGCTCCTGCGGGCACCGCGCTATCCGGACCCGGAGACCGACCAGGGCGCCCACACCCTGAGGTTCTCGCTGGCGCCGGGCGCGGAGATCGCGGACGCGGTCCGCGAGGGCCACGCGCTGAACCTGCCGGAGCGGGTGGTGCCCGGCGCGGGCCCGGTCGCCCCGCTGCTGGCCGTCGACGACGACGCGGTCGTGGTGGAGGCGGTCAAACTGGCCGAGGACCGCAGCGGCGACGTGATCGTCCGCCTCTACGAATCCCGCGGGGGCCGCGCGACGGCCTCCCTGACGGCCGGCTTCGCGCTCTCCGGGGCGTTCGAGACCGACCTCCTGGAACGGCCGCTGCCGGGCCCGGCCGTCGCCGCGCCGGCGGCGGACGGCACGGTCGCCCTGACACTGCGCCCGTTCCAGATCGTCACGGTCCGCCTGCGCCGGGTGTGACCCGGCGGGCACGGTCCGGCAGGGGTGACCCGGCAAGCGACCCGGCGGGCGTGAACTCCGCCACTTGGTTATGCACCTAGTTGCACAATCGGGCCCTCCTCGCCTAGAACAGGTTCATCACCCCCGCGCGAGGAGGCGCCCCTCATGAGTTCCCAGAGCCGGTACCCGCACCTGCTGAGCCCCCTGGACCTCGGCTTCACCACGCTGCCGAACCGCGTGATCATGGGGTCGATGCACACCGGCCTCGAAGAGCACCAGGGCGGCTTCGAGCGGCTGGCCGCCTTCTACGCCGAGCGCGCACGCGGCGGCGCCGGCCTGATCGTCACCGGCGGCATCGCCCCGAACGACGCCGGCCGCCCCTTCGAGGGCGGGTCCCGCCTCACCAACGAGGAGGAGGCCGCCGAGCACCGGGTGATCACCGATGCCGTGCACGCCGAGGGCGGAAAGATCGCGATGCAGATCCTCCACTTCGGCCGCTACGCCTACCACAAGGACCTGGTCGCCCCCAGCGCCATCCAGGCGCCCATCAGCCCCTTCGTCCCGAACGAGCTGAGCGACATCGAGGTCGAGCGCACCGTCGAGGACTTCGTCCGCGCGGCCCGCCTCGCCAAGCTGGCCGGCTACGACGGCGTCGAGATCATGGGCTCCGAGGGCTACCTGATCAACGAGTTCATCGCCGCCGCCACCAACAAGCGCACCGACCGCTGGGGCGGCGCCTACGAGAACCGCATGCGCTTCCCGCTGGAGATCGTCCGGCGTACCCGCGCGGCCGTCGGCGAGGACTTCATCCTCGTCTACCGCCTCTCGATGCTCGACCTGATCCCCGGCGGCTCCACCCTCGACGAGGTCGTCCGCCTCGCCAAGGAGATCGAGGCGGCCGGCGCCACGATCATCAACACCGGCATCGGCTGGCACGAGGCCCGCATCCCCACCATCGCCACCTCCGTCCCGCGCGGCGCCTACACCTGGGTCACCAAGCGGCTGATGGGCGCGGTCTCCGTCCCCCTCGTCACCAGCAACCGCATCAACACCCCGGAGAAGGCCGAGGAGATCCTCGCCGACGGCCGCGCCGACCTGGTCTCCCTGGCACGCCCCTTCCTCGCCGACGCCGACTTCGTCGCCAAGGCCGCGGCCGGCCGCTCCGAGACCATCAACACCTGCATCGGCTGCAACCAGGCCTGCCTCGACCACACCTTCAGCGGCAAGATCACCAGCTGCCTGGTCAACCCGCGCGCCTGCCACGAGACCGAACTCGTGCTGTCGCCCACGAAGCTGAAGAAGCGCGTCGCCGTCGTCGGCGCCGGCCCGGCCGGCCTCGCCTGCGCCGTCTCCGCCGCCGAACGCGGCCACGCCGTCACCCTCTTCGAGGCCTCCGGCCACATCGGCGGACAGCTCGACATCGCCCGCCGCATCCCCGGCAAGGAGGAGTTCGAGGAGACCATCCGCTACTTCGGCACCCAGCTCGCCGCCCACGCCGTCGACGTCCGGCTGAACACCCGCGCCGACGTCCCGACCCTTCAGGGCTACGACGAGGTCGTGGTCGCCACCGGCGTCACCCCCCGCACCCCCGACATCGAGGGCGTCGAGCACGCCAACGTCGTCAACTACCTCGACGTGCTGCGCGACGGCGCCCCCGTCGGCGAACGCGTCGCCGTCGTCGGCGCCGGCGGCATCGGCTTCGACGTCGCCGAGTTCCTCACCGACAGCGGCGAGGGCGCCTCCCAGGACCCCGGGACGTACTTCCGCCACTGGGGCGTGGACACCGCGTACGCCGGTCCCGGCGGGCTCACCGCCCCCGAGCGGCCCGCGCCCCCGCGCCGGGTCCACCTCCTCCAGCGCAAGACCACCAAGGTCGGCGCGGGCCTCGGCACCACCACCGGCTGGATCCACCGCGCGGAGCTCAAGCACCGCGGTGTGGTCTCGGTCGCGGGCGCCACGTACGACCGGATCGACGACGAGGGCCTGCACATCACCGTCGGGGACGAGCAGCGGCTGGTGCCCGCCGACACGGTGGTGCTCTGCACCGGCCAGGAGCCGCGCCGGGACCTGTACGAGGCCCTGCTCGCGGCCGGCGCCCGGCCGCACCTCATCGGCGGCGCCGACGTGGCCGCCGAACTGGACGCCAAGCGGGCGATCCGCCAGGGCACGGAACTGGCAGCGACCCTCTGACCGACCGGTCCGGGAGTCGCGGTGCGGTACGCCCGGGACGAGGCCGTCGCTGACCTGCTGGGCCTGCTGGGCCTGCTGGGCCGGCTGGAACGCGCAGTGCGCTGAAAGACGTTGTGGCGCCCGGGCCCCGGGCGCCACAATCTGCGGGTGACCTTGACACCCGCAGACGCAGACAAGATCCTCGCCGACAACTTCGCCCCGTGGGTGCTCGCCCTCGGGCTGACCGTCCAGGAGACGGGCGAGCGGCACGCCGTACTGCGGCTGCCCTGGTCCGAGGCGCTGGCCCGGGACGGCGGCGGCATGTCCGGCCAGGCCCTGATGGCGGCCGCCGACACCGCCACCGTCATCGCGATCTCCGCGGCGCGCGGGGCGTACGGCCCGATGACCACCGTCCAGCAGTCGACCAGCTTCCAGCGGCCGGTGGTCGGCGCGGACGTGCTGATCGGGGTCCGGGTGACCAAGCTGGGCAAGCGCATGGCCTTCGCCGACATCACCATGACCCCCGAGGGCGCCGACGAGCCGTCCGCGACGGCGTCGACGGTCTACGCCCTGCTGGGCTGAGCCGCAGTGGTGGCCCCGGTCGGTCCCCCCTCGCTCTGGCGCAACCGCGACTTCAACGTCTTCTGGCTCGGCCAGGCGCTGTCCGTCCTCGGTGGGTCGATCTCGCTGCTCGCGCTGCCCGTGCTGGTCCTGGAAGCCACCGGGTCCGTGGTCCAGATGGGCCTGGTCACGGTGATCTCGGGGGTCTGCTCCATCGGGACCGGCCTGTTCGCCGGGTACGTGGTGGACCGGACGGACCGGCGCCGCCTGATGATCGCCTGCGATCTCGCACGGGCGCTGCTGCTGGGCGCGGTCCCGCTGATCTGGCTGGCGGGGCCGCGGATCTGGGTGCTGTACGTGCTGACGGCGCTGGTCACCGTCCTGAAGACGCTGTTCGACGTGGCGTACGTGACGGCGGTGCCGCACCTGGTGCCCACCGGGCACCTGACCGCCGCCAACGGGAGGCTGACGGCGGCGTTCGCCTTCGGGACCCTGTGCGGGCCGGCGGCGGCGGGGTTCATCGCCGCCGCGGTGGGCGCGGACTGGGCGCTGGGGGTGGACGGGGCGACCTTCCTCGTCTCGGCCGCGAGCCTGCGGTGGGTGACCTTCGGCCGGGCCGGCGACGAGGCCGGGGCCGGGGCCGGGGCCGGTGCGTCGCGGGCCCGCGAGGCGGCGCCCGGGAAGCTGCGCGAGATGTTCGTGGAGGGGTTCCGCTTCCTGTGGGCCCATCCGGTGCTGCGGGCGCTGACCGTCCTGCTCACGCTGCTGACCTTCGTCACGGTGGGCGCCACCGACCTGCTGATCTTCCGGGTCCGGGAGGAGCTGGGGCAGGGCAAGGCCACCGTCGGACTCGTCATCGCCCTGAGCGGGCTCGGGGTCGTCTGCGCGGCCCTCGCGGCCGCGCCGCTGCGCCGGACCTTCGGCTTCGGGACGTGCTGGCTGGGCTCGACGGCCCTGATCGGCGGGGCGGTGGTGGTGACCGGCGTGAGCGGGAGCCTGCCGGTGATCACCGTGGCGGCCGCGGTGTTCATGTTCGGGCTGACCCTCGGCGCGGTCTGCTCCCTGACCCTGCGCCAGGAGGTGACTCCGGACGCGCTGCTCGGGCGGGTCACCTCCGCCTTCTGGACCGTGCACGGTGCCTCCGGTCCGGTGGGCGCGGCCGCCCTCACCGTGCTGGCCGGCCGGCACGGGGTGCCCGCGGTCAGTGTGGGCGCGGGGGCGTTCTGCCTGCTCATCGTCGGGGCGGGGCTGCTGACACCGCTGCGGGGAACCCGGATCGGGGCGGCCCCGGCCCCGGCCCAGGACCCCGCGGCCCGCGCGGCGCGCGCATAGGGTGCGGGTCTGCGATCGTGGAGCGCGGGGAAGCGTACGGAGGAGCAGTCATGTCCGGACAGTTCGAGTCGACCGTCGAGATCGACCGGCCCGTCGGGGAGGTCTTCGCCTACCTGGCCGACGGCCGCAACGACCCGAAGTTCAGCCCGAGGGTCCAGGAGATCAGCAAGACGCCCGACGGCCCGACCGCAGTGGGCACGGTCTTCCGCAGCACGGTGAAGGACGCCGGGATGAAGACCGGCCGTGAGTTCCGCATCACCGGCTTCGAGCCGGAGAAGCTGGTCCGCTGGACGGAGCAGAGCAAGAACCTGGTCACGGCCGAGGGCGGATACGACTTCGAAGCCCTTCCCTGCGGCCGTACCCGGGTCCGCATCTTCAACACCCTCGAAGGACACGGTCTCGGCAAGCTGCTGGTGGGCTTGGCCGTGAGCGCGGCCCGCAAGGACGCGCCCGACTTCGGCCGCCGGATCAAGGCCGCCGCGGAGGCGTCCTGAGCGGCGGCCGGAGCCGTCGGGGTCAGAACCTCCCGTCCGCCAGGACCGGGAAGCGCCGCGGCGACTGCGGGGCGATCTCCGAGCGGCGCTCCTGCGCGGCCGGCGCCGCCTGGCAGGTCACGTCCCGCGCGGGCAGCCTGCCCGTCGTGAGGTAGGCGTCGACCGTGGCGTTGGCGCAGGAGTTCGGGTCCGCGAGGTACACGCCGTGGCCCTCACCGCCCATCGCGAGCACCATCCGCGATCCCCCCAGCGCCTTGTGCAGGCCCAGGCCGCTGGCCAGCGGGGTCTGGGAGTCCCACTCGTTCTGCACGGTCAGCACGTTGGTCTTCGTCTTCATGGCCGTCGGCGGCTCGATCGGCCGCTGCCAGTACGCGCACGGCTTGATGTTCGACGCGAAGTCCCCGTACAGCGGGTACTTCGCCTTGTCGCGCGCCGCCTCCCGCGCGTACTGCTCCGGGTAGCGGGGCCATTCCGTGTCCCCGCACACCACGGCCCAGAACACGGCCGTGCCGTTGTCCGAGGCCGGCTCGGCGGCCGGCTTCAGCAGCTTGCGCTGCGCCTCGGTCAGCCGGACGGGTTTGCCGTCGGCCGCGTCCTTGAGCGCCTTGACCAGGGGAGCCGCCTGCGAGGGAGAGAAGAAGAGACCGCGCGCGGTGCGGATGTCATCGCCCGTGAGCTTGGCGCCCTCGAACTCGATCGGCTGCCGGTCCGCCCGGGCCACGAGGTCCCAGAAGGTCTTGGAGACCGCGTCCGGGGTCTCGCCGAGCCCGTAGTCGCCCGAGCGCTCGGCCGTCCACTGCGCCCACCGCTTGAAGGCGGGCTCCGCCTCGGTCGCCCACACCTGGATCATGCCCCGCCAGATGCGCTGCGGGTCCACGCCGCTGTCGAGCACGAAGCGGTCGCTGCGGTCCGGGAACATCTGCGTGTACACCGCGCCCAGGTAGGTCCCGTACGAGTAGCCGACGTACGAGATCTTCTTCTCGCCCAGCGCCGCGCGGATCGCGTCCATGTCGCGCGCGGTGTTGCGGGTGGTGATGAACGGCAGGACCGAGCCCGACTTCTCGCGGCACTTGTCCGCGACGGTACGGGCCCAGGCCACGTCCGCCGGGAACGTCTCCTCCTTGTACGGACGGTCGAAGTTCTGCTCGACGTCGGTCATTCCGCAGGTGATGGGCGTGGACGCGCCGACCCCGCGCGGGTCGAAGCCGATCAGGTCGTACCGGTCGCGTACGTCCTTCGGCATCAGCTCGTTCATCATCAGCGGCAGATCGAGCCCGGTACCGCCCGGCCCGCCCGGGTTGAGCAGCATGGCGCCGTGCCGTTTGGCCGGGTTCTCGCTCTTGATCCGCGATATCGCGAGGTCGATCGTGCGGCCCTGCGGACGCCGGTAGTCGAGCGGGACCTTGATCGTCGCGCACTCGTACGAGGCGGGCTGATCGGTGCTGCACCGCTGCCACGCCGGCTTCTGCGGCGTGTACTCCGCGGCCGGGGCGGCGGTGGCCCGTGTCGCGGAGAGCAGGGGGACGGTGGTCGCGACGAGACCGGCGGCGGCGAGCATGGGTGCGAGGCGTTTCATGTTCACGAAGAGCCGTTTCCTTCCGTGAATGCGATGGCCTCACCACCTTGTTGTACGAAGGGCCCCGGGCGAATCATCCCCGGGGGCCGGTCGGCATGCGTCTCACGAATGAGCTCAAATTCGGACAACTGGCCGATACGCGAGTGGAATTGATGGCCTGCCAGATGCTGAATGCCTAGGGGTGGCCGCAAAGTGGCGGCGTCCGCCCGCCGCGGGGCGGGCAGGACTCTGCGGACACCCCCTAAGGGTCAGGCGCCGCCGGTGACGCGCTCGATCGCGACCATCGCCGCGTCGTCGCCCAGGCTGCCGCCCGGGGAGTGGGCCAGCAGGTCCGCGCAGAGATGGCGCAGCAGGGCGTCCGGGCCGTCCCCCGGCCAGTCGGCGGCCCGCTCCGGCAGCGGGTAGAAGGCGCCCCCGGCGTCGCGGGCCTCGATGACGCCGTCCGTGTAGAGCAGGATCACGTCGCCCGGCTCGAAGGAGAAGGACTGCGGGGCGAAGCCGGTGTCCACGTACTGGGTCAGGCCCAGCGGCGGCGCCGGGTGGTCCACCTCAAGGGGGATGACCCGCCCTCCCCGCAGCAGCAGGGGCGGCGGGTGCCCGCAGCTGATGAGCCGTACCGTCATCTCCCGATCGGGGATGTCCAGCACCGCCGCCGTGGTGAACGCCTCGCCGGGGTCCCCGGGCGGCTCGTCCGCGCCGTCCGGGTCCGCGGCCACGGCGGACTCCAGGTACGCGACCAGCGTGGGCAGGTCCGCCTCCTGATGGGCGGCGGCCCGGAACGCGCCGAGCACCAGCGCGGCGTCCCCGACCGCCTCCAGACCCTTGCCGCGGACGTCGCCGACGATCAGCCGGGTGCCGTGCGGGGTGCGGGTGGCGGCGTACAGGTCCCCGCCGATCTGGGCCTCCGCCTCCGCCGCCAGGTACACGGAGGCCAGGCGCAGCGGACCCATCCGGTCCCGCAGCGGCCTCAGGACCACCTCCTGCGCGGCCACGGCCACCGAGCGCAGCTGCGTCAGCTGCTTCTCGTGGACCTCGCGCAGATGCGCGAAGAAGGTGACGAAGGCCGAGATCAGGACCAGCGCGATGATCTGGAAGGTGTGGTTCAGGTCGGTGGCGGTGGTCCGCACCACGGCGACCGTCACCTGGGCCGCGACGGCCACCGCCCCGACGAACCCCGTCATCCGGGGACCGGCGAAGGAGGCGGTGACCGCCGGGGCCGCGACCAGGAACGGCCCCAGGTGGACATCGGGCGGAGCCAGGACGTCGACCACCGTGACGGCCGCGATCAGCGCGAAGGGAACCGCCAGCAGGGGCAGGCGCGGTTCGCCGACGTGGCGCTGGCTCGGATGCGGCGGCCGGTGGTCCATGACTCCTGAATACACCGCGGCCCTCGTTCCCGCGCTCCGTCGTACGGCCGTATCGGGGGGCGGCCGCGCTGCCGGTCCGGGGGAGTGGGGGGAGGATGGGAGCACCCCGGGCGCGGACCCGGGGAGTGGAGACCGAGCAGGCCGATGCACCGCCCCCGTGGCAGTGGAAGGGAAGGAGCGCCCGGCATGAGTAAGGCGGACGCCTCCTCTGCCGCCCCGGAACCGGTTCGGCCGGGCGCCGCTGCCCGGCCCGCCGACGGGGCACCCTCCGACGGCCTCTCCGTCGACCCCGCCACCGGGCCCGGTCTGCTCGACGTGCTCGGCGTCGCGGGGGTCGTCCTCGACGCACACGGGCGGATCACCCTGTGGAGCCCGCAGGCCGAGGAACTGTTCGGCTACACCGCGAGCGATGCGCTCGGGCGGTTCGCGGCGGAGCTGATCGTGGACGAGCAGAACCTGGCCCTGGTCCTCTCCCTCTTCGAGGAGGTGATGACCGGCAGCGGCTCCTGGGCCGGGGCGTTCCCCGTACGGCACAAGGACGGCAGCACCCGCCTGGTGGAATTCCGCAACATGCGGCTGGAGGACAGCGAGGGGCGCCGCTACGCCCTCGGCATCGCCTCCGACCAGGCCACCGTGCGGCGCGTGGAACGCGACCTGGCCCTGTCGATGCGGCTCGTCGCGCAGTCCCCCATCGGCCTGGCCGTCCTGGACACGGAACTGCGCTACGTCCTGGTCAACCCCGCCCTGGAACGGATCAACGGGCTGCCCGCCGCCGGGCACATGGGACTGCGCCTCCACGAGGTTCTGCCGTATGTCGACACCGGGTCCATCGAGGCCGCCATGCGCGAGGTCCTGTCCACCGGCCGGCCGCAGCTGAACCGGTTCACCACCGGCCGGACGCCCGCCGACCCCGATGAGGAGCACGCCTGGTCGCTCTCCCTCTACCGGCTCGACGACCCGGCGGGGCGGCCGCTCGGGGTCGCCGCCTCCATCGTCGACGTCACCGAGCAGCACAAGACCTCGACGGCCGTCGCCCTGGCCCGCCAGCGGCTCGCCCTGATCGCCGACGCCTCCGTACGCATCGGCACCACGCTCGACCTCTGGGTCACCGCGCGCGAGCTCGGCGAGATCGCCGTGCCGCAGCTCGCCGACCTCGCCACCGTCGACATCCTGGACGCCGTTCTGACGGGCGACCACCTGCCCGGGGCCCCGGCCGACGAGACGGTGCGCTTCCGCGCCCTCGCCGTCAAGGCGGCCCGCGCGACCCCCGCCACCCTCGCGGTGGACCCGGTCGGCTCGATCGCCCGCTACGACACCACCCGCGTGGTCACCCAGTGCGTACGGGCCGCCCGGCCGGTGCTCGTGGCGGAGGTCACGGAGGCCGATCTGCCCAGCGTCGCCCGCGACGCCGACGCCGCGGCGCTCCTCGCCGCCGCCGGGCTGCACTCGTACCTCGCCGTACCGCTCATCGCCCGGGGCGAGGTCATCGGCGCCCTCGGGCTCCTGCGCACGGACAACCCGCTGCCGTTCGACCACGACGACGTCCTGCTCGCCAGCGAACTCGCGGCCCGCGCGGCCGTCTGCATCGACAACGCCCGCTGGTACCAGAAGCAGCGCCGCGCCGCCCTCGCCCTCCAGCGCCACCTGCTGCCCCACCACCCCACCCCCACCCCGGGCCTGGAGATCGCCTACCGCTACCAGCCCGCCGAGGCGGCCGGCGAGGTGGGCGGCGACTGGTTCGACGTCATCCCGCTGCCCGGGGACAAGACCGCCCTGGTGGTCGGTGACGTCATGGGCAGCGGCATCAACGCCGCCGCCACCATGGGCCAACTGCGCACCGCCGCCCGCACCCTGGCGGAGCTCGACCTCGATCCCGCCACCGTCCTGACCCGGCTCGACCACACCGCCACCGGGCTCGGGCACACCATGGCCACCTGCGTGATCGCCGTGTACGACCCGCACCGGGGCCGGTGCCGCATCGCGACCGCCGGCCACCTGCCGCCCGTACGGACCAGCCCCGGGCGCCCGCCCGAGCTGCTCGACCTGCCGACCGGGGCGCCCCTGGGTGTCGGCGGCGTTCCCTTCGAGGCCACCGCCCTGGACCTGGGCGTCGGCGACCAGCTCGTCCTCTACACGGACGGACTCGTGGAAACCCGGGACGAGGACATCGACATCCGGCTCCAGGCGCTCACGGCCCTGCTCCACGACGCGGCCCGTCCCCTTGAGGAGACCTGCGACCTGCTGCTGGCGGAGCTGCGGCAGCCGGACGGCCGCGACGACGTGGCCCTGCTCGTGGCCCGCACCCGACCGCTGCCCGAGGCTCCCCAGAGCTAGGGCTCGCGAACGGTACCAGCCTTTCAGGGCGTTGACCGGATGTTTGTCCATTCGTGATGGTCCTTCCAAACAGGCACCACAACTGGCACTAGCGTCCCGTGGCACCCGGGGAGCGCGGGTGCATTGGACACGGGCAACTGCCGGAGCCCGAGCCGGCGCACCCCCTCCCGGTCCACGCAGCAAGGAGGCACAGTGCTGTCTATCCGTCGGTCGGCCGTCGGCAGCATGTCGGTGGCATCGAGGCACGTGATGGCGACCGGCGTCGTCATCGGCGCCCTCGCGTTCACCCTGATCGCGTTGTTGATCCCCGTGCAGAAGTTCGGCGGGTCGAACGCCGCGGCCGCCACGGCTCCGGCGGCCGAGGACGACGGCGCCGGTATCCAGAGCACGGCCTTCGGGCCGCTCACCCCCCAGGACCGGGACTTCGTCCGCAAGGTGCGGCTCGCCGGCCTGTGGGAGCTGCCCGCGGGCCGGCAGGCCATGCAGCGCAGTACACGGCCCGCCATCCGCACCGCGGGGGAGCACCTCGTCGAAGGCCACACCGAACTGGACCGCAGGGTCATGGAGGTGAGCCAGGCCCTCGGCATGGAGATCCCCAACCAGCCCAGCGCACAGCAGCAGGGCTGGCTCGACCAGATGGACAGGGCCCAAGGCCCCCAGTACGAGCAGCTGTTCGTCCAGCTGCTGCGCAGGGCCCACGGCAAGGTGTTCGCACTCGTGGCCCAGATCCGGGCGCAGACCCGCAATTCCCAGGTACGGGCCCTGGCCACGGATGCCAACAACACCGTCCTGGACCACATCACGGTCCTTGAGGCCAGTGGGCTCGTCGACTTCGACGGCCTCGCGGACGCCCCGTCGGGCACCCCCTCCGCACCCGCCCCCGCCTCCTCCCCCTATTCCCGACCGACGAAGTGAAGTGATCGCATGAGTCAAAAGGGCCACAAACGCCGTCTGCGGCCGAAGCACAAGATCCTGGCCGCGATGTCCGCCCTGGTCCTGGGCGGCGGCGGGGTCGTGATCGTCTCGCAGGGCGCCTTCGCGGGACAGGATTCCCGCAGCGCGCCCGTGACCGCCACCATCGACTGCCCGGACGTGGGCGACAAGCTCGACAACGTCCCCGACCAGGCCCGCAAAGAGGTGGACGCGAACCTCGCGCAGCTCGACACCCAGGTCGCCGACGCCTACAAGCAGCTCTCCTCCGGCCAGGCCAAGAGCAAGGCGCTGCTCGGCGGACTGAAGCAGCAGCGCGACAAGACCATCACCAACCTGTCCGACACCCTCGGCAAAGCGGGTCAGAAGCCCGCCGGACTGCAGGGGCTCAGCGGGTGCGAGATGAAGGAGGCGGCCGCCGCCAACCCGGCGGACGAGCCGGCCCTCGCGAACGGCGCCGACGGCGCCGACGGCGCCGCGAAGCAGGGAGCCCCCCAGCAACAGCAACAGCAGCAGCAACAGCAGCAACAGGCCAAGGGCGGCCCGGCGCGCAGCGACTTCGTCGCCATCGGCAACGTCAAGCCCAACGTGCGCAAGCCCGCGGCCCGCGGCGGCGCCTCCACCGGATCCTTCGCCGTGCAGTGCGGGCGCAACGAGAACGGCCACTTCAACCCCGACAACGTCATCGTCGCGCCCGGTGTGAGCAACGGCGCCCACCACATGCACGACTACGTCGGCAACAAGACCACCGACGCCTTCTCGACGAACAACAGCCTCGCCCAGTCCGGGACCACCTGCACCAACGGCGACCAGTCGACGTACTACTGGCCCGTGCTGCGACTGCGCGACGGCCGGGCGGAGAAGGACGCCAAGGCGCCCGGTGGCGGCCAGGACGCGAACATCGGCACGATCTTGAAGCCGAAGCAGGTGACCATCGAGTTCAAGGGCAGCCCCGCGAGCAAGGTCGTGGCGATGCCCCGCTTCATGCGCATCATCACCGGCGACGCCAAGGCCCTCACCAACGGCAACGCGAACGCGAACGCCTCGTGGAGCTGCACCGGCTTCGAGAACCGGCAGCTGAAGGACAAGTACCCGGTCTGCCCCAAGGGCAGTGACGTCGTCCGGACGTTCAACTTCCAGAGCTGCTGGGACGGCAAGAACATCGACAGTGCCAACCACCGCACCCACGTGGCCTTCGCCGACAACAACGGCGTCTGCAAGAAGGGCTTCAAGGCCATCCCGCAGCTCGTGCAGCGGATCGTCTACAGCGTGCCGCCCGGCTCCCGGTTCGCGGTGGACAGCTTCCCCGAGCAGCTGCACAAGCCGGTGACCGACCACGGAGACTTCATCAACGTGATGTCGAACGGCCTGATGACCAACGCGGTGCGCTGCATCAACAGCGGTCGCGCCTGCCGCTGAGGACTTCGGGGCGGCGCCGCCCTCCCACCTCCCCCCCGCGTCGCCCCGAGAGAGCGGTGCCGGCCCGAAGCCGAATTCGGGCCGGCACCGCGTACGCGTTTGTGCCACCGCCCGAAGGGGCCCGGGCACGGGCCCTGAGACCCACACGAGGAGTGCCATGTCCGGCTCTCGTCACACCACCCCGTCCGGACCCCGTCCGGAACCCGACCCCGATCCCGATCCCGACCCCGAACCCGGCCCCGACTCCGATCGCGGTTCCGAGCCCTCGGACGGGGACCTCGTACGGAGGCTCAGGGCGGCCTACGCCGCCGGCGACGGCGATCCGGCCGTCTGCGAGCTCCTGTACCGGCGGCACAGTGCCGCCGTTTTCGCATGTGCGCGCCGCTGCTCCCGGTCCCCGCAGGACGCGGAGGACCTCGTCTCGGAGGCGTTCATCCGCACCCTCCAGGCCGTCCGCTCGGGGGCCGGGCCGCGGGACGCATGGCGCCCGTACCTCCTGTCGGTGGTCCGCCGCACGGCCGTCGAGTGGCGGGTCCGCGCCGGCCGGACCGTCCTGACAGCGGACATCGAGGCCTGGTGCCGGCCCGGCCCCGACGGGGACGATCCGCAGCGACGGCTGCTGGAGGGCGAGGACCGCCGGCTCGTCGCCCGCTCCTTCCAGGCCCTGCCCGAACGCTGGAAGGCCGTCCTGTGGCACACCCTCGTCGAGGACGACTGCCCGCACCCCGTCCCCCTGCTGCTCGGCCTCACCCCCAGCGCCGTGACCTCGCTGGCCTTCCGGGCCCGCGAGGGGCTGCGCGAGGCGTACTTACGGGCCCATCTGGACTCGGCCGCCGACGACCGGTGCCGCCATTACGGCAGCCTCCTCGGGGCGGTGATCCGGCGCCGCGGGAGCACGCCGCGCGGCCGGGGTCTGGCCCGGCACCTGGCGGCCTGCCGGTCCTGTTCGCGTGCGTACGCCGAGCTGCTGGACCTCAACGCCGCGCTGCGCGCCGGAGCGGAGTCCGCGGTACTGGTAGGCCTGTAGGCCCGTAGGCCGGTGAGCCCGGCCCCCGCCTCGGCCCCGACGCGCGTCGGCCCCGGTCCCCCTCCGCTCCGCGGGGGCGGGGGAGGGGGCCGGGGCCGAATCCGTGTCTACGGGGGAGGGTTCGGGGGTTCAGGGGATTGAGGGGTCGGGGCCGGGGGCGGGTGCTACAGGCCGTTGACGCGGGCCATGCGCCCGACGCCCAGCGGCCGGAAGTCGGTGGTGGCGACGCGCACCTTGCGGCTGATCCGTGAGTTCTGGCGGCGCACCTGAGCCATCAGGCGGCGGCTGCGCAGGGCCATTTCGAGCTCGAACCGGGTCCGCGGATCGCGCAGGCCGGGTCCGAAGAGCTTTTCCAGCTGCCGCATGCGGTAGCGCACGGTCTGGGGGTGGACGCTCAGCGCCTTCGCGGCCTCCGGGGCGCCGCCGCCCTCCAGCCAGGCCAGCAGGGTGACTTCGAGCCGCTCGCTCTGGCGGGGGGTCAGATTGGCCAGCGGCCGCAGCCAGCGCGCGGCCAGCGCGTGCGCCAGGGGTTCGTCCTGGAGCAGCATGAGGGTGGAGAGGTGGTCGTCGACGAAGAGGGCGCGCGACTCCAGGCCGGGCCGGTTGGGGGTCAGGGACAGCAGTCGCAGGGCCCACCGCAGGGAGGAAGCGGTGTCGCGGGGGGCCACCGGGTGGCCCACGGCGGCGAACCGGCCGCGCAGCAGGGCCTCCAGGGAGGCCCGGGTCTCCGGGTCCGGGCTCGGGACCAGCAGGCAGGGCTGGCCGCCGACCATGCCGGCGAGTCCGTCGTCCAGGACGGCCGCGAGCTGCTGGGTCTCGCCCGGGGTGGCGAGGGCGATGGCGCGTATCTCGGCCGGGAGCGGCCAGCCGGCCGCGGCAGCCAGCTCGGAAAGCGCGATTTCAGCCATGGGCATGTCACTCGTAAGGGCGGAAAAGAGCTCACGCCTCGCCCGCTCGGAGCGGGACCCGAGACCGTCGCGGGGGACGACCGTCAGGGGTGCCAGCTGCCTTCGCCGGCCCGGTTCCCGGAGACCGGACGGCGCCCCGCGGTGCTCCTCGTCCTCGTCCTCCTCCTCTTCCCGGTCAGGGTGCTCGTGCTCGTGCTCGGCGGCATGGTCCTCCTCTTCCTCTTCCTCGTCGGGGTGGGCGTGTTCCGTCACCTTGTTCTTCTGCTGAGGCGCGGGTTCGCGGTACCCGAGGGCGGTGAGCAGGGCCACTTCGAGGCGCTGTCTGACCACCTCCTCGTCAAGGTCGTCGACGAGGGCGGAGAACCCGGGGAGCTCCTCCCTCAGCTCCTCCACCATCCCGGCGGTCAGCGCAGGGAGTTCCCTGCGCAGGACCCGGGTCCATTCGCCTCGGGGACGGGCCCAGATGCGGTTCAGAAGTTCGCACATTGTTACCTCGTTCATGCCGGGGTACGGCCTGCCCCGTGGGAGGGTGACAAGCCTGTCGAGGCAGCCTCCGTCCCCCCTCTGCGCCAGTGCGGACGGGGGAGTTGAGCACCTCGTACACCCTCCAGGAGAGTGCCATCCACTTGCAGTCCCGCGGCTTTGCCTGAGTTTTGCCGTCGGGGAGGTGTGGTGGCGGACAAGACGTCACTCCCGTTGCCACCGCACCGTTGGAAGGGAATCTTCCGGGGACGTCAGGTGTGACGATGCCACGCGCGCCAGAACTTGTCACGATTAGATAAATACTGTGGAGGCGTTGCGAAGGTCCACGATGCTTCTGCACTCCGGCCCCAGCTTCCGGTCGGCGGGACCTCATCTCCCGCCCGCCACGGAGCAGTTCCGTCGACTACCCCGGGCGCCGAGTGCGCGGTGGAGTGCCTCGGGCCTGGGCGTATGGGAGAACTACATGCCCCTGTCCCCAGCCCGTACGCCCCGTTCACACCGGGCGCGCAGCACCAGACGCCATGCCGGCGCGGCCGCCGCCGTGGCCGCCGGCCGGCGCGCCGTGCGGCGGCCGCCCCTGCTGTCCCCTGCCGGAGGCGTGCGCCCCGCCACGCTCGTCATCGCCGCCCTCACGGGCCTGCTCGCCCTGTCCGTGGCGGCCCGGGCGGGCGCCCTGAGCCACTTCTGGGACTTCCTCGACTTCGGGGCGGGCGTCCTCTCGCTCGTCTCGCTCACCTCCGCCGTCCTGTGGGGCCTCGCGGCCACGGACCGTACGGTGCTCACCTCCGGGCACCGGCTGGTCGCCCAGGCGGCGCACCGCGGCCTCGCCGTCGCGGGGCTGGGCTTCCTGCTCCTGCACATATGGGTCAAGGTCGCCGAGTCGCAGACGGGTGTCGCCTCCGCCTTCGTGCCGTTCACGGACCAGGACCAGCCGTTCCTCATCGGCCTCGGCACCCTGGCCGGATACGTGTTCGTCTCCACGGCGATCTCCGGAGCCGTGCGCAGCGCCTTCGCCACCAAGGGCCGCTCCCTGTGGTGGCGGGCCCTGCACTTCGGCGCGTACCCCGCGTGGGGCGCGTCCCTGGTGCACGGGCTCAAGGCCGGCCGCCCCGCCAGCGCATGGGTGACCGTTTCGTACGCCCTGTGCCTGCTCGGGGTGGCCGGCGTACTCGCCATACGGCTCCGGGCGCGGCTGCGCGCCGCGCCCGTACGGCCGGTCGCCGCGTCGGCTGCGACTCCACAGGGCGCGCCGCCCCGGCCCAAGTACCCGCCGCAGCGGTTCGTACGGCAACCCGCGGAATGGGCCGCCGAACGGCTGACGGCGCGGCTGGCCCGGCAGTCGGACCGGCGTTCGGTCGCACCGCCGGATCCGGCCGCCGCACAGGCGGGGAGCCCCTTCGTGCCCTCGCCCCGGCAGGCCCTGGAGCCCACGACCGAGATCCTCCCGCCGTACGGTGCGACGCCGTACGCGCCGTCGTACGGCAGCGATGCCTACGGCGGCGACGCGTACGGCAGAGGTGCGTACGGCGGTGACGCGTACGGCACCGATACGTACGACACGGTGGTCATCCCCAGCGGTATCGCGGCCGGACCCGGAACGGACCGGCCCGGCGGGTCGTTCGACGGGATGCGGGGCCGTCAGTGACCTCGATCGTCGATCCCGCCCTCGGGTGCGTCGGCCAGCCCCGGCTGCTGGCCGGCCTCGATGTGCTGCCGCGCCTCGACCGCGCCAATCACTCCGTGGTGCACGGCCCGTTGTCGCAGTACACCGCGGGCGATCTCGTGGAGCTCGCCGAGGGCATCGACCTGCGGGGCCGCGGGGGAGCGGGTTTTCCGTTCGCCCGCAAGCTCAAAGCGGTCATCCGCTCCGCCCGCACCAAGGAGGGGCGGACCGCCGTCGTGGTGAACGGCACCGAGGGGGAGCCGAGCTGCCTCAAGGACGCCGCCATGCTGTTGCACTCCCCGCACCTGGTGCTGGACGGCGCCCTGTTGGCGGCCGACGCGATCGGTGCCGAGGAGATTGCCATCGGGGTGACCAGGGACGACGTGGAGCAGTCCCTGCGGGCCGCCGTCGCCGAACGCGGCGTGGCCGCCAGCCGGGTCCGCGTCGGCAGGCTTCCCGAGCGCTTCGTCTCCGGAGAGGGGACCTCCCTCGTGAACGGCCTCAACGGTGGGGCCGCGATACCCAACGGGCAGAAGGTCCGGACCAGCGAGCGGGGGCTGAGCGGACTGCCGACCCTGCTGTCCAACACCGAGACGTACGCCCAGCTCGCCGTCGCGGCCAGGATCGGGGTGCAGGGCTTCCGCTCGGTCGGCCTGGAGAGCGAGCCGGGCACCGTCATGCTGACGATCAGCGGTTCGACGGTCGTCGAGGCGCCGCTCGGGACCTCCCTCGCGTACGTCCTGGAGCTGTGCGGCTCCTCCCCGGGCCAGGGCGTCCTGGTCGGCGGGTACCACGGCAAATGGCTGACGGCCGCAGCGGCGCGGACCGCCCTGCTCTCCCGGGAGTCGCTCTCCTCGCTCAAGGCCACGCTCGGGGCGGGTGCGGTCCTGCCGCTGCCCGAGGACACCTGCCCGGCCGGCGAAGTGGCGCGCGTGATGCGCTGGATGGCTGACGAGACCGCCGGCCAGTGCGGTCCGTGCGTCAGGGGCCTGCCCTCGCTCGCCGATGCCGTGGAGGCTCTGGTGGCGGGAGGAGGCCGTCCCGCCCTGGAGGCGGTCGAGGCGCGGATGCGGGGCGTGCTGCGGCGCGGTGCGTGCAGCCACCCCGACGGCACCTCGGCCTTCATGGCCTCCGCGCTCGCCGTCTTCCCCGACGAGATGCGCGACCACGCCCTGGGCAGCGGCTGCGGACGCCGCGTGCTCGGCGCGCTGCCCCTGCCCGAGGACGAGAACCCCGAACGGCTCGTCGTGGACTGGACGCTGTGCAAGGGTCACGGGCTCTGCGTGGACGTGCTGCCCGACGTGGTCAGGCTGGACCGCGACGGCTATCCGGCCGAGGCCGTCATGTCCGTCCCCGGAAGGCTGCGGCCGATGGCGCTCCGAGCGGTGCGGCGCTGCCCCGCGCTCGCGCTGCGCATTCAGGAATGAGCCGGCGGTAAACGGCGGCCGGTGGCGGGAGTTCAAGGGTTAGCGCGATCTGATAAATTCCCGCTCATTCGAATTCGGTGAACCCGTCAGGCCTTATGAATAAGGCAGTAGACGAACCCCCCGGGTTCAACCCGAAGGAGTGATCGTGAACAAGACGCGTCGTATCTCAACGGTCGGATCAGTGGCCGCGGTTCTGCTGCTGGCGGCAGGATGCGGAAGCAGCGACAATGGCGCCGCGCGCAACACGAATTCCGTACAGCCGGCAGGCGCGGGCAAGGCTCTCGGAGGCGCGTACGACACGGGCTACGGAGCGGGCGGCTACGGGGCGGGCGTTGCCGGCTCCGGGTCGGGCTCGGCCGTCGGATCGGGCTCCGGCGCCGGGGCGCCGGCCGGGCAGCTGTCCGTACGCGACATCGCGAGCGTGGGCAGCGTGGTCACCGACAGCGCCGGGATGGCCCTCTACCGCTTCGACAAGGACACCCCGCAGCCCCCCAAGTCCAACTGCGAGGGGGACTGCGCCACGACGTGGCCGGCCGTCCCGGCCGACGACGCCTCGGCCGCCGCCGGCATCGACGCGGCACTGATCGGCTCCGTCGACCGGACCGACGGCAGCAAGCAGCTGACGCTCGGCGGCTGGCCCGTGTACCGCTACGCGAAGGACACGAAGGCGGGCGAGGCGAAGGGCGAGGGCGTCGGCGGCACCTGGCACGCACTGGCACCGGACGGCAAGAAGGCGGTCGACAAGAAACAGAAGGCGGACGGAAATACCGGTAGCGGAATGGAAATGGGGGCGGGAGCGGCCGGTATGAACATGAAGTCGGGTGCGGAACTCTCCGTCGCCGACAATGAAAAGCTCGGCAAGATCCTGGTGGACGGCCAGTGGCGCACGCTCTACCGATTCGACAAGGACAGTGCGTGGCCGATGAAGTTCGGCTGCCTCGGGGCCTGCCTGGACACGTGGAAGCCCGCCGCGGCCATCGACAAGGCGAAAGCCGAGGGAATTTCGGGCAAGCTGGTCGGATCGGTGAAGCGGCCCGACGGCAGCGAGCAGCTCACGATCGACTGCTGGCCGGTCTACACCTTCACCGGGGACACCGAACCCGGCCAGGCCAACGGGCACAACAAGCAGGGGCTCTGGTTCGCGGTCACCGCCGAGGGCAAGAAGGTCCCCCCGACGGCGTAGCGAAGCCGCCGGCCCCGCCCCCTCCGATTCCGTCCCGGCCCCGAACCCTGTGAGGCAGTCAGCCATGCCCCGTTCACCGCGTCCCGCCGCTTCCGTCGCCGCCGCAGCCGTGCTGCTCGCGACGCTGCTGTGCGGCGGCTGCGCCGCCCGGGTGGCGGCCGGTCAGCGACCGGCCGACGGCTCGTCCGCCCCGGCCCCGGCCTCGACCGCCCGCCCCGCCCCGCTCCAGGAGATCGGCGCCGCCCTCGGCTGTACGCCCGAAACCACGGTCGACGCGGAGGAACTCCGGGAAGGGGCGTGCGGATCGGGCCAGGAGGGCTTCCGGATGGCCACCTTCACCAGCGAGCAGGGCCGCCAGACCTGGCTGAACGAGGCCCAGATGTACGGCGGTACGTACCTCGTCGGCCCCACCTGGGTCATCACGGCGGCCTCCGCCGAGGCCCTGGCCGGCGCCCACACCCGCCTCGGCGGAAACATCGAAACCGTCTCCGGCCACGGCGGCTCCCCTCACGACATGCCCCAAGACATGCCCCAAGACATGCACCAGGGCATGTCCCAGGACCCCACGCACGACGCCTCCCCCGGCCCCTCCCATGCCGGTGGGCACGACTCCCCCGGTCCCGCCGCTTCCTGAGGAGGCGTCCGGCCCGGCACCGCGATCAAAATGCGGTGCCGGGCCGCCGCCGTGTCCCTACACTCGCTCCCATGCCACCACGGGACGTGGTGCGCACTCAGCCGACGAGAGGGGAGCCGGGCCGTGTGTCACCGCATCGCCGCGTTCGCTCCCCGGTCCCGGTACGACGTGATCCTGGTGTCTCCGTCTTCCCGATGACGGCTGCGCGGCCGCCATCGGATGTCCGCGACGACTGACACGGCACGACACGGCACGACCCCCCTCCCCGGTACGTCTGCGTACGCCCGGGCAGGCCCGGCCGCGCCCCCGTGCGCCTCGGCACTTCGTGTGCCCCGGTACCTCCTTGTCCGTCCGCACATCGCGCCGCCCTTTTCTCGACCTACCGGAAAGACCCGGGCCATGCGCACCCACCCGCACACCTCGACCACCGTCCGCAACCTCGGCATCCTCGCGCACGTCGACGCCGGCAAGACCACCGTCACCGAGCGGATCCTCTATGCCACCGGGGCCACCCACAAGCGCGGCGAGGTCCACAACGGCACGACCGTCACCGATTACGACCCCCAGGAACGCGACCGCGGCATCACGATCTTCGCCGCGGCCGTCAGTTGTACGTGGGACGGTCACCGCGTCAACCTGATCGACACACCGGGGCACGTCGACTTCTCCGACGAGGTGGAGCGCTCGCTGCGCGTGCTCGACGGTGCGGTCGCGGTGTTCGACGCCGTCGCGGGCGTCGAACCGCAGAGCGAATCGGTATGGCGGCAGGCCGACCGCCACGGCGTGCCGCGCCTCGTGTTCGTCAACAAGATGGACCGTGTCGGAGCCGACCTCGACCGGGCGATCGCGTCCGTACAGGAGCGTCTGCACGTCGCCGCGCTGGTCGTCCAGCTGCCCATTGGACAGGAGGACGGCTTCCGCGGGACGGTGGACCTCGTGCACATGCGCGCGCTGGTCTGGGGCGACGAACCGGACTCGTTCGCGGCGGGTCCCGTACCCGAATCCCTGTACGAGGAGGCGGGCGTCCGCCGCCGGCTGCTGGAGGAGCGGGTGGCGGAACTCCACCCGGCCGCCCTGGAGGAGTACTGCGCCACCTCGGCGCTCTCCGCCGCCACGCTGACCGCCGCGCTGCGCGACCTGACGCGCAGCGGTGAGGGCGTCGTCGTGCTCTGCGGCTCGGCCTACCGCAACCGTGGGATCGAGCCGCTGCTGGACGCGGTCGTCTCGTACCTCCCCTCGCCGGCGGACATGCCGCCGGTACGGGGAACCCGGGGCACGGCGGTGGAGGAACGGGCCGCCGACCCGGCGGCGCCGTTCGCCGCGCTCGCCTTCAAGGTGAACGCGACGGCGACCGGCCGGCTGACCTGCCTGCGGATCTATTCGGGAACGATGAGGAAGGGGGACACCGTGCTCGACGCGGGCACCGGCCGGACCGAGCGCATCGGACGGATCCTGCGCGTCCAGGCCGACCGGCACGCCGAGGCGGACCGGGCCGTGGCCGGGGACATCGTCGCCGTCGTCGGGCTCAAGGGCACGCGCGCCGGGTCCACGCTGTGCGACCCCGGGGCGCCACTCGTCCTCGAACCGCCCACGTCCGCCGCACCCGTGGTGTCCGTGGCGGTCGAGGCGGGCGGCAGCGCCGAGACGGGCCGCCTGTCCGCGGCGCTGGCCGCACTGGTCGAGGAGGACCCGTCGCTGGTGGTGCGGACGGACTCCGAGACGGGTCAGACGGTCCTGTCGGGGATGGGCGAGCTGCACCTGGAGGTGGCGGTGGAGAAGATCCGCCGCAGCCACGGACTGCGGATCGTGGTGGGCCGCCCCCGGGTGGCGTACCGGGAGACCGTCGTGCGCGGGGTGTCGGGCCTCGTGTACCGGCACGTCAAACAGGACGGCGGAGCGGGCCAGTTCGCCCACGTGGTCCTCGACGTCGAGCCGTTGGCGCCGGACGCGGAACAGGCGGGCGAAGGCGTCTTCGAGTTCCGGTCGGCGGTCGTCGGCGGTCGGGTGCCCCAGGAGTACGCCCGCGCCGTCGAGGCGGGCTGCCGGGACGCGCTCGCCGAGGGTCCCCTCGGCGGCCATCCGGTGACCGGGTTGCGGGTGACCCTGACCGACGGGGCCACCCACTCCAAGGACTCCTCGGAGATGGCGTTCCGGGCGGCGGGCAGGTTCGCGCTGCGCGAGGCCCTGCGCGCCGCCGCGATGGAGCTGCTGGAACCGGTGGCCGAGGTCGTGGTGACCGTACCCGACGACGCCGTCGGCGGGGTGCTGGGCGATCTCGCGGCCCGGCGCGGACGCGTCTCGGGCTCGGCCGCGCGGGCCGGGACCACGGCGGTCACCGCCACCGTGCCGCTGGCCGAGCTGTTCGGCTACGCGTCCCGGCTGCGCAGCCGCACCCAGGGCCGGGGCACGTTCACCGCCCGGCCCACGGGCTACGCCCCCGTACCGGAGGCGGCGTACCGGCAGGCCCTGGCCGGATAGGCCGCGTCCGGGCGGGACACTCCCCGGTGCGTGCAGGGCTCAGCCCTTCCTGGAGGAGGCTCCGGCCTCCTCCAGGAACCCCTCGGGGAAGGGCTGTTCGGCCCAGATGGTCTTGCCCCGGGCGTGGTAGCGGGTGCCCCACAGCTGGGCCAGCTGCGCCACCATGAACAGCCCGCGCCCACCCTCGTCCGTCTCCTCCGCGCGCCGTACGTGCGGGGAGGTGCTGCTGCCGTCCGAGACCTCGCAGATCAGCTCGCGGTCGCGGATCATCCGCAGCTGGATCGGCTCGCTGCCGTACCGGATGGCGTTGGTGACCAGTTCGCTGACCACCAGCTCCGTGGTGAACTCCAGCTCCTCCAGGCCCCATACGGCCAGCTGCCGCGTCGCGAGGGTACGGGCGCGGGCCACGACCTCGGGCTCCGCCGGAAGGTTCCATGTGACGTGGTGCTCGGCCGGCAGCTCGTGCAGGCGCACCATCAGCACCGCCACGTCGTTCTGCGGCGCCACCGGGAGCAGCCGGCCGATCACCGCGTCGCAGGCCTGGTCGAGTCCGTCCGGTGGGGTGAGCGCGATGCCCGAGAGCGCCTCCGGGAGCCGTTCGAGGCCGAGGTCCACCTCCCGGTCGGGGGCCGCTACCAGGCCGTGGCTGTAGAGCACCAGCACGTCCCCGTCGTTCAGCGTCATCTCCGTGCCCTCGAACGGCGATCCGCCGAGGCCGAGCGGCGGACCCGCGGGCAGGGGCACGATGGCCGGCCGCCCGCCCACCGGAGCGAGCACGGGCGGCGGATGGCCCGCGCACGCCACGGCCAGCCGCCGCGTGATCGGGTCGAAGACGGCGTACGCACACGTCGTCCCGGCCGCGCCGCCCCGGCGCCGGCCGCCGGCCTCCTCGTCGCCGTGCTCGTCCACGAACCGGTGGATCTGGTCGTCCATGTAGGAGAGGAGCTCATCGGGGGAGAGGTCGAGGTCCGCGAGGGTGCGCAC
The DNA here is from genome assembly GCF_040681715.1 of Streptomyces sp. NPDC051582. NCBI lineage: Bacteria > Bacillati > Actinomycetota > Actinomycetes > Kitasatosporales > Streptomycetaceae > Streptomyces > Streptomyces sp. NPDC051582. The sequence continues at coordinate 175,427 of NZ_JBFAZJ010000007.1, forward strand.
CGCCGTCCGCAGCCGGCCCATGGTCACGGCGGCGTTCAGGCCGTGACCGTGGGCGTCGCCCGCCACCAGCGCCACCCGCGCCCCCGACAGCGGGATCACGTCGTACCAGGCCCCGCCCAGCTCCGCCTGTCCGTGCGCGGGCAGGTAGCGGGCCACCGCCTCCAACGCGCCGAGCACCGGCAGCCGTTGGGGCAGCAGGCTGCGCCGCAGGGCCAGGGCGGCCGTCCGCTCGCGCGTGTAGCGGCTGGCGTTGTCGATGCACACCGCCGCGCGCGCCGAGATCTCCTCGGCCAGCAGCACGTCGTCCGGCTCGAACCCGTGGGCGCGGGCGTGGCGTACGAAGACGGCGGCGCCGAGCACCGCCCCGCGGGCGGACATCGGTACGAGCAGCCAGGAGTGGACCCCGTACGCGCGGACCCGCTCGGCCTGCGCCGGGTCGACCGGGGCGAGCTCCGCGATCAGCTCCTCGCCGCTCAGCAGCAGCGGTTCGCCGCCGGCCATGGCCCGGGTGAACAGGGAGCCCGGCCCGGTGGTGAAGGGGTCGGGATCACCCGTCGCGACCGCCGCCTTCACCGGGATCCCGGGCGCGGAGGAGGTCGCCGCCCGCAGCAGGGTCACGCTCTCGCCCACCGGGCCGACGAGCGGCTCCTCGCCGCCGAAGACCAGGGCCGGCAGGTCGACGTAGGCGTGGTCGGCGAACTGCGGTACGGCCACGTCGACGAGCTCCTGGGCCGTGCGCAGCACGTCCAGCGTGGTGCCGATGCGCGTGCTCGCGTCGTTGACCAGCGCCAGCCGCTCGCGCGCCCGGGCCCCTTCGGTCACGTCGGCCACGGTGTGCGCGAGCGCGATCAGCTCGCCGGAGCTGCTGCGCAGCGGGAGGATGGTCTCGGACCAGACGTGCTGCCGGTCGGGATCGCCGCGCAGCAGGCCCCGCACCTCGGTCTGCACCAAGGCCTCGCCGGTCTCCAGCACATGGCGCTGGCGTGCTTCGAGGGCCGCCATGTCCAGCAGGTCGGGCGGGGCCACCTCGGACATCGTGCGCCCGACGAACTGCGCGTTCGCGAAGCCCGCGCCGCGCCGCAGGGCGTCGTTCTGCGCGATGAAGCGCAGCTGCGTGTCGAAGACGTCGATGAGGAAGGGGGACTCGGTGAACAGCCCCCTGATCAGGGCCTCGCTGAGCTCGCGCCGCCGCGTGGCGTCGATGTCGGTCGCCTGGATCAGCCACTGCCGCTCCCCGGCCGTGGACATCATGGGCCGCGCGTGGAGCGCCACCTCGACCTCGCGCCCGTCGTGGTGCCGCAGCACCGCGTGCCCCGGCTCCGAGCGCGCGAGCAGCAGATCGGCCCCGCGCACCCCGTGCACCTCCCGGGCGGTGTAGCCCAGCAGCCGCTCCGCCCCCGGCCCCCACCCGATGACCACCCCGAGATCGTCGAGCAGGGCGTACGTCTCCTCACCCGGTTCCGCAACCACGCCGGAGGCATCGTGGAACACCGGGTCGTGCATCACTGCGCCCCACTTCCCGATCCGCGGAACGACTCACTGCGTACTGCTCCGATTATCGCTCTGAGTCACCACTTGTGCAGCCTGGGTCGAGCCCCGCCGGAGCCGCCCCGCACCCGGCCCGCGGACCCCGGCCCGGTCCGGTCTCGGAAGGCCGGCTCGGTTCCGTAGTGCCGCAGCCAGACGTCAAGGGCGAGGACGAGCTCGATGCGCCGCCGGAAGGTCCTGCCCGGTTCGTTCGCCGCCGCCTCGGTGGCGGTCAGGTCGAAGAGCGGGCGCACCGGGGATTGCGCGCCAGAGCGTTCTCGATGAGCAAGTCTGCTCCCTTCCGGGCCGGCGGAGCCCGCGGATGGGTGCCGTCGGCAGCCGGTGATTTCGTGCGGGCTTCTGACCGGCCGTATGGGGCGGCGGCGTCACGGCGGTTGGGCAGGACACCGCGGGGCGCACCGGCAAGTCCGCAGTCGCAGGCAGCAGTTGACACCAGCCTTGTGCGTTCTGGCATCGTTCGCGGCCGGGCGAGCGCTGGGACGGGCCTGCCGGGGCCGCGGAAGCAAGGGGCAACCGGCCGGGGCAACGCCTCGAAGGCGCTGCGCCACCGCAACTACCGGCTCTTCCTCGCCGGGGAGATCGTGTCGGACACCGGCACCTGGATGCAGCGTGTCGCCGAGGACCGGATCGTCCTGGAGCGGCACGTCTGCCTGATCGCTGCCCTGCTGGGGGTGCTGATCGCGGTGGACATCCCGACCCGGCAGGCGTCGTGACGGAACTGGTGGGCCGGGAGGGCGTGAGCGCGGCCCTCGGACTCAATTCGGCCGCCGGGCAGCTCGCGAAGGTGACCGGCCCGGCGCTGGCGGGCGTGCTCATCGCCGGTGTCGGCGGCTCCTGGGCCATGGCCTTCAACGCCGGGAGCTACCTCTGCGTGTGCTGGCCCTGCTGCTGATGCGGGAACGGGACCTGCGTGCCGGGCCGCGCGCGGCCCGGGCGGGCAAGCAGGTCAGGGCGGGTCTGCGTCACGTGTCCGGCCGGCCCGACCTGCTGATGCCGATCGGCATGGCCGCCGCCTCGGACCCGAGGGTCGCGCTGGCCGTCGGCGGCACGACGTCGGTCCTCGCGGCGGTCGGCGCGATCGCCTGGCGCCGCAGGATCGCGGCACGTGGAGGGCCCGGATCGGCCGAGGGTGCAACGGTGGAGGCCCGGCTTGAGTCCTGAAGGACCCGGGAGAAAAGCCGACCGGGGAGGGATGACCGCACGCGCGAATGGTTGTTAGTCTGCCGAGACCGCCCTTGACCTGCGTGAAGCGGGCAGGGAGCAGACACATCGGGAGTATTCGCATGCTTCGTACCATGTTCAAGTCCAAGATCCACCGGGCCACCGTGACCCAGGCCGATCTGCACTACGTCGGTTCCGTGACCATCGACGCCGATCTGCTCGACGCGGCGGATCTGCTGCCCGGGGAGCTCGTCCACATCGTGGACATCACCAACGGGGCGCGCCTGGAGACGTACGTCATCGAAGGCGAGCGCGGTTCCGGGGTCATCGGGATCAACGGCGCCGCCGCACACCTCGTGCACCCCGGGGACCTCGTCATCCTCATCAGTTACGCACAGGTCGAGGACGCCGAGGCGAGGGCGTTGAAGCCGCGCGTCGTCCACGTCGACGCGGACAACCGCATCATCGAACTGGGCGCGGATCCGTCCGCCCCGGTGCCGGGAACGGACCAGGAACGCAGCCCCCACGCGGTGGCTGGCTGAGGGGAGTCGGGGACCATGTCGCAGACCGAGGCCGGAGCCATCGGGTTCAAGGACGACCGCGAGGCGGGGCGGCTGCTCGCCGTCGAGGCCGGTGAGGTGGTCGGCCTCATCGCGTACTTCGCGCTCGACGCGCCGCCCCACGCCCTCGTGGCCGTGCACACCATCGTCGAGCCCGGGCACGAGGGGCGGGGCATCGCCGGGGACCTGGTGAAGTCCTTCTACGGGATCGCCGCCGCCGAGGGGGTGCCCGTGGTTCCGCTGTGCCCGTACGCGGCCGCCTGGGCCGGCCGCCACCCCGAGCAGGCGCCCGAGGCGCCGGCCGAGGCGGTCGCGGCGGCGAAGGCGCAGCTCGCCGCGAGCCCCGACCTGTGGTGACGCGGCTGACCCTGCTGCACACCTCGCCGGTCCACGTGCCGGTGTTCGACGCCCTGCGGGACCGGGACCACCCCGGGGCCGTACTGCGCCACCTCGTGGCGCCGGAGCTGTTGGACCGGGCCCGTGCGCAGGGCCCGGACTCGGTGGCCCCGGTGCTGCGGGCCCTGCTGGCCGGCTCCGTCGGCCCGGTCCTCGTGACCTGCTCGACCCTCGGCGCCGTCGCGGAGTCCCTGGCGCCGGAGCTCGGTGTCCCGGTCCTGCGGGTGGACCGGCCGATGGCCGCGCAGGCCGTCCGTGCGGGCCCGCGCATCGCGGTGCTCGCCACCGTGGAGTCCACGCTGGCACCGACGGTCGCCCTGCTGAGGGAGGAGGCCGACCGGGCCGGCCGCCCGGTGTCGCTCACCACGCACCTGATCGCGCAGGCCTGGTCCCGCTTCGAGGCCGCCGACACCGCGGGCTACCTCGCCCTGGTGGCCCGGGCGGCGGACGGCGTCACGGGGGCGGACGTCATGGTCCTGGCCCAGGCCTCGATGGCCGACGCCGCCCTCCTGGCCGTGACGTCCACCCCGATCCTGGCCAGCCCTCCCCCCGGCCTGGCCGCGGCCGTCCACGCGGCCCGTCAGGGAGCCGTTCGTCCCTGACGCCGCGCGCGGGCCCCGACCGGCCCCCCGTACCGGGCCTACGGGGGGCGTACCCGGGCGGATGCGGGGAAGGTGGGAGTCATGGTGCGAAACGCAGAGATGACGGAGCCGCCCGTGCCCGAGCCGGATCCGATCCCGCCGCCGCCCGGGCCCGGCCCCCGGCCCTTCCCCGACCCCGAGCCGGTTCCGCGGCCCGTGCCACCCGTACCGGGGCCGGTGCCCGAGCCGGATCCGATCCCGCCGCCGCCCGGGCCGGCGCCGATCCCGCAGCCCGGGCCCCTGAGCGGCGTACGGGGTCACCGCGCGCGCGGTTAGGCCGTACGGACCTCGGAGCGGTCGCCGCTCCAGAGGGTGTGGAACGTGCCCTCGCGGTCGGTGCGCCGGTAGGTGTGCGCCCCGAAGAAGTCGCGCTGGCCCTGGGTGAGGGCCGCCGGGAGCCGCTCCGCGCGCAGCGCGTCGTAGTACGCGAGCGACGCGGAGAAGGCCGGCACCGGGATGCCGTGGGAGACCGCCGCCACCAGGACGGCCCGCCAGTCGTCCTGGGCCTCGCCGATCTCCTGCGCGAAGCCCGGGTCCGCGAGCAGGCTCGGCAGGTCCGGCTGCGCGTCGTACGCCGTGCGGATCCGGTCCAGGAACGCCGCCCGGATGATGCAGCCGCCCCGCCACAGCGAGGACACCGCGCCCGGGTCCACGCCCCAGCCGTACTCCTGGCTGCCCGCCTGGATCTGGTGGAAGCCCTGCGTGTACGAGACGATCTTCGAGGCGTACAGGGCCTGCTCCACCTGGGCGGCGAAGGCGTCGGCCGCCTCGGCCGACAGCGGCGCGGACGCCGGGCCCGCGAGCCCCCGGGCGGCCGTACGCAGGTCCGCGTGGCCCGAAACCGCACGGGCGAAGACGGCCTCCGCGATCCCCGACACCGGAACGCCCAGGTCCAGCGCGATCTGAACGGTCCAGCGGCCGGTGCCCTTCTGCTCGGCCGCGTCGGCCACCACGTCGACGAACGGGCGGCCGGTCTCGGCGTCGGTGTGGGCGAGCACCTCCGCCGTGATCTCGATCAGGTACGAGTCCAGCCGGCCCCGGTTCCACTCGCGGAAGGTCTCCGCGATCCGCGCGGGGGAGTACCCGGAGACATCGCGCAGCAGGTGATAGGCCTCGGCGATCAGCTGCATGTCGGCGTACTCGATGCCGTTGTGCACCATCTTGACGAAGTGTCCGGCGCCGTCGGGGCCGACGTGCGAGACGCACGGCGTACCGTCCTTGGCCTTCGCCGAGATCTTCTCCAGCATCGGACCGAGCGATGCGTACGACTCGGCGGAGCCGCCCGGCATGATGCTCGGGCCGAGCAGCGCGCCCTCCTCACCGCCGGAGATGCCCGCGCCCACGAAGTGGATGCCCTGTTCGCGCAGCTCCTTCTCGCGCCGCCGGGTGTCCTCGAAGTGGGCGTTGCCGCCGTCGATGATGACGTCGCCCGGCTCCAGCAGCGGGGCGAACTCGCGGATCACGGCGTCGGTCGGCTCGCCGGCCTTCACCATGACGATCAGACGGCGCGGCCGCTCCAGCGCGTCCACGAACTCCTTCGCGGACTCGGCGGCGACGAAGGAACCCTCGTGCCCGAACTCCTCCACCAGGGCGGTGGTCTTCGCGGCCGTGCGGTTGTGGACGGCGACCGTGAAGCCGTTGCGGGCGAAGTTCCGGGCGAGGTTGCTCCCCATCACCGCGAGCCCGGTGACGCCGATCTGGGCGGTGCTGCTCATGCATGCGCTCCTGAGTGCTTCGATGTGCGGGTGGGAACGACGCTACAGGGGCCGGAACGGACAAAGCCGTCCCGCCATGCGAAAGAATGTCAACTTCCCCCGGCGTGCGCCCTGTTGCGCCCCTTGTCATGCCCTGATCCCGCCGTTAGGTTGTGCGGTTCCTGATGTCTTCAATGGGGGCTCCCATGGGTGTACGGGGCCGGCACCGCCGGTACGTGCCGAGCAGCATCAACCGCGCCTCGCTCGTCGTCACCGCCGGTGGCGCAGGGCTCGCGCTCCCTCTGATCGGCGCCGGAACCGCCCAGGCCGCCTCGGTGGACACCTGGAACAAGGTCGCGGACTGCGAGTCCACCAACAACTGGCACGTCAACACCGGGAACGGCTACTACGGCGGGCTCCAGTTCAGCCAGAGCACGTGGCGCGCCTTCGGCGGCACCGCGTACGCCGCCCGCGCCGACCAGGCCACCAAGGACCAGCAGATCGCGGTCGCGGAGAAGGTCCTGGCGGGCCAGGGCCCGCAGGCCTGGCCGGTGTGCGGGAAGCAGGCCGGGCTCTCGCGCGGCGGCCCCGCGGCCGCGCCCTCCCCGCAGGGTCAGGGCCAGGGCGTGAAGGTCCAGGTCCAGGTCAAGGAGGCGAAGCCCACCGCGCCGCCGGCCACCGCGCCCCGTCCGACCGGCACCTCGGTGCTGCCCAACCCGTACGTGGTCGCGCCCGGCGACTCCCTCTCGGCGATCGCCACCGGTCAGCACGTCGAGGGCGGCTGGCAGGCCCTGTACGAGACCAACCGGGCCACCGTGGGCAGCGATCCGAACCTGATCTTCCCCGGTCAGCGGCTCACCCTGCGCGTCACCGCCGCACCGGGCCCGCCAGCCGCGCCGCCCGCGCAGAACCCCGAGAAGCCGCCGCGGACCGCCGAGCCGGTCAAGCCCGTGGAGCCGAACGCGCAGAAGCCGGCGCAGAAGCCCGCCGAGAAGCCGGCGGACAAGCCCGCCCCCGCACCCGCCTCAGCGCAGCATCAGCCGGCCTCGGGCGGCTTCGTCGCCCCCGTGGACGCCTCCATGGGCACCGCGTACCACGTGGCCGGTTCGTCCTGGTCCAGCGGCTACCACACCGGCGTCGACTTCCCGGTCGCCACCGGAACCTCCGTCAAGGCCGTCGGCCCCGGCTCCGTCGTCTCCGCCGGCTGGGCCGGTGCGTACGGGTACCAGGTCGTCATCCGGCACGCCGACGGCCGGTACTCCCAGTACGCCCACCTCTCGGCGCTCGGGGTCAAGGCCGGGCAGCAGGTCTCCGGCGGGCAGCGGATCGGCCGCTCCGGCTCCACCGGCAACACCACCGGACCGCACCTCCACTTCGAGATGCGCACGTCCCCCGGCTACGGCTCCGACATCGACCCCCTGAAGTACCTCCGGGGCCGCGGCGTCCGCATCTGACGGGGCCGCGGCACGGCCGTCCGGCGCCGCCGCGGCGCCGGCATCTGACCCGCGTGCGTGCGGCGGCACGACCGCGAGCAGGATCAGGCCGACCGCCGCCAGCACGGCGCTGGCCAGGGCGGCCGCCGTGCCCGCCGCGCCGAAGCGGAAGCCCTCGTCGAAGAGCGAGATGCCGACCGCCGCCGCGACCACCGGATTGACCACGGTCAGCGTGGCCAGCGGGGCGGCCAGCCCCGCGCCCCGGTAGGCGGCCTGGGCGAGCAGCAGCCCGCCCGACGCCAGGACGGCGATCGCCGCCACATCGGGCCAGACCGAGCCGAGGGCCTCCGGGGCGAAGAAGGAGTCCTCGGCTGCCTCGGCCACCGACTTCGTGAACACGGAGGCCATGCCGAAGGCCGCACCCGCCGCGACCGCCAGCAGCACGCTGCGCGGCACCGGCCGGTCCGCCCGGTGCATCCGGTGCGCCGCCCCCATCAGCACGGCCGCCCCGGCCCCGGTCACGATCAGCAGCAGACCCCGCTCCCCGCCCGACAGCGGCTGGTCCGCGGCTCCGTCCCCGCCCGTCAGCGCCAGCAGCCCGGCCAGCCCCACCGTGGCCAGCACCGCACCGCGCCAAGCCGCCGCACCCGCCCTGCGGTGCACGAAGAGGGCCGCCATCGGCAGGGCGAACACGATGGTCAGCGCGCCGAGCGGCTGCACCAGGCTCAGCGGGCCGTACGCGAGGGCCACCACGTGCAGCAGGGCGCCCAGGCCGTTCAGCCCGACCGCGCACCACCAGCCGACCCGGCGCAACGGCGCGCACGGGCGGTCGGGGGTGCTCGCCGCGACCTGTTCCTGGACGATCGCGCCGCCCGCGTACGCGACCGCGGACACCAGGCAGAGCAGGACCGACAGCGCAAGGGCACTCATGAATTCCACAATGCCCCACCCGATCGGCCTATTCCTCCCCCTACAGGTGGTCACCAGTCATACCCGAGGCATACTCCGGAAGGAGTACGGGGCGGGCGCCGGCCCCGCCCGGACGCCGCCCACGGTGACGCTCCCGTCGCGGTCCGTGAGGCACCGGGCGACGGGTTTGGTCCCGGGCGCGTCGGATCCGTACAGTGGCGGTTTTGAAGACTTCCGCAGCAGGCGGACGCGGACGAGTGAGCAAGGAACGGCAGCGGCCATGACGGTGACCGAAGACAACCACGTGAGCGCGGACGACCACGCCTACGGGCCGGGCATCGACCCCGAGCGGCTGGCGCTCTGCCTCAGCGTCCTGGACGAACTCGACAAGATCGACGTCGACCACCCCGACGCCATCACCGTACGCCGCGCCACCGCGGGCCTCTACCGCACGGTCAAGCAGCGCCGCCGCCAGGAGCGCCGCGCCGCGAAGACGGCCAACGACAAGGCCGTCACCGAGTCGACCGCGACCGGCTCCGCCGAGCGCATCGACGACGAGACCGAGGGCATCCTGCCCTCCTCGGTCACGGAGGCCGGCCGGATCGCCGGGATACTCCAGCGCCCGCGCTCCTGCTACATCTGCAAGACGCGGTACGTCGAGGTCGACTACTTCTACCACCAGCTGTGCCAGCCGTGCGCCGGCCACAACCGTGCCAAGCGCGAGGCCCGCGCCGACCTCACGGGCAAGCGCGCGCTGCTCACGGGCGGGCGGGCCAAGATCGGCATGTACATCGCGCTGCGGCTGCTGCGCGACGGCGCCCACACGACGATCACCACCCGCTTCCCCAAGGACGCCATCCGCCGCTTCAAGGCGATGGACGACTCGGCGGAGTGGATGCACCGCCTGGAGGTCGTCGGACTCGACCTGCGCGACCCGGGCCAGGCCGTGGCGCTCGCCGACCAGGTCGCCGCGGCCGGTCCGCTCGACATCCTGATCAACAACGCGACGCAGACCGTGCGCCGCCTGCCCACCGCGTACGCCGCGCTGGTCGAGGGGGAGAGCGCCCCGCTGCCGGCCGGCGAGCTCCCCGCCCACCACGTCATCGGCGCGTTCAACTCCGGCGCGGTCGACGGCCTGGCGGCCCTGCCCGTCGGCGTGAGCGGGCTCGACGCGCAGAAGGTCGCCGACCTCGCGCTGGTCGCGGGCAACGCCAGCATCGAACGGCACCTCGACGGCACCGCCATCGACGCGGGCGGCCTGCTGCCCGACGTCGTCGACAGCAACACCTGGGTGCAGACGATCGACCAGATCTCCCCGGTCGAGCTGCTGGAAACCCAGCTGTGCAACTACACGTCGCCGTTCATCCTGATCAGCGCGCTCCGCCCGGCCATGGCCGAGGCCGCCCGCAAGGCGTCCAGCGGGCGTGCGTACGTGGTCAACGTCTCGGCGATGGAGGGCGTGTTCAGCCGGGGCTACAAGGGTGCGGGGCACCCGAACACCAACGCCGCCAAGGCCGCGATGAACATGGTGACGCGGACCAGCGGCCAGGAGATGTTCCAGAGCGACGGCATCCTGGTGACCTCCGTCGACACGGGCTGGATCACCGACGAGCGCCCGCACTTCGACAAGCTGCGCCTGGCCGAGGAGGGCTTCCACGCCCCGCTCGACCTGGTCGACGGCGCGGCCCGGGTCTACGACCCCGTCGTGCGCGGCGAGGCCGGCGAGGACCTTTACGGAGTCTTCCTCAAGGACTACGCGCCCGCCAACTGGTAGGCCCGCCCCTGTCGCGCGTCCGTGCCCCGGCCCCTCGAAGGGGCCGGGGCACGGACGTCTCACGGCGTGCGCCGGTACGCCCGCGCCGCCACCAGCTCCAGGACCGGACGCCAGTCCTCCATCACGCCCGCGTCGAGCCCGGCGACCTTGCCCGCGTCATCCGCTTGGCGCAATGTCACCGCCGCTTCCGCGTCGGGGTCGGCCGCGAAGGCCCGGACCTCCGCCTCGTCCATGAGCCCGCCCTGCGCCCGCAGGGTCAGCGCGCTCTGCGGGGACAGCGCCCGGTCGGGCTCCACGGCCGCCAGGTAGCGCTTGGCCGGCACGTGCAGCCGTACCAGCCGGGCCACCCGGTCACCGAGCAGCGGACGGATCGCCTCCGCCGCGTGGTCGGCGTGTCCCGCGTCGTCGCCGGGGAAGAGCAGGTGGCCCAGGTCGTGCACGAGCCCGGCGACTTGGAGCTCCTTGTCGAACGGATGCGAACGGCGCAACAGTGCCGCAGTCTGGAGCCCATGATCGTGCAGATCGACCGGGTCTCCGCTGCGGTCGGGCGTGTCCCACGCACCGCGGCACGCGAGCAGCAGCTCCATCAGCTCCTCGATGCTGTCGACCCTCGGTACCCCCGGCACTCGGGACCTCGCCGCCACCGTCGCTCCCTCCGCTGCCCGTTCTCCAGCCGTGTCGCCGGCGTCGAGCAGACCACCCGACCCGGTCCCATCCGCGTACGACTTCCTGAACTCGCGGCGAAATCAAGCCGTCGGGCGGATTTTGCCAATCCATCGAGCGGGGGCGCGCTCATATGTGTACTCTGAGTGGCACAGAACGGCCGTATCCAGGCCACGCTCCACCAAGGCGCCACCGCGTCCGGAAACCCTTTATCCCTTGTGCCCGGCGCGCGGCTCGCCCGCCGGGTTGCGCGACACAAAGGAGTGCGCGGTGACAGACACGACGACGAAGTCCGAGGAGAAGCCGAGGACGTACCAGGGGGCGCGGTTCCGCCCCCGCGCCGACGAACTCGGCAGCCTCGAAGTCTGGGCCCGGTCCGCCCCGATCCGACTGGCCGGCTACGAGGACGACCTGGCGGAGCCCCACATCCTGCCCGGCATCGACTAGTACGACCGACACGCGCGCCCCCGAGCCGACCGGCGACGGGGGCGCGGTGCTGCGCCGACCGTGCGCGACCGCGCAGAGGTTCCCGTCGGCCGTACGCCGTGAGCGTCATCGCTGTCGGCGATCAAGGCTTCCGGCCGGCCCCCGGCCCCGGCACGCTGGCCACATGAAGCTACTGATGCTGGGCGGTACCGAGTTCGTCGGACGCGCGATCACCGAAGACGCCCTGGCCCGGGGCTGGGAGGTCACCGTCTTCCACCGCGGCCACCACGCGCCGCCGCCGGGCACCTCCGCCCTGCACGGCGACCGCACCGCGCCCGGGGGCCTGGACGCCCTCGCGGCGGGGGAGTGGGACCTGGTCGTCGACACCTGGAGCGGCGCCCCGACCGCCGTGCGCGACAGCGCCCGGCTGCTGGCGGGCCGGGTGGGACGGTACGCGTACGTCTCCACCCGCTCCGTGTACGCCTACCCCGCCCCCGCGGGGCTCGACGAGCAGGGCCCCCTCGTGGAGGGCTCGCCCGATGCCGACTCCGTCGGCTACGCGCAGGACAAGCGGGGCGGTGAGCTCGCCGCCGGGGCGGCCTTCGGGGAGCGCGCCCTGCTGGTGCGCGCCGGCCTGATCCTCGGCCCGTACGAGAACGTCGGCCGGCTGCCCTGGTGGCTGAACCGCGTCGCGCGCGAGGGCCCCTTCCTCGCCCCCGGTCCCCGCGACCTGCCGATCCAGTACATCGACGTACGCGACCTCGCGCGCTGGACCCTCGACGCCGGCGAGGCCGGTCTCGGCGGCGCCTACAACCTGGTCTCCCCGCCCGGCCACGCCACGATGGGCGGCTTCCTCGACGCCTGCGTCGCCTCGGCCGGGGGCGTCGCCGAACCCCGCTGGACGGACGCCGCCGCCATCGAGGCGGCCGGCATCGAGCCCTGGACCGAACTGCCCGTGTGGCTCCCCGAGGGCGAGACTCACGATTACATGTTCCGCGCCGACGTGGGCAAGGCCCTGGCGGCCGGCCTGGTGTGCCGCCCCGTGGAGGAGACCGTGGCCGACACCTGGACCTGGCTGTCCTCGATCGGCGGGAAGGCGCCCCAGCGCCCGGACCGCTCGACGAAGGGGCTCGCGCCCGAGCGGGAGGCCGCACTACTCGGGCTCTGACCAGGAGGACTCGGCGAGACGGGTGGGCGGCAGGTACTCGCGCAGCAGCGTGCGGTGCCACCAGGCGCCCGTCTCGCGCAGCTCCCGCCAGGTGGTGAAGCGGTAGCGGTACAGCCGGGCCCGTACGTAGAGCGGCGGGGCGTCCGGGAAGGGGTTGTGGCGCAGCAGCCGCAGCGTGTCCCGGTCGCCCGCCAGCAGCCGCTCCACGAAGGGGCCGAACCAGTCCCGCGCGTAGCCGGGGGAGAGCGCCGCGAACCACATCAGCCAGTCCAGCCGCAGATGGTACGGGGCGAACTGGCGCGGGACACTGCGCAGATCACCCGGTTTGCCCTTGAACCCGTACTCCCGCCACTGCCCGTCCTCCCGCGGCAGCCGGTCCGCCGTCCCCTCGACCACCACCTCGTCCCGGATCCGGCCCACGGTGCCGAAGGCCCCGTAGGTGTTGACCAGGTGCAGGGAGTCGAAGGAGCGGTTCATCACCTGCCGCCTGGAGACCATGTTGAGCACCGGATGCCGGCTCAGCACCAGCACCAGTGCGGTGGCGGCGCACACCAGGACCGCGAACCAGAGCGGCGCCGCGCGCGAGGCGGCGGCCGGCGGCGCCCCCGCGAGCCCGGTGAAGTCGATGGCCGACAGGGCCACCGTGATGGTGATCCAGTTCAGCCAGGCGAAGTTTCCCGAGAGCACCAGCCACAGCTGCGTCGCCACGATGATCCCGGCCGCGTACGAGGCCACCGGCTGCGGGGTGAAGAGCAGCACCGGGACCACGAGTTGCGTCACGTGGTTGGCGGCGCACTCCACCCGGTGCACAGGCTTCGGCAGACGGTGGAAGAACCAGCTGAGCGGCCCCGGCATGGGCTGCGTCTCATGGTGGAAGTAGAGGCAGGTCAGATCGCGCCAGCAGGAGTCCCCGCGCATCTTGATCAGCCCAGCGCCGAACTCCACCCGGAAGACCACCCAGCGCAGCAGCCACAGCACCAGTACCGGCGGCCCGACCCGGGCGTTGCCGAGGAAGACCGCGAGGAAGCCCACCTCCAGCAGCAGCGACTCCCAGCCGAACGCGTACCAGGTCTGGCCCACGTTCACGATCGACAGGTACAGCAGCCACAGCAGCGCCCACATCCCCATGGCGGCGCCCAGCGGAACGAGGTCCCCCGCCCCCGCGGCCAGAGCGACGGCCACCGCCGCTCCCGCCCAGGCGCAGCCTGCGAAGAGACGGTCCGAATAGCGCAGTTGGAACAGGCTCGGCGCGCGCCGGAACGGCACGTACCGCACGTAGCGCGGCACGGGCAGCATGCCGTGCGCCCCGATCAGGGCCCGGAACTGAAGGGCGGCCGAGAGGAAGGCGCAGAGGTACACGCCGGCGAGGGCCCGCTGGAAGACCAGCCGGCCGAGCCAGTAGCCGGGCGCCGTGAACCAGTCCATCCCCTCCAGTATCGGGCGGATCAGGCCGCGGCGGCCAGCTTGCGCACCGTACGGCCGAGCCGGCGGGCGTAGCAGTGCTGGAGGAAGGGGAGCACCGGGCCGGCGAGCCGGGTGTACCAGGCGGCCGGGCGGCTGAAGGCGGTCACCTCGAACCACACCGTGCCGTCCGGGTCCCGGAACACCATGAAGGACTCCTCCCCGCAGGCCGGGTGGCCGGCGAGCGTCCCGTACGCGAAACCGATGCGCGCGGGCTCGTACGCCGTCCAGATCACCTCGCACGGGGCGCTGATCCGCAGCGGTCCGAAGCCGATCCCGACCACCACCCGGCTCCCGGGCCGGACGGCGCCGTGGCCGGCCCGGACGAGCATGCCCGAGGCCCGGTGGGCGCCGAAGGTGGTGACGGCGGTCCCGGCGGCCTCGAAGGCGGCCTGCCCGCTGCCGATCCGCACGCGGTGGTGCAGGTGGTGGTATCCGGCGGGCAGCTCCCCGCGCCGCGTCGCGCCCCGGTCGGGGTAGTTGACGGTGTCACGGCCGGTGGTGAGGATGCGGGTCACGGCGTGGTCTCCATTCGGTCGACGGTCAGCCGGCGCCAGGCCAGCAGTGAGCACAGGGCGAACCCGAGGGCGTTGCCGAGACCGTGGGTCGCGGCCATCCAGGTCAAAGTGGGGTGTACGAGGTCGGTGGCCTCGCCGAGCGCCCACCACAGGGCGAGCAGCATGGTGGCCACCAGCACCGCGGCCGAGGTGGCCAGCAGCAACCCGGTGGTGCGGTCGCGGGCGCCCGGCCGGATCTCCCGCCAGGTCAGCAGGGCCACCGCCCACATCCCGCCGGTCAGCACCACCGCGCCCGCCAGCTCCGCCCAGTCGTCCACGAAGTAGCCGAGCAGGACGAGCAGGGTCCCCCCGGGGACGCTGTACGCGGCCCAGCGCGACAGGGCCGTACTGCCGGGCGCGGCGCCGGTGGCCCGGCAGACGAGCCCGGCGATCAGGGCCGCGGTGAACCCGGCGAAGTGGAAGTGCGGCACGGTCAGCGCCAGGATGTCCAGGTCGAAGCCGAACAGCCGGTACCCGGCGCGCTCGGCGACGAGGGCGGTCCCGGCGACCGACGGCGAGAGCAGTGCGGTGAGCACCGCGATCTCGGCCGGTGCGAGGGGCCCGGCTCCGTCGGCCCGGCTCCGCAGGGAGCGCAGCAGCCGGGCCGGGGCCCGGGCCGCGAGGGCCAGGGTGGCGGCGGCGTACAGCGCGGCGAGCGCCGTGGCGACCGCGCCGCGCGGCAGCCAGAGGCACAGGGCCCCGGGGACGGCGAGCAGCGGCCAGATCCGGGCGGTCCCGCGCAGCCCGGCCGGGTCGATCAGGCGCAGGCCTGCGGGGATCACGTAGAGCATGCCCAGGGTGATGATCAGATGCACCAGTACCGTCACCGTGGGCTCCCCTCCGCACGCGGCCGAACGCTTGAACGCGTTCAACTCACGGTCGTGACCTTACGAGGTTCCTTGAACATGTTCAAGACGCGGGCCCCCGCCGTGCGCCGGCTCCGCCCCCGCTCGCTCGCGCCGCTCCGGTTGCGGCCCGCCCGCGGATACGGCAGACAGGAGGGAGCAACCGGGGCGAAAGGGAGATTCACGTGCACGTACCGACACCTCGTCAGGCTCCACGCCGTCATACACCGGTCCGCGCCGCCCTCTTCACGCTCCTCGGTCTGCTCGCCGCGGCGTGCGGCGCCCCCGAGGAGCCGCAGAGCGCGGCCGGCCCGGAGAGCCAGGAAGTCATGCTCCAGCCCGTGGGGACGGCCGGCCCCGACCCCTTCACCGCCACCTCGGCCACCGGCGAGTCCGCCCCGGCGCAGTCTCCGCTGCCCAACCCGACCGGCCAGGGGATCCGGACCGTCGGCGCGGCCACCCCAGGCCTGTACGCCGGCACCAAGCGGCTCGGCAGCTGCGACGTGGAACAGCAGCTGCGCGCCCTCACCGAGGACGACGCGAAGGCCAAGGCCTTCGCCCAGGCCGTCTCCGTCGAGACGGCGAAGCTCCCCGAGTTCCTGCGCGGGCTGACCCCCGTCGTGCTCCGCGCCGACACCCGGGTCACCAACCACGCCTTCCGCGGCGGCAAGGGCGAGGCCTTCCAGGCCGTCCTCCAGGCCGGCACCGCCGTCCTCGTGGACGACCACGGCATGCCCCGGGTCCGCTGCGCCTGCGGAAACCCGCTCCAGGCGCCGCGCGCCCCCAAGGGCTCCCCGGCGCTCAAGGGCGACCAGTGGAGCGGCTACCAGGCCCAGCAGGTCATCGTCATCGAGCCGACCCCGCAGCCGATCAAGAGCCTGGTCCTCGTCAACATCGCCGACAACACCTGGATGGAGCGCAAGACCGGCGACGACGGCGCCCAGGACGCCGTCCCGCAGCCGGTCCCCGCGTTCGACCCGGCGAACGGCATCCCCGCCGGCCCCGTGACCCCGCCCGCGGCCGCCGCGCCCGAGCCGTGCGCCCCGCCCGAGACGGACGCCGGCGCCGGGACGAACGGGCTGGCCAGGACGGCCCCGCCCGCCCCGCCGAAACCGCCTGCCGGTCCCGGCGGAGTCCCGGCCCCCGAGGCCACGGACTGCGTGCCGGCCCAGAGCGAGCAGGCCGGGCCCGACCAGCAGACCCGGCCGGACCGGCCCGCACAGCCCTCGCCGGCTGCCCCGCAGAAGCAGCGCCCCGGGCAGCCCCCGACCGCTCCGCGGTCCGACGTACCGCCGAACGGGCAGGGCGACGTACCGCCGAACCGGCAGGGCGACGTACCTGCGGACGCCTTCGGGGACCCGGGGCTCGCACCGGAGTCCGACGGCTCGGCGCGGCGGCAGCCGGACCGGGGGGACCCCTTCGCTCAGGGAGACCCGTTCACCCAGGGCGACCCCTTCGGCCGCGGCGACGACCCCTTCGCGCCGTCCGGCCAGGACGCACCGGACGACCCCTTCGGCGGCCCGGACCGGCAACAACCGCTCGCGAACCCCGCCCGTTCCTTGGGGAGCGCCTGACCGGCCCGTGTGTCATGGTGGATCGGTGCCGACCACCGTATCGCTGCCGGACGACTGGCCCGCACACCCGGACCGGTCGCTCTCGCTGAACCGCATGGGCAGTTTCGACTGGGACCTGGAGACCGGTCTCCTGCACATGGACGCAGCGGCCCTAGAGGTGTACGACATGACGCCCGGGGATTACGACGGCCGCCCCGAATCCCTGGGCCCGCGCGTCCCGCCCGCCGAGGCGACGCGGCTGGACGCGCTCGTCTCCAGCGTCCTCAAGAGCGGTGACGACAGCTACGGTGCGTACTTCCGGATCCGCACCCAGGACGGGCGGCTGCGCTGGACCCACACCCAGGGCCGCGTCATGCGCGGCTCCGACGGCCGCCCGTTCCGCATCATCGGCATCGTCCGCGACGCGACCGAGGAGCTCAGCCACTCGGCGGAGCGCCTCGGCCTGGACGAGGAGCGGCGCCGGCAGACCTCGGTGGTCGAGAGCACCACCGCCGCCCTCGCCCACGCCCGGACCGTGCGGGACGTCATCGACGTCATCGGCGACGCCCACGGCCTGGAGCGGCTCGGCTCGATGGGCATGGTGATGGGGCTGGTCGAGGCCGGGCGGATCCACCTCGTGGCCGAAGGGCCCGCCGACAGTTTCGTACCCGGCACCCGCTACACCCGGATCGACGAGCAGTACCCGATGAGCGAGGTCGTCCGCTCGCTGCAGCCGCGCTTCCTCGACTCCGCGGCGGAGTTCGCCGAGGGCTATCCCGATCTCTGGTCGAAGATCTCGACCATGGAGATCTCGGCCGCTGCCTATCTGCCGCTGATCGCCCAGGCCCGCCCGATCGGCGCGATAGGACTGCTCTACCAGGACAAGGACGGATTCACGCAGGACGAGCGGAACCTGCTGATCGCATTGGGCAGCAGCATCGCGCAGAGCCTCCAGCGGGCGATGCTGCTGGAGCAGGAGCACGACCTGGCGGAAGGCCTCCAGCAGGCGATGCTCCCGCGCCGGATCCCGTCGGTGCCGGGCGCGGAGATCGCCGTACGGTACCGCTCCGCCCGGATGGGCCAGGACATCGGCGGCGACTGGTACGACGTCATCCCGCTGCCCGGCGGCCGGGTCGGGGCCGTCATCGGCGACGTCCAGGGCCACGACACGCACGCGGCGGCGGTCATGGGGCAGCTGCGGATCGTGCTGCGCGCGTACGCCGCCGAAGGGCACGCTCCGGGCACGGTCATGGCCCGGGCCTCCGTCTTCCTGCACGAGCTGGACACCGACCGCTTCGCGACCTGCACGTACGTCGAGGCCGACCTCTCCACGGGCGTCCTGCAAATGGTCCGCGCCGGGCACATCGACCCGCTCCTGCGCACCCGGGACGGGGACTGCCTGCGCCTCCCGGTGGAGGGCGGCATGCCGCTGAGCCTGTCGGCGGAGTTCGGCCGCCTGGAGTACCCGGTGACCACCGTGGAGCTGGACCCGGGGGAAACCCTCGTCCTGTGCACGGACGGCCTCGTGGAACACCCCGGCGCGGACCTCGACGACGGGATCCAGCTGCTCACCTCGCTGGTCCGGACCGGGCCGGCGGACCTCGCACGGCTGGCCGACCGGCTGTGCGGGGTGGTCGACGAGCGAGGCGGCGACGACGACATGGCGCTGCTCCTGCTGCGCCGCCAGGTGGAGGACCTCCCGCAGGGCGGCGGCCGCCTCCAGCAGCACGTGGCCCCCGGGGACCCCGAAGCCCTGGTCGCGGCCCGCCACATGATCGGCGCGGCGGTACGGGCGTGGGGCGCGCGGGAGCGGGCCGACGAGATCGAGCTCGTCGCGGACGAGCTCATCGTGAACGCCCTGATGCACACGGACGGGCCGGCCATCGTGACCCTGCGGGTCCTGACCGGCCCCGAACGGCGCCTGCGCGTCGAGGTCGAGGACCGCTCCAGCGCCCTCCCGCGCCGCCGCGAAGCGGGCGAATCCGGTGTCTCGGGCCGCGGCCTGATGCTGGTGGACCGTCTGGCGGACGTCTGGGGAGTGGAACCGCGGGGCAGCGGCAAATGCGTCTGGTGCGAGTTCGTGATGTCCTGAGCCCGCGGCCGGGTAGCCGGGGCGGGGCCGGCGGGGCAGGGTGGGGGTATGCCCGAGTTGCCCGAGGTCGAGGCCCTGCGGGAGTTCCTCGACGAACACCTCGCCGGGCGGGTGGTGGAGCACGTCCTCCCGCTCGCCGTCAGCGTGCTCAAGACGTACGACCCGCCGCCGAGCGCCCTCGAAGGGCAGCCGGCCGGGGCCACCGCCCGCCACGGGAAGTTCCTGGCGATCCGGATCGGCGAGCTCCACCTCGTCACCCACCTGGCCCGGGCCGGGTGGCTGCGCTGGCAGGACGCCCTGCCCGACAAGCCGCCGCGCCCGGGCAAGGGGCCGCTCGCCCTGCGCGTCGCCCTGGAGGGCGGCGGCGGCTTCGACCTCACCGAGGCCGGAACGCAAAAACGCCTCGCCGTCTACGTCGTGCGCGATCCGCAGGAGGTGCCGGGCATCGCCCGCCTGGGCCCCGACCCGCTCGCCGAGGCGTTCGACCGGGCGGCGTTCGCCGCGCTCCTCGCGGGCGAGCGGCGGCAGATCAAGGGCGTGCTGCGCGACCAGAGCGTCATCGCGGGCATCGGCAACGCCTACAGCGACGAGATCCTGCACGCGGCGAAGGTCTCCCCCTTCAAACTGGCCGCTTCCTTCGACGAGGAGCAGGTCACCCACCTGTACGAGGCCGTCCGGCGGACCCTCGGCGAGGCCGTTGAGCGCGCGCACGGCGTGGCCGCCGGGAACCTCAAGGCCGAGAAGAAGAGCGGGCTGCGGGTGCACGGCCGGGACGGGGAGCCGTGCCCGGTGTGCGGGGACACCGTCCGCTCGGTGTCCTTCGCCGACTCCTCGCTCCAGTACTGCCCCACCTGCCAGACGGGCGGCAAGCCGCTCGCCGACCGCAGGCTCTCCCGCCTCCTCAAATGACCCGCGCCCGTGCGGAGCGCGCCGAGTAGACTCCGGCCCATGGCCGACCCGCAGCAGCCGCAGGCGCAGCAGCCGCAGGCGCGGCAGCCGCACGCGCGGCAGTCGCCGTCACCGCCCCGGCGCGAGATCGTCACGGGCGTGCCCCGCGCCACGCGCCGCCGCCCGCCCGCGCACACCCCGGCCCGCTCGGAGATCTCCGAGCAGACCACCCTGGGCGCCACGTACGTCCGGGCGCTGATGCGCAGCCAGCTCAGGGCGGGACTGGGCGCGCTGAGCGTCCTCGCGCTGCTCGTCGGGACGCTGCCGGTGCTGTTCGCGCTGTCCCGCCCGGCGTCGGGGCCGCTGGTCTGGGTGGCCCTCGGCCTGGTCGCGTTCCCGGTGATGTGGCTGATCGCCCGGTGGTACGTCACCCGGGCCGAGCGCAACGAGGCCGATTTCACCGGCCTGGTGATGGATCCGGCCGAGGCACCGGGCGGCCACCACACGTCCGGCTGAGCCTTCCCGCGGTCCCGTCAGAACAGGTGCATCGCCAAGTGGCCCAGCGGCAGGCCGAGCTGCCAGGCGGGCGTCCACACCCGCGCGTTCTCGTCCAGGCCCGCCGGGGCGTCGGCGTGGCCGTGCCGCCCCGGGTCCAGATTGGTGGCGAAGAGTTCGGTGCGGTCCAGCCAGCGCCAGGCGGCCCGGGCCAGTTCCAGATCCGGGTCCTCGCCGCTCCCGCGCTCCCTGGCATCCTCGCCCAGTGCGAGGAACCGGGTGTCCACCCAGTCGCGCCAGGGGTGCCCGTACGCCGTCAGCGACAGCCATTCGTCGAGCTGCGAGACCACCCGGATACCGGAGAGCTCGCCGGCCGCGTCGGAGAGGTAGATCGTCAGCGCGAGCGTGTCCCGCCCGGCGCGGAACTCCAGGGTACTGGCCGGGATCAGCCGGCCCGTGCGCAGCAGTTCGTCGGCGATGTACTCCGCGTAGAGCCATGCCATGGGCACCGCGAGCCCGCCGTCACTGGTGCCGTTCGTACCCTCGGGCTGCACCGTTCCACCTTCTCCCGCGCGTCGAGCTTCCCGTCGTCAGCCATGAGCCTTCACCGAGCGACTCGCGGAACGGGGCATGTTTACCCAACTTGAACGCTCTGAGGCCGATTTCGATGCGTTTTGTGTCCGATCCGCGTGCATTCGGTTCGTTCAGGCGCCGAGGCCGTAGCCGTACCCCTGGAGCCCCTTTTTCAGGGCGCGCAGGGCGTAGTACGTACGGGACTTGACCGTTCCGGCCGGAATTCCGAGCTCCGCCGCCGCTTCGGCCACCGAGCGGTCCTGGAAGTAGACCTGCATCAGCACCTCGCGGTGCTCCGGCCCGAGCGAGCCGACGGCCCGGCGGACGTCGATCGCCGTGACCGAGCCGGCCACCGCGTCCTCGGGCGCGGGCGCCTGATCCAGCCCCTCCGGGTCCACCTCCTGCGGCCGGGACAGCCGCGCCCGGCGGGCGTCGATCGCGAGGCGCCGGGCCACCGTGAACAGCCAGGGCCGCATGGAGTCGTGAGCGCTCTCCAGGACCTCGGGGTGCTGCCACGCGCGCACCAGCGTCTCCTGCACGAGGTCCTCGGCGCGCTGGGAATCCCCGGCCGTGAGCCCGAGCAGAAAGCCGAACAGCGCCCGCCCGTGGTCGCGCTGGAGTTCGGCCAGCGCCTCGGGGTCCGTGCGCAGGAGGGTGGGGGAGAGGGGCACGGGTGGCTCCTTCCTGGGTCCGTTCGGCTCCGACGCACCCACCCTCACCTGCACGGAGCGCCCCCGGGAACCGTCCGGTGCGGCCGTTGCGCCCAAGCGCCCGGGTCGTCCGGTGGGCGGCCGTGCCCGGCGGTGAACGGTCGAACGGCGCGGCGAACGGCCACCCGGGTGAGGGCCGGTGTCGCGAGGGCGCCGTGGAGCCGACGGCCGACTGGTGACGTCTTCCCCCATGGATTACAGATGGTCAGATAGTCCTACTAATGAGAGCTGGCTCAGATGACCAAGCGCACCCGGCAGGCCCTCGCCCTCCTGTCGGCCGCCCTGCTGGCCGCGGCCGCCGCAGGCTGCTCCTCCGGCAAGGACCCCGCGCCCGCCCGACTCGGCAACCCCCGAGGCCCCTCGCCGTCCGCCGGCTCCGGGGCCAACTCGGCCCCCGCCGACGCCGCCGCCAGGGGTTTCACCCTGGTCGCCTCCGGCGACGTGCTGCCCCACGACTCGGTCATCAAGCGGGCGGCGGCGGAGGCGGGCGGCGACGGCCACGATTTCAGGCCGATGTTCTCCCTGGTCAAACCGTTGGTCTCGGCCGCGGACCTGGCCTTGTGCCACATGGAGACCGTGTACGGGGAGGACGGCGGCCCGTTCACCGGCTACCCGGCCTTCCAGTCCCCGCCGGAAGTGGCCGACGGCCTCAAGGACGCGGGGTACGACGGCTGCTCGACGGCCTCGAACCACACCCTGGACGCCGGGGCCGAGGGACTGGAGCGCACCCTCGACAAGTTCGACGCGGCCGGGCTCAAGCACGCCGGTTCGGCCCGTACGGCGGCCGAGGCGGCCACGCCGACCATGTACACGGCGGGCTCCGCGAAGGTCGCGCACCTCGCGTACACGTACGACACGAACGGCTACCCGATGCCGGAGGGCCGGCCCTGGGCCGTCAACCTGATGGAGAAGGACAAGATCATCACGGACGCCCGGGCCGCCCGCAAGGCGGGCGCGGACGTGGTCCTGGTCAGCGTGCACTGGGGCACCGAATGGCAGACGGAGCCGGACGAGAAGCAGCTCTCGCTCGGCAAGGAGCTCACGGCCTCGCAGACCGGCGGGCGCCCCGACATCGACATGATCCTGGGCACCCACGCGCACATCCCGCAGGCCTACGAGAAGGTCAACGGGACCTGGATCGTCTACGGCATGGGCGACCAGGTCGCCGGTGAGATGTTCAACTACTCCGGCGCCCGGGACATGCGCGGCAACTACGGCTCGATCGGCCGTTTCACCTTCGCCCCGCCGGCCGCCGCGGGACAGCGCTGGCGGGTCACCAAGGCCGAGTTCGTCCCGCAGATGATGGACCTGTCCGCCGGGAAGGTGGTCAACCTCCCCGCCGCCCTCGCCGAAGACCCGGGCGACGACGAGTACGAGAGCGCGCTGGACGCCGTCAGCGAGGCCGTCCTCGGCCGCGGCGCGGCCAAGGACGGCCTGACGATGGCGAAGTAGCCCGTCCCCGCGTCAGGAAGCACCGGTCACGGAACCACCGTGACCGGCCAGCGGCCCGCCTTGACCAGGCGCACCGCCACCGAGCCGACGATCCGGTGCCCGGCCTGCTCCGAGGCGCCGACCACCACCGCGTCCGCCTTCAGCTCGTCCGCCGCGCCCACCAGCCCCGCGTACGGGTCCCCGCGGAAGGTGTGGAACTGCCAGCGCACGTCGTAGACGCCCTTGACCCGCTCCGCCGCCTCCCGGATCTCGGCCACCAGCCCCTCGGCGATCTCCCCGGTGGTGTCGGCCACCGGAGCGCCCAGCGAGGCCCCGGCCGGCATCACCGGCTGGACGTACACCAGCGCCAGCAGCGCGTGCTGGCGCCGGGCCAGCCCCGCCGCGTACGCCGCCGCCCGCAGGGAGCTCTCCGACCCGTCCACCCCGGCGAGGATCACCTTCGGACCGTCCGTACCGCGCTCGAATCCCGTGTTCACGTGCTCAGTCACGACAACGAGGTTATGCGCCTCGCCGCGCGCCGCGGCGCGGGCCTCCCTACAGTGCGAACCATGAGTGCCACCGTGGAGGAGACCCGGGGCACCCGGAACCGCTTCCTGAACCGGGTGCCCGACGCGTTCGCCGCGTTCTTCGGAACGCTCGGACTGCTGTGCGCCGTACTGGCGCTCTCCCCGACACTGCGGCACCTGCTGCGGCAGGTCGTGCGCTTCCTCGACGCGATCGTGGTGCCGGTCAGCGCCAACCTGGCCTACGCCGTCTTCCTCTTCCTGCTGGCCGCCGCCCTGGGCACCCGCAAGAAGGTCGCCTGGTGGATCGTCGTCACCTATCTGGCCCTGCTCATCCTGGTCGACGTCCTGATCATCGCCGACGAGTACTACTGGATCGGCGGGCCCTCGATGGCCATCGCCGTCGCCGCTCTCGTGGTCCTGATCGCCGCCCGCAAGGAGTTCTACGCCGCTTCCCGGCCCGGCGCCTTCTGGCGCGCGATGCTCGTCCTGGGCCTCGGGCTGCTCGTCGCCGTGCTCGCCGGCTGGGGGCTGGTCGCGCTGTTCCCCGGCACCCTGCCCAAGGGGCAGTGGCTGGACTGGGCGGCCCGGCAGGTCTTCGGCGGCCTCGTCTCGCCCCGCCAGTTCGACGGCCAGCCGCCCCGCCCGCTGTACTTCTTCCTCGGCCTCTTCGGCGCCCTCGCCCTGCTGAACGCCGCCACGACCCTGTTCCGCTCGCAGCGGCTGACCGCCGCCCTGCACGGGGACGAGGAGCCTCGCATCCGCGCCCTGCTCGGCGCCTACGGCCGCGCCGACTCCCTCGGCTACTTCGCCACCCGCCGCGACAAGGCCGTCGTCTTCGCCCCGAACGGCAGGGCCGGCGTCACCTACCGCGTCGAGGCCGGAGTCTGCCTCGCCAGCGGCGACCCGGTCGGCGATCCCGCCGCCTGGAGCGCCGCCGTCGACGCCTGGCTGACCGTCGCCCGCCGCCACGGCTGGCAGCCCGCCGTCATGGGCGCCTCCGAAGAGGGGGCCACCGCGTACGCCCGCTCCGGGCTCGGCGCCCTCCAGCTCGGCGACGAGGCGATCCTCCAGGTCGCCCACTTCGACCTCGACGGGCGCGACATGCGCGTCACCCGCCAGGCCGTCAACCGCGTCAAGCGCACCGGGGCCACCACCCTCATCCGCCGCCACTCCGCCCTCAGCGAGGAGGAGATGCGGCGGATCATCGAGCGCGCCGACACCTGGCGCGACACCGAGACCGAGCGCGGGTTCTCCATGGCGCTGGACCGGCTCGGCGACCCCGCCGACGGGGACTGCCTGCTCGTCGAGGCCTTCGATGCCCAGGGCGAGCTGATCGCCCTGCTGTCCTTCGTCCCCTGGGGCAAGGACGGCATCTCCCTGGACCTGATGCGCCGCGACCGCAACGCCCCCAACGGGGTCATGGAGTTCATGGTCGCGGAGTTGTGCGCCGCGGCACCGGGCCTCGGCGTACGCCGGATCTCCCTGAACTTCGCCGTCTTCCGCTCCGCCTTCGAGGAGGGCGGCCGGATCGGCGCCGGGCCGGTGCTCAAGCTGTGGCGCAAGCTGCTGCTGTTCTTCTCCCGCTGGTGGCAGCTGGAGGCCCTGTACCGCTCGAACGTCAAGTACGGGCCCGAGTGGTACCCGCGGTTCCTCTGCTACCAGGACGCCGGCTCGCTCGCCCGGGTCAGCCTCGCCTCCGGCATCGCCGAGGGCTTCGTCTCCGTACCCAGCCTGCGCAAACTGTGGGGCAACGCGCACCCCAAGGGGCTCACCGCACCCGCCAGCACCGAGGGCCTGCCTTCCATCGACTCCCTCGCCCTGGACCTCGTGGGGGCGGAGGCCGACACCGCGTCGCGGGCCGAGCGGCTGCCCGAACAGGTGCGCGTCCGCCACGACAAGATGGAGCGCATCCGGGCCGCCGGCACCGACCCGTACCCGGTCGGCATCCGCCAGCGGACCCACACCGTGGCCGAGCTGAAGGCCGCGCATCCCGGGCGCGCGCCCGGCGCCCGATCCGGCGAACAGGCCACGCTCGCCGGCCGGGTGATGCTCGTGCGCGACCTCGGCGGCGTGGTCTTCGCCGTCCTGCGCGACTGGTCCGGGGACATGCAGCTGATGCTCACCCGCGACGAGAGCGGCGCCGCGGTCCTGGACTCCTTCACCTCCCAGGTCGACTTCGGCGACCACGTGGTCGCGAGCGGCGAGATCGGCGCCAGCCGCAGCGCGGAGCCCTCCCTCGTGGTCTCCTCCTGGCAGCTCACCGGCAAATGCCTGCGCCCCCTGCCGGACAAGCGCAAGGGTCTCGCCGACCCTGAGGCGCGCGTGCGGCGCCGCTACCTCGACCTCGTCGCGAGCCCCGAGGCGCGGGACGTCGTACGGGCCCGCTCCTCGGCCGTCCAGGCACTGCGCCAGGGGCTGTTGGACCGCGGGTACCTGGAGGTCGAGACCCCGATGCTCCAGCAGATCCACGGCGGGGCGAACGCGAGGCCCTTCCGGACCCACATCAACGCCTACGACCTCGACCTGTACCTGCGCATCGCGCCCGAGCTGTACCTGAAGCGGCTGTGCGTCGGAGGCCTGGAGAAGGTCTTCGAGATGGGCCGCACCTTCCGCAACGAGGGAGTCTCCTACAAGCACAACCCCGAGTTCACGATGCTGGAGGCCTACCAGGCCTTCGCCGACTACGACGTGATGCTCGACCTCACGCGCGAGCTGATCCAGGGCGCCGCGACCGCCGCCTTCGGCTCGCCCGTCGCCCACAAGGCGGGTCCGGACGGCAAGCTGGTCGTGCACGACATCTCCGGCGTCTGGCCGGTCAAGACGATGTACGGGGCCATCGGCGAGGCGCTCGGGGAGGAGGTCGACGCCGACACCGAGGAGCACGTGCTGCGCCGCCTGTGCGACCGCGCGGGAGTCCCGCACAAGCCCGAGGACACCCGCGGCGACGTGGTCCTGGAGATGTACGAGCGGCTGGTGGAGGAGAGGACCAAGCTGCCCACCTTCTACAAGGACTTCCCCACGGACGTCTCCCCGCTGACCCGGCAGCACCGGGGGGACCCGCGCCTGGCCGAACGCTGGGACCTGGTGGCCTTCGGGACCGAACTGGGCACCGCGTACTCGGAGCTGACCGACCCGGTGGAGCAGCGGCGCCGGCTCACCGCCCAGTCGCTGCTCGCGGCGGGCGGAGATCCGGAGGCGATGGAGATCGACGAAGACTTCCTGGACGCCCTGGAGTACGCGATGCCGCCGACCGGCGGCCTGGGCATCGGGGTCGACCGGCTGGTCATGTTCCTCACCGGCCTGACGATCCGGGAGACCCTGCCGTTCCCGCTGGTGCGGCGCGGCTGAACGGGTGAGGGGCAGCGCCCGCGTTCGCGCCTCTCGACATCTGCGGGGATGTCGTTGATACGTAGTAATAATGAAAAATGACGAGCCGACAGTAGGGCGACGCGCGCTCCTGCGCACCGCCGTCTTCCTCGGAGTCGCCGCCGCCTCCGGACTGCTCACCGGCGGCGAGACCGGCGCGCCCGGCCAGAGCGCGGCGGGCGGAGCGCCCGGCGGGGGCCTCGGCGGCGCGGCGGCCGGCGGACCGGGGCCCGGCGGAGCCGCCGGGCCGGGCGGAGTCCGCGCCCTGCGCCCGCAGGCACCCGGGCAGGCGGCGTACCGGCTGAGCCCCATGACAGCCGAGGCCCCGCTGCGGCCGCCCGCCGCGCGGCCCGCGGTCCGGACCCGGCCCATCCTCGAACTGCCGCCCGACGCGGGCACGGCGCGCGCCATGGTGCTCACCTTCGACGACGGGCCCGACCCGCGCTACACGCCCGCCATCCTCGACACCCTCGCCCGGTACGGGGTCCGCGCCATGTTCTTCGTCTGCGGGGAGATGGCCACCGACAACCGGGACCTGCTGCGCCGGATGGCCGCCGAGGGCCACGTCATCGGCAACCACACCTGGACCCATCCGCTCATCCCCACCCTGAGCCGGCCCGCCCTCGCCTCCGAGATCGCCAGGACGAGCGAGGTCGTACAGCAGGCGGTGGGCGAGGCGCCGCAGTGGTTCCGGGCGCCGTACGGGGCGTGGAACCGGGCGGCCTTCGAGATCGGGGCCGAGCTGGGCATGGAGCCGCTGGCCTGGACGGTGGACACCCTGGACTGGACGGAGCCGGGCACCGCCACGATCGTCTCGAACGCCCTCAAGGGCGCGGCACCCGGCGTGATCGTGCTGAACCACGACGCGGGCGGGAACCGCTCGCAGAGCGTGCAGGCGGTGAGCACGTACCTGCCCCAGCTCCTGGCGCGGGGGTACCGGATGACGCTGCCGAAGCTGCCGCCCCGCTGAGGAAGCTCGTCCTCGGCGGGGCGGCGGCGGGTGCGTTCGCGCGGTGCGGCGGCGGTCCGCCGCCGCTCAGCGCGACTGCACCATCCGGGCGAAGACGACGACGTTGCCGTCGTAGCCCTTGGCCTTCGAGTAGCCGCCGCCGCAGGTGATCACCCGCAGCTCCGCGTACCCGTTGTCCCCGTACACCCGGGATCCGGGGAACGTCTCCTTCGAGAAGACCTCCACGCCGTACACCTCGAACACGGCCGTGGTGCCGTCGTACCGCTCCACCTCGATGTGGTTGCCCTTCTGAAGCGATCCCAGGCCGTAGAAGACCGCCGGTCCGCGTTCGTTGTCGACGTGGCCCACGATCACCGCCGAGCCGCGCTGGCCCGGCGCGATGCCGTTCAGGTACCAGCCGGCCAGATTCGGGTCCTGCGGGGGCGGGGCCTCGATCCAGCCCTGTGCGTCCAGCCCGACGGTCATCACCGGCGCGTCCACCTTGATGTTCGGGATGCGGATGCGCTGGACCGACGAGTGCCCCAGCGGTGCCACCTCCGGCCGCGCCTCGCCCTGCTGCTGCATCGGCTGCTCACCCTGCGCCGGCGGACTCGACGGCAGCTGCCGCGCCGGCATCCCGACCGCCGCGGCCGCGGTCGGCTGCGGCGGTCCGTCGCCGATGTCCGCTCCGTTGCGCATCATGGCGAGGCCGCTGAGCATGACCAGTGCGAGCACGCCCCAGGGGGATCGTCTTCTCGGTGGCTGCTCGCTCTCGTCCTCGGTCATGGCTCTCCCTTCCCGACGCGGGGGTCCCGACCCGCGTTCTTGTCCCACCCCTGTACGCCCTTCCTCACGCACGCTAAGGCTGCGTGCGCAAGACGGCGATCGCTGAAGGGCGAACGGGTGGCGGCACGGCCGGAAGGGGTGCGCCCATCCAGGTATTCGTCACATAAATGCCTGACGGGTCGTGACCTGCGGATCCGTCAGCTGAGCCGCGCGCACCTCGGCGTGTCGCTCAACCTTGCGGCCCAAAGCCGGAAATGCGCTGGTTGCGAGCCGCCCCGAGGGTTCGATGTGGGAGGCGTTCTCGTCGATCTTCCCGGGCGACCGCTCCGGGGCGCTTCCCGCTGGAGGTTCCACCATGCGTGTTCTCCGCGCCCTCACCGTGGCCGCGGCGGCTGTCGTCGCCGTCGGGCTCAGTACCCCGTTCGCCGCCGCGAACCCGTCGGACCCATTGGGCGGGGCCCCGTTCGGCGGCTCCCCTTCGGGCCAAGGCGGCAACGGGGGCAACAACGGCCAAGGCGGCAACAACGGCAACGGCGGCAACAACGGCAACGGGCCGAGCAATGTCACCGTCAACCCGTACTCCGTGCACCAGGGCTCGACGATGCAGGTCAGCGCGGCCGGCTGCCGTCACGGCGGCACGGTCTGGTCCGCCGGCAACTTTCCCCAGACGAACCTGTCGGCCGGCTCCATCGGATTCGCCACCGTCCGGATCTTCAACCACGCCTCGCCGGGCAACCACACGCTGTCCGTCAAGTGCCACGACAACAGCCTGGTCGCCACGCACCGGTTCACGATCCTGCGGGGCAACGGAGCACAGGGCGGTATCGGCGGCTCGTTCGGCCCGTCCACCGCCGAGACCGCCATCGGGTCCAGCCTCGTAGGCGCCGCGGCCCTGGGCGCGGGCGCCCACGTGATGCGCCGCCGTCGTCCGCTGCGCGGGCGGGCCTGACGGCCGGGCCTGCCCGGCCGAATCCTGGCCGAGCCCTTCACAGCCCGCAGTGGCCCGGGAACCGCCGGTCGCCCCGATTCCTCGTCAGGACTCGGGGCGACCGGCGGTCGGTGCTCTGGGGTGTGAGGTGGGAGGGGCGAGGGGCGAGGCGTGAGCGTGCGGCGTGCGGTGCGGTACGTGATCGGCGCGGCCGGTCAGTGGCCGCGGGTGGCGGCGCGGCGGCGCAGGACGTACGCCGTACCACCGGCAGCCGCGAGGAAGAGCGCGGCGCCCGCACCGAGCTCCCGCGGATCCATCCCGGCCACGCTGCCGCCCAGACCGCCGCGTACGCCGAGGGAGGCACCCCGGGAGGCCGCGGCGGCGGTCGACGTGGAGGTGGAGCTGGTGGTGGGCTTGGTGGTGCCGCCGGTGATGGTGAGGTCCGCCGAACCGGTCTCCCCGTTGCAGGTGAAGGAGACGGAGTACACGGCTCCGCGCCGGGCGTCGCGGTCCACGGTCACCCGGGAGGTCTGCCCGCGGGCGATGCTCACGGTGTCGAAGACCCCGGAGGAGACGGTGGCGTAGGCGGCGTTGCAGCCGGTGACGGAGAGCACCGTCTGGCCGCCCGGGGCGACCGTCGACGGGGTGATGGCGAAGCCGAACGAGGTGATGGGCTGGGCCTCGGCCGCGGTCGCGGAGGGCGCGCCGAGGGCGCCGAGCGCGAGTACGGCGCACGTGGCGCCGGCGCTCAGCAGGGCTGTGGCGTTGCTGCGTATCGCACCCATGGTTGATCTCCGGATCTCCGAGGAGCAGCCGCGGAACGGTTTCCGCACGTGGGGGGTCGTGCGCCTCGATGTCCGACACGCTAGGTCCGGGCGCGGTGACCCGCGATCAGGAACGGGCGAATGGGGCACTGGCGTAGGCCGAACCGGGGACGGGAGGCCCGTCCCCGGTTTGCGGGGCGCGGCGGCTTGCCCGGTTCCGGGCCCCCGGCCCGCGCCTCAGTCGCCGAGCGGCAGATGCGGGAACTGCGCGAGGAAGGGCTCGGCGGTCGCCGCGATACCGCGTCCGAACGGTGCGTCGAAGTCCCAGATCAGGAACAGCAGGAAGGCGATCAGCGCACTGAACAGGCCCGCCAGCAGCAATTCCCGGAACGAGCGGCGGATCTGCAGGGTGAAGACCAGGCCCACCGTGACCAGCGCCCCGGCGATCAGCCCGAACCACACCACCCCCGGCATCGTCGCCCCGGCGCTCTGGCCGCGGGCGCTGCGCGCGTCGTCCACGATCGCGACCTGGTCCACCAGCGGCTGGTAGGCCTGCCCCTCGTGGTCGGTCTGCGGTTCGTAGTCCGTGACGTCGCGGCGGATACGTTCCAGCAGCTCGCCGCTGCGGTCGGTGAGATCGCCGTGGTCGGCCATCTCCTTCCACTCGGTGTCCACGACGTACGTCACGTAAGCGTCGACGTCGGACCGGATCTTCTTGCGCACGTCGGCCGGGTAGACCTCGGAGCGGACGCTGATCTCGTGCAGGGCCTGCGCCTCCTGGCGCACGTACTCCTGGGCGGCCCCGCGGCCCTCCCAGACGCCGGCGATGGCCAGGCCCAGCACGATCGCGTAGATCACGCCGATCATCATCGTCATGTACTCGATGACATCGGGGGTCTCGCTGGGATCGTCGTCGTCGCCGATCCGCCGTTGGTTGAAGAAGGCGATGGACAGCACCACGGCGCAGGCCGCCGCCATCGCGAGGGCCAGGACGAGCCATTCCGACAAGATGACTCCCAATCGGTCACGAAGTCTGGTGTGCGGGGCGGGTCTAGCGCGGGCGCAGCGCGACGATCGCGAGCACCGCGGGAGCCGCGGTCATCA
This sequence comes from Streptomyces sp. NPDC051582, assembly GCF_040681715.1. Taxonomy (NCBI): domain Bacteria; kingdom Bacillati; phylum Actinomycetota; class Actinomycetes; order Kitasatosporales; family Streptomycetaceae; genus Streptomyces; species Streptomyces sp. NPDC051582. The sequence goes on from NZ_JBFAZJ010000007.1 coordinate 206,829, forward strand.
AGGTGAAGGTCACCGGTGAGATGTGGTGCTCGGGCCGCTTCACGGCCGCCGTGTGGTACGAGGGCCTGGCCACCGGCTTCTTCGACGGCGGGGGCGGGGGCGGGGGCGGCGGCGTCACCACGGGGGCGGGTGCCTTCGCCTGGAGCGGGGGCGGCGCCACGGGCTTCGGCGGGGCCGCCGGCGGCTTCGGCTGCGGCTTCGCCCGCGCAGGTGGCGGGGGCGGCGGCGTGGGCTTGGGGGCGGGCGGCGGCGGAGGAGGTGGCGGGGGTGGCGGCGTCGGGGACGGGGTCGGCGTCGGAGTCGGAGTGGGGGTCGGCTTCGGCGGGCACGGTGGGGGAGGCGGCGGAGGGCAGTGGTGTCCGCCGTGTCCGTGGCCGTGCCCGTGCCCGGGGCCGTTGCCGTTCTCGTGGCCGTTGCCCCGGCCGTCGGGCGGCCCGTCGCCGTGATGTCCGCCACCTCGGATGCTCGCGGCCGCGCCGCTTCCGGCGGTCGCGACCAGCCCGAGGGCGCTCGCGCCGTCCCCGGCGTCGATCGTCGCGTAGGCGCTGCTATCAGCCACGGCCGGCGTGGCGGACAGCGCCGCCCACAGCAGGACCGGGACCACCAGCAGACGTCTGGTACAGGCTCTGTTCACCCGGGGAGCATGGGCTCACGTGCGCCCGCGCACGCGGTGCTCGGCCGTGGTTCGCCTGAACGGGTGGCGCGCAGACCGTAGAGGTTTAAGCCACGGAATGACGAATTCCGATCATCGACCTGCGCATTACCAAAAGCGACTTGTCGGTTTCGGTCATTCGCCGCGGGAGGGCTCGTGGAGGCCTTTGGTGTGTGATGAAGAACGGACCACCAATTTCCGCTTTTGCTCGCTCCGTTGGGAAATGATCAGTACATTCGGCTCGGACAGGCGTCCGATCCCGGACGACCGCGCAGGACTACGGCTTGGAGACCCCGATGGAGCGCCCCGCCTGGGCCCCGCCAGGTATCGACATATCGGTGCCGAGCGTGTCCCGCATCTACGACTACTACCTGGGCGGCTCCCACAACTTCGAGGTCGACCGCCAGGCCGCCCGCCGCGCCATGGAGTTCCTGCCGGGCCTGCCCAAGATCATGCAGGCCAACCGGGCGTTCATGCGCCGAGCCGTCCGCTACGCCGCGGCCCAGGGCGTCACCCAGTTCCTCGACATCGGCTCCGGCATCCCGACCTTCGGCAACGTCCACGAGATCGCCCGGGCCGCCAGCCCCGAGGCCCGCGTGGTCTACGTGGACCACGACCCGGTGGCCGTCGCGCACAGCCGGGCCGTCCTCGCCGGGGACGAGCACACCGGCATCGTCGCCGCCGACCTGCGCAAGCCGCAGGAGATCCTCGCCGCCCCCGAGGTCGCGCAGCTCCTCGACCTCGAACGCCCGGTCGCCCTGCTGCTCGTCGCCGTCCTGCACTTCCTGGAGGAAGCGGACGACCCGTACGCCGCCGTCGCCGAGCTGCGCGACGCGCTGGCCCCGGGCAGCCTCCTCGTGCTCACGCACGCCTCGTACGAGGGGATCCCGCTCTCCCAGGAGGTCGCGAGCGGCACCGTCGGCGTCTACCGGGACATCCGCAACCCGCTCGTCATGCGCAGCGGCGAGCAGATCGGCCGCTTCTTCGACGGGTTCGAGCTCGTCGAACCCGGCGTCGTGTTCATGCCGCTGTGGAAGCCCGAGGGCATCGAGGACCCTGAGGACGGCACGGAGTCCGAGGACCCGTACGCGTTCTCGGGCTTCGGCGGAGTGGGACGCAAGGCGTGAGATCCACGGCCGCGGTGCCCTCCGGCACACCGACCCCGAAGAACAACGGGCCCGCTCAGGCAGCGGAGCCCGCCGCTCCGCCGACAGGCCCGCCGACACCGGCGGGCCTGTCGGCGGCGGGCCCCGCCGCACTGCGGACCGGGCTGGAGGACCGGATCGGACGCTTCGCGACCATCTGGGGGCGGGCGATCTTCCCCGTTACCGCGACCTCGCTGACCCGCGTCGAGTTCGAACAGCACCTCATCCCGCTCGCCCGGACCCTCGCCGAGGCCCTGCACGCCCGGCCCTTCGACGCGGGCGTGGCCCAGCGGGTCGGGGCCGAACTCGTCGCCGTGCACTGCACCGACCCGGAGGCGCTCGCCGGCACGCTCGGCGTGGTCGAGTCGTACCTCGTGCTCTACTGCGGCCCCGACGGGGTCGGAGTGGAAGGCACCGAGGAGTACCGCTCCCGCTGCGCCCGGCTCCAGCACGGGATCGCGGCCGGGTTCGCCCGCGCCCTGCGCGAGCGCACCCTCAAGGAGCAGGAGGCCATCGCCCGCTCCGCGCTGACCGCCCGCATCGACGCCCAGCAGGCACTGCACGCGAGCGAGGAGCGCTTCAAGGCGGTCTTCGAGGGCGCTGCCGTCGGCATCGGCATCGCCGACCTCGAAGGCAACATCATCGAGGTCAACGACGCGCTGCTGCAGATGTTCGGCGGCATGGGCGGGCACATGCAGGGGCGCAACGTCAGCGAGTGGGGCCACCCCGACGACGCCCCGCACGTATGGCGGATGTACGGCGAACTCGTACGCGGCGAGCGCGAGAGCTACCGGGTGGAGAAGCCGTACTACCGCCACGACGGGACCGTGCTGTGGACGAACCTGACGGTGTCGCTGCTGCGCGACGCCGAGGGCGTGCCCCAGTACCAGCTGGCGCTGATGGAGGACACCACCGAGCGCCGGCTGCTGAACCTGCGCCTGCGCTACGAGGCCACCCACGACGCCCTGACCGGGCTGCCGAACCGGACGCTGTTCTTCGAACGCCTGGAGAAGGCCCTGAGCGGGGCCGGCGGAAGCCGCTTCGGCCTGTGCTACCTGGACCTGGACGGGTTCAAGGCGGTCAACGACAGCCTCGGCCACTCGGCGGGCGACCGGCTCCTGGTGGAGGTCGCCGACCGCCTGCAGAGCTGTGCGACCGGCCCCGGCGAGGTCGTCGCACGCCTCGGCGGCGACGAGTTCGTGGCCCTGACCACCGGCTCCGACACCGAGGAGAAGGTGACCGAACTCGCGGTCCGGATCCTGTCCGCCCTGTCGGTGCCGATCCGCATCGAGGGCCGGGAGCTGTCGGTCCGCGGCAGCATCGGCATCGTGGAGGGCCCGGCCCGCGAACGCACCCCGGCGGAGGTGCTGCGCAGCGCCGACATCACCATGTACCGGGCCAAGGCGGCCGGCGGCAACCGCTTCGAGTTCGCCGATGCCGAGGCCGACGCCCGGGCCATCACCCGGCACGGCCTCACCAACGCCCTGCCGGCGGCTCTGGAACGCGGCGAGTTCTTCATCGAGTACCAGCCGCTGGTCCACCTCCACGACGGCAGCGTGCACGGCGCCGAGGCCCTCGTCCGCTGGTCGCACCCGCAGTACGGGGTACTCGGCCCGGACCGCTTCATCCCGCTCGCCGAACGGACCGGGCTGATCGTGCCGCTCGGCCGCTGGGTCCTGGAGGAGGCCGTCCGCCAGGCCCGCAACTGGCAGCGCCAGCACGGCGGGTCCGCCCTGCGGATCAACGTCAACCTCTCGCCGACCCAGCTGCACCACCCCGGCCTGGTCGCCGACACCGTCGCGGTGCTGGAGAACTCGGGCCTCGCCCCGGGCGCCCTGTGCCTGGAGGTCACCGAATCGGCCCTGATCGGCGCCGACGACGAACTCCTGGAGCCGCTGCGCCGGCTCGCGGCCCTCGGCGTGGACATCGCGCTCGACGACTTCGGCACGGGGTACTCGAACCTGGCCAACCTGCGCCGCCTCCCGGTCAGCGTCCTGAAGCTGGACCGCTCCTTCACCAAGGGGATGCAGCAGCAGCCCGCCAACCCGGTCGACGTCAAGATCGTGGAAGGCATCGTCGCCCTGGCCCACAGCCTCGAACTCGCGGTCACGGTCGAGGGCGTGGAGACCGGCGCCCAGGCCGCCCAGCTCCGCGACCTCGGCTGCGACACAGCACAGGGCTGGTACTACGCCCGCCCCGGCGCCCCCGACCGCATCCACACCCTCTCGCTCTCGGACGCCGTGCCCACACCCTCCTGACACCCGCCCGACACCGGCCCGGCCGGGCGCGCTCAGTCCAGGCCCGCCTCCGTCCCCACGCCCGGGGTACGGACGGCCGCCACGACCCGGTCGTACCGCCGCGCCGTATCGGCCACGACCTCGACGGCCACCGGAAGGCGTTCCGCCTCGTACACGTCGAGCACCTCTTCACCGCCCGGCCCGGTGAGGGCGGCGGCCAGGGTCCGGCCCAGGGCGGCGGCGTCCGCGATACCGGTGTTCATGCCCAGCCCGCCGGCGATGGGGTGCACGTGCGCGGCGTCCCCGGCGAGGAAGACCCGGCCCTCGCGCATCCGGGTGACCACGCGGACGCTGACCCGCCAGGTGGAGAGCCAGGTGGGATCCGTGAGCCGGATCCCCGGTATCCGGGCGTGCCGGTCGAACAGTCGCTGGAACGTCTCCAGCGAGGGCGGTACCGGCTCGCCGTGCCCGTCCTGCTCGGGTGAGGCCTGCAGCTGGAAGGTGTCCGTCCCCGGCATCGGGCAGAGCATGATCCCGCTGCCGTCCGAGCTGAACCACTGGTGCCAGAAGTCCCTGCTGAGCCCGGGGGCGCGGACGTCCCCGATGACCATCGCGGGCTCCTGCGCCGAGTTCCCTTCGAAGGGGATGCCGAGCAGCTTGCGGGTGGCGCTGTGCCCGCCGTCGCACCCGGCGAGATAGCGGGCCGCGATCACGGTGCCGTCCGCCATCTCCGCGCGGACCCCGGCCGCGTCCTGGTCCATTGCGGCGAGCCGGGACCCGTACTCGACCGTCACACCCAGACCGGCCAGCCGCTCGCGCAGCGCCTCCTCGATCTGCCACTGCCCCAGCAGCAGACCGTTGCCGCCGACGGCGGTGTCTTTGACGTGGGCTCCGTCGAAGTACTTGCGCAGGACCACCTCGTCGTGGCCGATGGCGGTCAGGGACTCGGCCACGCCGAGCTTCTCGAAGATCTCCACACTGCTCGGCCGCAGGCCCTTGCCCCGGGACTCGCGGTGGGGCCCGGTGCGCTGGTCGACGACGCGGACGGCGGCTCCGCGCAGGGCGAGCTCGCAGGCCAGGGTCAGGCCGGTGGGGCCGGAGCCCACGATCAGTACGTCAGTCATCGGATGTCCTCTCGGGTCGATCTGCGGTCTCGTCGACGTCTCAAGGAAAGCGGCTCCCACCAGAAAAAGCAACCCGGTCAAGAAATTAACCCGGTCATGTTCCTGTGCTATCCTCGCGGTATGGAGAAGACGACGGGTCTGCGCGAGAACAAGAAGCTCCGTACGCGTCGCCAGCTGGCGGCCACGGCGCTTGAGCTCTTCCTGGAACGGGGCTTCGATGCGGTGTCGGTGGCCGATGTCGCCGCCGCGGCCGAGGTCTCCAAGCCCACCCTGTTCCGGTACTTCCCGAGCAAGGAGGACCTGGTGCTCGACCGGTTCGCCGACCACCAGGACGAGGCGGCGCGCATCGTGCGCGAGCGGCCCGCCGGCCGGAAGCCGGTGGCCGCGCTGCACGCGCATTTCCTGGCGGCCCTCGCCGACCGGGATCCGATCACCGGGCTCTGCGACCACCCCGGCGTGATCGCCTTCCAGCGGCTCCTCTACTCCACCGCCAGTCTGGAGGGCCGGATGTCGCACTACACCGACCGCGAGGTGGAGTTGCTGGCCGCCGTGCTCGAAGCGGAGTCGGTCCGGCCGCTCGCCGCGCGGCTGGCCGCGACGCACCTGGTGGCGGTCCGCCACGAGCTGGGCCGGGAGAACTATCGCCGCATGGCCGCCGGCCAGAGCGCCGACGAGGCGCATCCGGCCGCCGCGGCCGATGCCGACCAGGCCTTCGCGATGCTGGCCGACGGGCTGGACGAGGCCCTCCCCGCAGCCGGGGGCTGACGGGCGGGCGGGCTCCCGCCGAGCCCCCCGAACCCCCGCCCGCGCTGCCCGCCCCCCGCCCCCGCCCCCCGCGCCCGTGCCGCCCCGCCGTGCGGTGCCCGACAGGGGGAGCGGCGGCCTCAGCCCAGCAGGATGCGCCTCAGCTCGCGGGCCGCGCGCGGGGGCGCGACGTCCGTGCGGTGTGCCAGGGCGATGGTGCGGCGCAGCGGAGAGCCCGCCAGCGCGGTGGCGCGCAGCCCCGGGCCGCCGTGGTCGACGACCATCGCCGGGACCACCGCCACGCCGAGCCCCGCGCGCACGAAGCCCAGCACCGCGTCCATCTCCCCGCCCTCCACCGTGAACACCGGCTCGAAGCCCTCCGCGCGGCAGGCGGCCACCGTCAGGTCCCGCAGGTCGTATCCGTGCCGGAACATCACCATCGGCTCGTCGCGCAGCGCGGACACCGTCAGCGGCCCGCCGCCCGCCGGCGGCGGCAGCTCCGCCGAAGAGACCACGACCAGGTCCTCCGTCAGCAGCTCCACCGTGGTCAGCGCCGGAGCCGAGGGCGGCAGCGGCAGCGCGATGAGCGCCAGGTCCAGCGCCCCGCGCGCCAGTTCCCGTACGAGGTCCAGCGAGCCGCTCTCCTCGATCAGCAGCTCGATGCCCGGGTGCGCGGTGTGGAAGGCGCGCAGCACGCCCGGAAGCAGCCCCGTGCACACGCTCGGGGTCGCCCCCAGCCGGACCCGCCCCCGCCGCAGCTGCGCCAGCTCCTGCACCTCCAGCCGCGCCGTGTCGGCGTCCGCCAGGATCCGCCGGGCCAGCGGCAGCAGCGCCTCGCCCGCGTCCGTCAGCGTGATGTTCCCCCGCGCCCGGCTGAACAGTTCCGCCCCCAGCTCCCGTTCGAGCGCCTTGATCTGCTGCGAGAGCGACGGCTGGGCGACGTGCACCCGCTCCGCGGCCCGGGTGAAGTGACGGGTCTCGGCGACGGCGACGAAGTACAGGAGCTGCTGGAACTGCATCGCCCCAGGATACGCGGTACATAGGCAGCCACTATCGAGTTCAGCGTCATCATGTCTTGGACCTCTCGGGACTTTGGTCCTTAACGTCGGTGGCATGGCTCTGGCAACGCGGACGGGCCGACGGCCGTCCACCACGCGCACGCTCTGGGACTCCACCGTCGGCAAGAAGTGCGTGATGGCGGTGTCCGGGCTGATCATGCTCGGCTACCTGGTCGTCCACATGCTCGGCAACCTCAAGATCTTCTTCGGGCCCGCCGAGTTCAACGGATACGCCCACTGGCTGCGCACCCTCGGATCCCCCTTCCTCCACCACGAGTGGGCCCTGTGGATCGTGCGCGTGGTGCTCCTCGCCGCGGTCGTCGGCCACGCCGTGTCCGCTTACCAGCTCAGCCGCCGCGACATCAAGGCCCGCCCGGTCAAGTACGCCCACAAGCGCCGCCGCGCGAGCTACGCCACGCGCACCATGCGCTGGGGCGGCATCATCTTGGCCCTGTTCATCGTCTGGCACCTGCTCGACCTCACCACCCTCACCGTGAACGAGCGCGCGTGGGCCGGCCACCCCTACGAGAACGTGCTGGCCACCTTCTCCACCTGGTACGGGAACGCGATCTACATCGTGGCGATGGCCGCCGTCGGCCTGCACGTCCGGCACGGCTTCTGGAGCGCCGCCCAGACCCTCGGCGCGGGCAACGCACGCCGCGACCGGACGCTGAAGTTCCTCGCCAACACCCTCGCCCTCGTCCTCTTCGCGGGCTTCGTCTCCGTCCCCGTCGCCGTCATGACCGGAGTGGTGAGCTGACATGAGCACCGACAACGCCCACGCGGACAACGCCCACGCGGACCACGCCCACGCGGACCACGCCCACGCGGACCACGCCCACACCGATCACATCCCCACCGACTACACCCACTACGGCACCGGCGAGCCGATCGCCGACACCAAGGCCCCCGAAGGCCCCATCGCCGAACGCTGGGACCGCCGCCGCTTCGAGGCCAAGCTCGTCAACCCGGCCAACCGCCGCAAGCACACCGTCATCGTCGTCGGCACCGGCCTGGCGGGCGGGGCGGCGGGCGCCACCCTCGCCGAACAGGGCTACCACGTCGTCCAGTTCTGCTTCTCCGACTCCCCGCGCCGGGCCCACTCCATCGCGGCGCAGGGCGGCATCAACGCCGCCAAGAACTACCGCAACGACGGCGACTCCGTGCACCGCCTCTTCTACGACACCGTCAAGGGCGGCGACTTCCGCGCCCGCGAGTCCAACGTCCACCGCCTCGCCCAGATATCCGTCGAGATCATCGACCAGTGCGTGGCCCAAGGCGTCCCCTTCGCCCGCGAGTACGGCGGCCTCCTCGACACCCGCTCCTTCGGCGGCGTCCAGGTCTCCCGCACCTTCTACGCCCGCGGCCAGACGGGCCAGCAACTCCTCCTCGGCGCCTACCAGGCGCTGTCCCGGCAGATCGCCGCAGGCAACGTGGAGATGCACGCCCGCACCGAGATGCTCGACCTGATCACCGTCGACGGAGCGGCCCGCGGCATCGTCGCCCGCGACCTCGTCACCGGGAGGATCTCCACCCACTACGCCGACGCCGTCGTCCTCGCCTCCGGCGGCTACGGCAACGTCTTCTACCTCTCCACCAACGCCATGAACTCCAACGCGACCGCCATCTGGCGGGCGCACCGGCGCGGCGCGTACTTCGCGAACCCCTGCTTCACCCAGATCCACCCCACCTGCATCCCGCGCACCGGCGAGCACCAGTCCAAGCTGACCCTGATGAGCGAGTCCCTGCGCAACGACGGCCGCATCTGGGTCCCCAGGGCCCAGGGCGACACCCGCCCCGCCGCCGAGATCCCCGAAGACGAGCGCGACTACTACCTGGAGCGGATCTACCCCTCCTTCGGCAACCTCGTGCCCCGGGACATCGCCTCCCGCGCGGCCAAGAACGTCTGCGACGAGGGCCGCGGCGTCGGCCCCGGAGGCCAGGGGGTCTACCTCGACTTCGCCGACGCCATCCGCCGCACGGGCCGGGACGAGGTCGCCGAGAAGTACGGCAACCTCTTCGAGATGTACGAGAGGATCACCGCGGAGAACCCGTACGAGGTCCCCATGCGCATCTACCCCGCCGTGCACTACACGATGGGCGGCCTGTGGGTCGACTACGACCTCCAGACCACCGTCCCCGGCCTCTTCGCGATCGGCGAGGCCAACTTCTCCGACCACGGCGCCAACCGCCTCGGCGCCTCCGCCCTGATGCAGGGCCTCGGCGACGGCTACTTCGTGCTCCCCTCCACCATCAACGACTACCTGGCCCGCCATCCGCACCGGACCGCCGTCGGCGACGGCCACCCCGAGGCCGCGGCCGCCGTACGGGAGGTCCGCGACTGCCTCGCCAAGCTCCTCGCCGTCGACGGCGACCGCACCCCGGACTCCTTCCACCGCGAGATCGGCGAGCTCATGTGGGAGTACTGCGGGATGTCCCGCACCGAGGAGGGCCTGCGCAAGGCCCTCGCCCGGATCCCGGAGATCCGCGAGGAGTTCTGGCGGCGCATCAAGGTGCCGGGCCGCGGCGAGGAGTTCAACCAGTCGCTGGAGAAGGCCAACCGCATCGTCGACTACCTGGAGCTCGCCGAGCTGATGTGCCTCGACGCCCTCCACCGCGCCGAGTCCTGCGGCGGCCACTTCCGCGAGGAGTCCCAGACCCCGGACGGCGAGGCCGCCCGCCGCGACGAGGAGTTCGGCTACGCCGCCGCCTGGGAGTACCAGGGCACCGGCGCGGCCCCCGTCCTGCACAAGGAAGACCTCGTCTTCGAGTACGTCCACCCCACCCAGCGGAGCTACGCATGAGGCTCAACCTGCGCGTCTGGCGCCAGCAGAACCCCGACGCCCCCGGCGCCATGGTCACGTACGAGGTCGACGGCATCTCCCGCGACATGTCGTTCCTGGAGATGCTCGACACCCTCAACGAGGACCTCATCCTGCGCGGCGAGGACCCGGTCGCCTTCGACCACGACTGCCGCGAGGGGATCTGCGGTGCGTGCAGCCTCGTGATCAACGGCGACGCCCACGGCCCCGAGCGCACCACCACCTGCCAGCTGCACATGCGGTCCTTCGCCGACGGCGACACCATCGACGTCGAGCCCTGGCGGGCGGCCGCCTTCCCGGTGGTCAAGGACCTCGTCGTGGACCGCGGCGCCTTCGACCGGATCATCCAGGCCGGCGGCTACGTCACGGCCCCCACCGGTTCCGCCCCCGAGGCGCACGCCACCGCCGTGCCCAAGGCCGACGCCGACTCCGCCTTCGAGCACGCCGAGTGCATCGGCTGCGGGGCCTGCGTGGCGGCCTGCCCCAACGGCTCCGCGATGCTCTTCACCTCCGCCAAGGTCAACCACCTGGGCGTGCTGCCGCAGGGCTCGCCGGAGCGGGAGACCCGGGTGCTCGACATGGTGGCCGCCATGGACGGCGAGGGGTTCGGCGGCTGCACCCTCACCGGCGAATGCGCCACGGCCTGCCCCAAGGGCATCCCGCTGCCCTCCATCGCCGCCATGAACCGCGAATGGCTGCGGGCGGTCCGCAAGCACGGCGGAAGCTGACAGGTGCCTGTGGGACGAAGCTGAGAAGTGCCTGTGAGACGGGGATAACGGACTCCTGGCCCTTGCGTGAAAAATGAACGAAGGGAAAGGTGGACGTGAACGAGGCATCCGCCCCTGCCTGCCGGACGGCACCGCACCCCCGCACGCCGGGTGCCGCCCGCATCCTCGGGTGCCGCACACCGGCGCCGTCTCGTGAGGTCGCATATGCAGGGCCTGTCCCGCCTTCCCCTTCCCGTCGGCCTGCGCCGGATCGTACGGACGCTGCGCCGGCCCGGCGGCGTGCCCAGACAGCCGGACGCGGCCCAGCGGGAGCGCACCGGGAACGGCCGCCCGGCGGCGCCCCCGCCCGGCCGGGCCCGTGAGGACGAGCTCCTGGAGAACGTGCCGGGCCTGGTCCGCCACCGCGGCCGGCTCTCCCGGGTCCGCGACGACCTGCTGCCCGCCGGGGCCCGGGACGCCAACCTGAGCGCGGTCGCCGACGCGCTGGACGCGGCCGCCGTCCCGTACGGGCTGGTCCCCGACGGGGAGCTGCGGCACCGCGTGGCCGTCGGCCCGGGCGACCGCGCGGCCGCCCTGAAGGCCTGCGGCGCGGCCTTCGCCGGGCTCCCCGTGTACGCCCGGCTCCTCGGCGACGGCAGCGAAGCCGCGGAGCCCTCCGAGGTCCTCGCCGAGTCACTTCCCGAAGCGGTCGCCGCCCACGAGGGCCCGCCCGCCGGCGCCCCCCACCCGAAGATCAAGGGTCTCCGGCTCTTCCAGCCGGTCGTCACCTCCGGCCGGACGCTGGCCTACGGTCCCGAGACCGGCTGTGACCTGGAGTTCTGGGAGGCCCCCGAGTCGGGCATCGGTGCGATCGCCGGACTGCGCGAGACCCCGTACGGCTGGTGGGTGCCCACGCTCGACGCCACGTCCACCACCCGCGTCGGCGATCGCGACCACCCCGTCGTCGACGCCTTCGCGGGCCGCTTCCCCGACGACATCGACTTCCCCGTCGACGCAGTGATCACCTGGGTCGACGCCGCCGACCCCGCATGGCGCCGCCGCCGGGACCGCGCCGCGGCGGGGGCGGAAGCCGCCGGGGGCGTCCCCGTCGACCACGCCGAGAACCGCTACCGCGACCGCGGGGAACTCCGGTACTGCCTGCGCTCCATCGCCGCCCACGCGCCGTGGATCCGCCACGTCTTCCTCGTCACCGACGACCAGACCCCGCCCTGGCTGGCCACCGACCATCCCCGCATCACCGTGGTCGACCACCGGGACCTGTTCGCCGACCCCGCCCACCCGCCCGTCTTCAATTCCCACGCCATCGAGAGCGGGCTGCACCGCGTCCCCGGCCTCGCCGAGCACTTCCTCTACTTCAACGACGACATCTTCCTCGGCCGCCCGCAGCGCCCCCAGAACTACTTCCTCTCCTCGGGACTGCCCAAGGTCTTCCACGACCAGCGGGCCGTGGCCCCCGGCGCCCCCGGTGCCGACTCCGGTGACGACGTCTTCACCGCCTCCCAGAAGGCCACCCGTCACGCGGTGGAACAGGCCGTCGGCCGTACCTATCCGCACATCCTGGCCCACACCCCGTACCCGCTCAGCCGCTCCCTCTTCGCCCACGTCGAGGAGCGGCTGCCCGGCCGGCTGGCGGGCATCAGCCGCTCGGTCTTCCGCAGCGCCGACGACCTCGCCCCCGTCACCCTCGCCTCCCACCTGGCCCTCGCCGACGGCCGGGCGGTGGAGGGCGAACTGCACCACGCGTACGTCAGCACCGGCCGGAGCGAGGAGATCGACCGGCTGCCGGGCCTGGCGGCCGAACGCCTGTCCGATGCGTTCTGCCTCGCCGACGACGACACCGGAACCGGTCTGTCGCCCCAGGAGCAGCAGCGCGCGGTCGCCGCCTTCCTGGAGGCCTATTTTCCGGTGCCCTCTCCCTACGAGAAGTGAGCGCCGCACGAGGCGCCTCGGCCGATCGGCTGATCCGATCGGCCGACCGGGCGCTCATGGCGGCCGTACGACGCGCCGCGCCGCGCAGCCGTCCGGCCGGTGGGGGACAGTGGGCCCCATGCCAGAAGCCCCCGCCGGGTCCGGACCGCGCCGCCGCACCCTCCTGGCGGCCGCCGCCCTCGCCCCGCTCGCGCTGGCCGGCTGCTCCTCGGAGGACCCGTCCGGGAACGCCGCCCACGGCCCGCAAGCCGCGCCGAAGGACGCCCTGGTCATGGTGATCCGGCACGCCGAGAAGCCGTACGCCGGGGACCTGGGCGAGGACGAGGACGGCAACGAGGACCCCGGATCCCTCGCCGGGCGCGGCCGCCGCCGGGCCGAGGAACTCCACCGCCTCTTCCCGCCCGCCGGTGGTTCGACTCTGCCGCGCCCCGCCGTCGTCTTCGCGGCCGCAGGCCCGGCCGGCGCCGGAGGCCGGCCCCCCGCCCGCTGCCGACAGACCGTCGAGCCGCTGACCACCGCCCTGCACACCCCCCTGCGCTCCGAGTTCGGCCTCGGCGCCGAAGAGGCCTTGGGGCGGGCCGTGCTGGCCGCCCGGATGCCCGTGCTCGTCTGCTGGGAGCACACCGGCGTCCCCCGCCTGATCCACGCGCTCGGCGCCCACCAGGTCCTCGGCGTCCCCGCGAGCTGGCCCGACCGCTACGACCTGGTCTGGGAGTTCACCCGCCGCCAGGGCCGGTGGAGCTTCCGTGAACTGGCGCAGCACCTGCTCCCCGGCGACGCGTAGAAGCCCGGGGCCCGGGCCCCGCCACGATCCGCACGCCACGGCGTGCACCGCGACACCCGACACCGCGGCACCGCGAAACCGCCACACCACTGCACCGCCACACCACTGCACCGCCACACCGCTACACCGCGCCCAGCGCCCGCGCGAGGTAGCCCGCCGTCCGGCCCCCGCCCGCGGCCGCCACCTGCGCCGGGGTGCCCGCCGCGACGATCCGGCCGCCGTCCGTGCCGCCGCCGGGGCCCAGGTCGACGACCCAGTCCGCGCCCGCCACCACCTCCATGTCGTGCTCCACGACCACCACCGAGTGCCCGGCGTCCACCAGCCCGTGCAACTGCCGCAGCAGCACCCGCACGTCCGCCGGGTGCAGCCCGGTCGTCGGCTCGTCCAGCACGTACAGCGTGTGGTCGCGGCGCTGGCGCTGGAGCTCCGCCGCCAGCTTGATCCGCTGGGCCTCGCCGCCCGACAGCTCCGTGGCCGGCTGCCCCAGCCGCAGATAGCCCAGCCCGATCTCCTCCAGCGCCCGCAGGCTGCGCGCCGCCGCCGGGACCGGAGCGAAGAAGGCCGCCGCGGACTCCACCGTCAGGCCCAGCACCTCGGCGATGTTCAGCCCCTCGTACCGCACCTCCAGGGTCTCGGTGTTGTACCGGGCCCCGGCACACTCCGGGCACGGGGCGTACGTGCTCGGCAGGAACAGCAGCTCCACCGAGACGAACCCCTCGCCCTGGCAGGTCTCGCACCGGCCGCCCGGCACGTTGAAGGAGAACCGGCCCGCCTTCCAGCCGCGCGCCCGTGCCTGCGGAGCCGCCGTGAAGAGCCTGCGCACCACGTCGAACAGCCCCGTGTACGTCGCCAGGTTGGAGCGCGGTGTCCGGCCGATCGGCTTCTGGTCCACCTCCACCAGCCGCCGCACCGGGAACTGCGGATCCGCGATCCGCTCCCCGACCTCCCGGGCGAGCACCTGGCCCACCAGCGTGGACTTGCCCGACCCCGACACGCCGGTGACGGCGGTGAACACCCCGAGCGGGAACTCGGCGTCCACGCCCCGCAGGTTGTGCCGCTCGACCCCGGTGAGCCGCACCGCCCCCCTCGCCGCCCGCACCGGGCGCCGCCGCGGCCCCGGCTCCGCCCCGCCCGGCCCGAACAGGTGCCGCGCCGTCGCCGACTCCGGTACGTCCGCCAGCCCCCGCGGCGGACCGCTGTACAGGACCCGCCCGCCGTGTTCCCCGGCCAGCGGACCCACGTCCACCAGCCAGTCCGCGTGCCGCACCACGTCCAGGTGGTGCTCGACCACGAACACCGTGTTCCCCGCCGCCTTGAGCCGGTCCAGTACGCCGAGGAGCGCCTCGGTGTCGGCCGGGTGCAGCCCGGCCGACGGCTCGTCCAGTACGTACACCACCCCGAACAGCCCGGACCGCAGCTGCGTCGCCAGCCTCAGCCGCTGCAGCTCGCCCGCCGACAGGGTCGGCGCGGTGCGGTCCAGGCTCAGGTAGCCGAGGCCGAGCTCCACGACCGGCCCGATCCGGGCCCGCAGGTCCTCGGCCAGCACCCGGGCCGCCTCCCCGTCCAGGGACGCCGAGGCCAGTACGGCGTCCAGGGCGGTCAGGGGCAGTGCCGCCAGCTCCGCGATCGTACGGCCCGCGAACGTCACGGCCAGTGCCTCCGGCCGCAGCCGCCGGCCTTCGCACACCGGACACGGGGAACGGGTCAGGAACCGCTCCGCGCGGGCCCGCAGCGTGGCGCTCTTGCTGTCCGAGAAGGTCCGCATGACATGGCGGTGGGCGCTCGTGTACGTGCCCTGGTAGGGCCGTTGGATCCGGTCCGCGTCCCGCACCGGATGCACGGTGACCACCGGCTGCTCCTCGGTGAACAGGATCCACTCGCGGTCCTTCGCCGCCAGCTCCCGCCACGGCGCGTCCACGTCGTGGCCGAGCGCCTCCAGGATGTCCCGGAGGTTCTTGCCCTGCCAGGCCCCCGGCCAGGCGGCGATGGCCCCCTGACGGATCGACAGCCCAGGATCCGGCACCAGCAGTTCCTCACTGGTGCGGTGGATGCTGCCGAGCCCCTGGCAGGAAGGGCAGGCCCCGGCCGCGGTGTTGGGGGAGAAGGCGTCGGAGTCGAGCCGCTCGGTGCCCGGCGGATGGGTGCCGGCGCGCGAGTACAGCATCCGCAGGGAGTTGGACAGCAGGGTGACCGTGCCGACCGAGGACCGCGAGCCGGGGGAGGAGCGCCGCTGCTCCAGCGAGACCGCGGGCGGCAGCCCGGTGACGGAGTCCACCTTCGGGGCGCCGATCTGGTGGATCAGGCGGCGGGCGTACGGGGCCACCGACTCGAAGTACCGGCGCTGGGCCTCGGCGTAGAGCGTGCCGAAGGCCAGGGAGCTCTTACCGGAGCCGGAGACGCCGGTGAACACGGTCAGGGCGTCGCGCGGGACGTCCACGTCGACGCCGCGCAGATTGTGCTCCCGGGCGCCCCTGACCCGTACGAAGGAGTCGGGCCGGGCCTCGGACGCGGTGGAGTGGTGCATTCGCCCCAGTTTACGGGCCGCTTCCCGCGGTCGCCCCCGGTCGGGGCCCGGTCAGCCCCGCCACCCGGGCCAGCCGCGCGAAGGAGTCCAGCAGCGCCGTGCGGTCGTACGTGGAGGTGGTCACCAGCAGCTCGTCCGCGCCCGTCAGCTCCGCCACCTCGGCGAGCTGCGCCGCGACCTGCTCCTCGGTGCCGTGGACGTGCCCGTCGAGCCCGCGCTCGTACAGCTCCCGCTCCTTCGGCGTCATGGCGAGGGCCTCCACCTCTTCCGCCGGGCGCAAGGGCGGGAAGCTGCCCCGGGTGCGGGAGTACGCGAGGGACCAGGCCTCGGGGACCAGGATCCGGCGGGCCGCCTCCGGGGTCCGCGCCACGGCCACCGTCCCGGAGACCACCACGTACGGCTGCGAGCCGCCGGCCGAGGGGCGGAACTGCGCGCGGTAGCGCTCGACGACCTCCTCGACCCGGCCGCGGGAGCGCAGGTCGCCCACCACCAGCGGCAGCCCGGCCCGGGCCGCGATCCCGGCGCCCTCGCCGGTGGCCAGGACGTACGCCGGAATCCGCAGCCCCTCCGCGGGGCGGGCGTGCACCTCGGGATGTGCCTGCTGGGTGCCGTCCAGCCAGCCCAGCAGCTCAGTCAGCTGCTCCTCGAAGCGGTCGGCGTCCTCCGTGTCGCGGCCCAGCGCCCGCCGGATGCCGCCGGTGAAGCCGACCGAGCGGCCGAGGCCCATGTCGATCCGGCCGGGGAACAGCGATTCCAGAACCCCGAACTGCTCCGCGACCACCAGCGGTTGGTGGTTGGGCAGCATGACCCCGCCCGTCCCGACGCGGATCCGCTCGGTGGCCGCGGCGACCGCCGCGGCCAGTACGGCGGGCGCGGAGCCCGCGACTCCGGGAACGCCGTGGTGCTCGGACACCCAGAAGCGGTGGTAGCCGAGCCGTTCCGCCGCGCGGGCGAGCTCCACGGTGTCGCGCAGGGCCTGCGGGGCCGGGTGCCCCTCGCGGGTCCGGGACCGGTCGAGGATGGAGATTTTGCGCATCACACAGCCTGTAACGCACGGGCGCCGAAAGGATTCCCTGCCTACGCTGACCCGCATGAGTGACAGCAACGACCGCCGGCCGCTGGCCGTCTTCGACATCGACAACACCCTGGCCGACACCGACCACCGCCAGCACTTCCTGGAGGGCCGGCCCCGGGACTGGGACGGCTTCTTCGGCGCGGCCCCGGCCGACCCGCCGCTGGCGCGCGGGGTGGCGCTGGCGGTGGAGCAGGCGGCCGACTGCGAGGTGGTGTACCTGACCGGGCGCCCGGAGCGGTGCCGCGCCGACACGCAGGAGTGGCTGACGCGGCACGGGCTGCCCGAGGGCCGGGTGTGGATGCGCGGGAACCAGGACCGCAGGCCGGCCCGGACCACCAAGCTGGAGGTGCTGCGGCGGATCGCGCGGGGGCGCCAGGTGCGGATGCTCGTGGACGACGACGAGCTCGTCTGCCAGGCGGCGCGCGCCGCGGGCTTCACGGTGGTCCTGGCGAACTGGGCTGCGGACGCGCCGGAGCTCAAGTCCGCCCAGGAGGGTGAGGGCCGCACCTGATCCGCGGGGCGCGTCCGACCCGGCTCAGTCCTCGCCGTCGAGGCGGAACCCGACCTTGAGCCCCACCTGGTAGTGCGCCACCGTGCCGTTCTCGATGTGCCCGCGCACCTGCGTGACCTCGAACCAGTCCAGGTTGCGCAGCGTCTCGCCGGCCCGGGTGATGCCGTTGCGGATGGCCTGATCGATTCCCTCGGGGGAGGTGCCGACGATCTCGGTCACCCGGTAGGTGTGGTTGGACATGGGTTCTCCCGACGGTGGGGGGCTTTTGCCTCGTTCCACGGTGCCCCAGTAAGTCCGTATGCGCGAACTTTGTGTGAACAGTCCCGAGTGAAAGGGTCTTGACCCGCCCATTGGTCTATGCCAATTTCAAGCCATCTCCGAGACCGGACTCCAGAAGGTGACCTTCGTGAAGATGCGCTTCCTCGCCGTGTGCACGGCCCTCGCGGCCGCGACCGCCCTCACCGGCTGCAGTCAGCTGGCGGGCTCGGACGGGGGAGCGCAGAAGGTGACGCTCTGGCTGATGAAGGGCAGCGCCTCGGAGGACTTCATCGCGAAGTTCACCTCCTCGTTCGAGAAGGAGCACCCCGGCGTCGACCTCGACGTCAGGATCCAGGAGTGGACGGGCATCGGCGAGAAGGTCAACGCGGTGCTCGCGGGCAAGGGCGCCGAGAGCGCCGACGTCATCGAGGTCGGCAACACCCAGGTCGCCCAGTACATCGAGACCGGCGGCCTGTCCGAACTCACCCTTGAGGGCCTGCGCGAATGGGGCGGCAGGGACTGGCTCAAGGGGCTCGCCGACCCGGGCAGCATCGACGGGGCCCAGTACGGCATCCCCTGGTACGCCGCCAACCGCGTGGTGATCTACAACAAGGACCTGTTCGCGAACGCGGGCATCAAGACCCCGCCCAAGAACCGGCAGGAATGGATCCAGGCCACCCAGAAGCTGGACAAGGGCGGCCGGCAGGGCATCTACCTGCCCGGTCAGAACTGGTACGTCCTCTCCGGGTTCATCTGGGACGAGGGCGGCGAGCTGGCCGTCGAGACGGGCAGCGAATGGGTCGGCACCCTCGGCGAAGACAAGGCCCTGGCCGGCATGGAGTTCTACAAGCAGCTCCAGGCCCTCGGCGACGGTCCCAAGAACGCCGACGAGGAGACGCCCCCGCAGTCCGAGGTCTTCGCGGGCGGCGAGGTCGCGCAGATCATCGCCCCGCCCGGGCAGGCCGCCGCCATCGAGGCCGCCAACCCGGCCCTCAAGGGCAAGCTGGGCTTCTTCCCGATCCCCGGCAAGACGTCCGACAAGCCCGGAGCCGTCTTCACCGGCGGCTCCGACCTGATCATCCCCGAACGGACGAAGCACCGCCGTCAGGCCGTCGACGTGATCACCGCGCTGGTCAGCGAGACCTGGCAGACCGAGCTCGCCCGCACGATGAGCTACGTACCGAACAAGGCCTCCCTCGCGCACGTGGTCGACGGCAACGAGGGCGCCGCGAGCATGGCACCCGGAGCCGCCCAGGGCCGCGCCACCCCGAAGTCCGCCCGCTGGGCCGAGGTCGAGGGCAAGAACCCGATCAAGCCCTACATGACCGCCGTACTCTCGGGAGAGGACCCGCGCCGGGCCGCCGAGGAGGCCTCTGGCGCGATCGGCAAGGTACTCAACTCCGACCGCTGAGCCCTCCGAGCCCCCTCCGAGCCCCCTCCGAGCTCCCTCGGAGCTCCCTCCGAGCCGCCTCCGAGCGCCCTCCCGGCGTCCTTCGGGCAGGCGTCGAGCGGGTGTCGAGCCCCCGTCGAGCAGATGCCGAGCGCCGCCGCGCCCGCCGAGTTCAGCGTTCGCACATCCAAGGGCCGCTGAGCG
Source organism: Streptomyces sp. NPDC051582 (assembly GCF_040681715.1). Taxonomy (NCBI): domain Bacteria; kingdom Bacillati; phylum Actinomycetota; class Actinomycetes; order Kitasatosporales; family Streptomycetaceae; genus Streptomyces; species Streptomyces sp. NPDC051582. The sequence goes on from NZ_JBFAZJ010000007.1 coordinate 226,014, forward strand.
GTCATGTCGAATCCAGCCGGTCACGGAAGAAGTAAAGGAGCCAGGCCGCACCACCTGCCGGCCTGGCTCCCGTGCCCGGATCAGGAGCCGCCATGACCATCGCCCCCCTGTCCCCGTCCACCCTTCCCCCCACTGTGACCTCGCCCGTCACCCCCCTCCTCACCACCGCTGCCGTCCCCGCGGCCGCACCCGCCACTGCCGTCGGGTCCCTCCCCGCCACCCCCCACTACACCGTCCGCCTCGCCCGCGACGAGGACGAGGTACGCGCCGCCCAGCGCCTGCGCCACCTGGTCTTCGCCGGGGAACTCGGTGCCCGTCTCGACGGACCCGAGCCGGGTCTCGACTCCGACGCCTTCGACGCGTACTGCGATCACCTCCTCGTCGTCGAGGAGGAGGCCGGGCAGGTGGTCGGCACCTACCGGCTGCTGCCCCCGGAGCGCGCCGCCGTCGCCGGCCGCCTCTACTCCGAGGGTGAGTTCGACCTCTCCGCCCTCGCCCCGATCCGCCCGGACCTCGTCGAGGTCGGCCGCTCCTGCGTCCACCCCGACCACCGCAACGGCGCCGTCATCGCGCTGATCTGGGCCGGCCTCGCCCGCTACATGGACCGCTGCGGCCACAACTGGCTCGCCGGCTGCTGCTCGATACCGCTCGGCGACGGCGGGGTCCTGGCAGCCGCCACCCGCGGACACGTCCTCACCCGCAACCTCGCCCCCGAGGAGTACCGGGTCACCCCGCACCTCCCCTGGAACCCCGAGGGCATCACCTTCCCGCCGCGCGTCGAGCTGCCCCCGCTGCTGCGCGGCTACCTGCGCCTGGGCGCCTGGGTCTGCGGCGAACCCGCCCTCGACGCCGAGTTCGGCTGCGCCGACCTGTACGTCCTGCTCTCCCTGCGGCGCACCAACCCCCGCTACCTCAAGCACTTCCTTTCGCTCGTCCCGGCCGCATGAGCGTCTGGCTGCCCACCTCGCCCTGCACCCCCGAGGCCTGCGCCGGCCACGAGGGGGAGCGGGCGAGCCTCGCCCGCGCGGTGCTGCGGCTCACCGCCGCCGTCGCGCTGATCCTGCTCGGGATCCTGGGCTTCCAGCCCGTACGACTGCTCCCCGCCCGCCCCCGCCGGTCGCTGGTGCGGGCCTGGGCCACCGCCCTGGTCCGGGCCTTCGGCATACGGCTCACCGTGCACGGGAGCCCCGGCCCGGGCGGCGGCCGCCTGATCGTCGCCAACCACGTCTCCTGGCTGGACATCCCGCTCGTCGCCGCCGCCGTGCCCTGCCGGATGCTGGCCAAGAGCGACATCGGCGACTGGCCGGTGCTCGGCCCCCTCTCCCGGCAGAACGGGACCCTGTTCATCGAACGGGACCGGATCCGCGCCCTCCCCGCCACCGTCGAGACCATGACCCGGGCCCTGCTGGCCGGCGACCGCGTCGCCGTCTTCCCCGAGGGCAGTACCTGGTGCGGGCGCGCCCGGGGGACCTTCCGGCGGGCCGCCTTCCAGTCCGCCCTGGACGCGCGGGTGCCCGTACAGCCCGTGCGGATCGCCTACCTGCTGCCCGACGGGAGTCCCGCCGGGGCCCCCGCCTTCGTCGGGGACGATCCGCTGACCGCCTCCCTGTGGCGGATCGCCCGGGCCCGCGGAGTGCGCGCCGAGGTACGGCTGCTGCCGCGGATCCCGCCGGGCCGGCACGCGGACCGGCGGGAGCTCGCGGCCGCGGCTCAGGCCGCCGTCGCCGTCGCGTCCGTCCCCGTCGTCCCCGTCATTTCCGCCGTTCCCGCCTCCTTGCTGCTGGCGGGCGTGCCGGCCCAGCCGAACTCGCCGTCGGCCACCGCCAGGGACAGCGCGAAGCGGCCCTCCGCATCCGTCCACCACTGAGTCAACTCAAGACCGGCCTCGGCGAGTTCCTTCCGCACGCCTTCCTGGCGGAACTTCGCGGAGACCTCCGTGAGAATCTCCTCACCCGCCGCGAACGGCACCACCAGATCCAGCGCCCGGACCTTCACCACCAGATCCGACCGTGCCCGCAGCCGCATCTCGATCCACTCCTGCTCCCGGTTCCACACCGCGACGTGGCGGAAGTCGTCGGTGCGGAAGTCCGCGCCCAACTCCCGGTTGACGACGGCCAGCACGTTCTTGTTGAACTCGGCCGTCACCCCCTGCGCGTCGTCGTACGCGGCCACCAGCACGCCCTCGTCCTTCACCAGGTCCGTCCCCATCAGCAGGGCGTCCCCGGGCGACAGCATCGCCCGGACGGAGGCCAGGAACTCGGCGCGCTCCGGCGGCAGCAGGTTGCCGACCGTGCCGCCGAGGAACACCACCAGCCGGGGCCCGGGCGCGTCCGGCAGCCGCAGCGGCTTCGTGAAGTCGGCCACCAGCGCGTGCACCCGCAGCCCCGGGTGCTCGGTCAGCAGCGTCCGCCCCGCCCCCTCCAGGGCGCTCCCGCTCACGTCCACCGGGATGTACGTGTCGAGCGCGGGCATGGCCTCGATCAGGTGCCGGGTCTTCTCCGAGGAGCCGGAACCCAGCTCCACGAGCGTGCGCGCGCCGCTCGCCGCCGCGATCTCGCCGGCCCGCGCCAGCAGGATCTCCCGCTCGGCGCGCGTCGGGTAGTACTCGGGCAACCGCGTGATCTCCTCGAAGAGCTCGCTGCCCCGGGCGTCGTAGAACCACTTGGGCGGCAGCACCTTGGGGGACGCCGTCAGCCCGTGCAGGACGTCGGCGCGCAGCGCGGTGTCGGCGGAGTGCTCGTCGAGGGTGCGGGTCAACTGGAAGTCGCTCACGGGGAGGTCTCCTTCAGCGGGGTCAGGTCGACCCGTGTGGCACGGGCGGTCAGCAGGGTCCGGTCGGGTACTTCGCACCAGCGGGAATCGTCGTCGTAGGGCTCCGACGCCACCACCGTGCGCTGCGCCTGCGCGTCGGCCAGGTACCAGAGCGAATCGCCCCAGGCCGTCGCGGCGATGCCGACGCCGTCCGTCAGCAGCAGGTTGAGGCGGGAGCCCGGCGCTGCCGCCGCGAGCTCCCGCACCGGTTCGGCGAGCGCGGTGCCGAGGTCGTCCCCGCGCTGGAGCCGGTGCTGCACCAGGGCCCAGATCAGCGCCGAGTCCGTGCTCGCGGCCAGGGACAGCAGCTCCGCGGGAGGCAGGGAGGCGACGAGCGGCGCCGCCGCGTCCGGCCAGTCCCGTACCGCGCCGTTGTGGCTGAACAGCCACGGTCCGGCGGCGAACGGCGCCGCCGCGGCCTCCCCGTCCGCCCCGAACACGGTCGCGTCCCGTACGGCGGCCAGCGCGGCCCCCGTACGGACGACCCGGGCCAGATCGGCGAAGTTGGCGTCCCCCCAGACGGGTCCGGCCCGCCGGTAGCGCGCGGGGACCGGGTCGCCCTCCGCGTACCAGCCGACGCCGAAGCCGTCGGCGTTGACCGTGCCGTGGCGCTGCCGGCGCGGCTCCCAGGACTGCCGCACGAGGCAGTGCTCGGGCTCGGTCAGCAACCGGGCCAGGGGTATCTCCGGCCCCACGAAGGCGATGTGACGGCACATCAGGCGTCCCTCGCGGTCCGGAACCCGGAGAAGATCTGCCGGCGCACCGGCAGGTCCCAGTTGCGGAAGGTGCCCCGGCAGGCCACCGGGTCCACGGCGAACGAGCCGCCGCGCAGCACCTTGTGCTCCGGGCCGAAGAACACCTGCGAGTACTCGCGGTACGGGAAGGCCCGGAACCCCGGATACGGCAGGAAGTCGGAGGAGGTCCACTCCCACACGTCGCCGATCAGCTGGCGCACCCCGAGCGGGGACGCCCCGGCCGGGTAGCTGCCCGCCGGGGCCGGGCGCAGGTGGCGCTGGCCGAGGTTGGCGCGGTCCGGGGTCGGGTCCTCGTCGCCCCAGGGGTACCGGGTGGAGCGGCCGGTGGCCGGGTCGTGGCGGGCGGCCTTCTCCCACTCCGCCTCCGTGGGCAGCCGGCGTCCCGACCAGCGGGCGTAGGCGTCCGCCTCGTACCAGCTGACGTGCAGTACGGGCTCGTCGGCGGGCACCGGCTCGGTCACGCCGAAGCGGCGGCGCAGCCACTGGCCGGCCTCACGGCGCCAGAACAGCGGGGCCTCGATCCCGTGCCGGTGGATCTGGTCCCAGCCCTCGGGGGCCCACCAGCGATCGTCCCGGTAGCCGCCGTCGGCGATGAACGCCTGGTAGGCGGAGTTGGTCACGGGCGCGGTGTCGATCCGGAACGCCCCGACGTCCCGGGTGTGCGCGGGCCGCTCGTTGTCCAGGGACCACGGCTCGGCCGAGGTGCCCATCGTGAACGGCCCGCCGGGCACCAGGACTTCGGTGACCGCGGGCGGCGGCCCCTGCGGGGGGTCCGGTTCGGGTGCGGTCAGTACCGGCTCGCCGCTGCGGAGCTGATGGGTGATCAGCATGGTCTCGTCGTGCTGCTGTTCGTGCTGGGCGATCATCCCGAACGCGAAGCCGTCGTCCAGCAGCGCGGAGCCTTCGAGCGCCGTGCGCTCCAGCAGGTCGAAGACCCGGCCGCGCACCTCGGCCGCGTAGCGGCGGGCCTGCGCCGGACCCAGCAGGGGCAGCTTCGTCCGTTCGGCGCGGGGGTGCTGGAAGGCGTCGTAGAGCGGGTCGATCTCCGGGTGGAGGGAGTCGTGCCCGGCCACGGTGCGCAGCAGCCAGAGCTCCTCCTGGTTCCCGATGTGGGCGAGGTCCCAGACCAGCGGGGACATCAGCGGGGAGTGCTGCGCGATCAGGTCGCGGTCGCTCACGGCATCGGTGAGCAGGGCCGTACGGGCGCGGGCCGCGGTCAGGGCGGTGTGGGCCCGCTCGCGGAGGGCCGCGGGGGTCGGGCGGGCGGAATCGGCTGGAGGCGATGCGGTCATGAGCGGGCCACCGTCCCGGTGAGCTGCGGGTATCCGTCGTCGGCCGGGCAGCGGCCGCGCAGTGGGAAGCGTTCGCAGAAGGCGCCGACCACGTCCTGGACGTGCCGGCTCGCGCCGAGGCGCGGCAGCGCCTGCGCGGCGGCCCGGAAGCAGACGGCCGCGGCCGTGCGCAGCTCCGGATCGGCCAGGCCGTGGCGGGCGGCGGACTGCCACAGGGGATTGCGCGGCGAGGGCCGGGGCCCGTGGGTGTCGGCCAGGGCCTTCGCGGCCCGGTACGCGCATTCGGCGGCCTCCGGATCGTCGAACAGCGCGTGGACGACGGCGACGGGCACCAGCCAGCCGTCGTCGCCGGGCTGGGCGTCGATCATCCGGAACTCCAGGTGCCCGCGCGGGCGCACCGGCGGGAACAGCGTGGTCAGGTGGTAGTCCAGGTCCTCGGCGGTGGGCGGCCGCAGGCCGTACGGGCCCGGGGCGGTGCCGCTGCCGCGGCCACCGCCGGTCGCCTCGCCGGCGCGCAGCCAGTCGCGGAACGTCATGCCGCGCGGGACCGGCCACGGCCCGTCCCCTTCCGACCGAACGCACATCACCTCGGTGTCCAGCGCGTGCCGGGTCCAGCCGGCCCGCGGTTCGGCGTCCGGCGGCGGGGCCAGCGAGCGCCGGGTGTCGAGGTCGTTCCAGATCCCCTGCCGGGAGCACCGCCATCCGGCGTACGGGCCCTCGTGCGCGGGGGAGTTGGCGAAGGCCGCCACGAACACGGCGCCCAGCAGGTGCGCCAGCCGCCAGCGCCGGCCGTACCCGAGCGGGCCCGGTTCCTCGTACCCGGCGTCCACGCAGACCTGGACGGAGGCGGAGGAGCACATCATGGCGCGCCCGGCCGGGCCGGTGCGGTCGAAGTAGCTCTCCATCGCGTCGTAGCGCGGGCTGCGCAGCAGTCGGCGCAGCGGCCGCCGCGGATCGCGGCCGGTGCCGTGCAGGACCAGGCCCCGGGACCGCAGGGCGGCCCGTACGGCGGTCAGATCGGCCTGGAGGCCGTCCACGCAGCCGGAGAGGGAGCCGGCGGGAGCGGAGCTGAGTTCCAGCTGGCCGCCGGGCTCGATGGTGAAGCGGGAGCGCAGGGGCAGGGCGCGGGCCGCGTCGTGCGCGGCGGTCAGCCGGTCGGGCGGCAGCGTCTCGCCCGGCCGCTCGGCGTCCAGCACGAGCCATTCGAGCTCGGCGCCGAGGGTGCGGGGCGGGCCCGTCTTGAAGCAGATGCCGTGGACGAGGTCCTCGGCGGCGGTCTCGCTGAGAGTGGGCGCGTCGCCCGCGGCTAGGGGGTCTGGTGGCGCGTACGAGTCCTGTGGCACGGCAGGGTCTCCTGTCCACGGGTGTGACCTGACCATGCCTACCTACCCGTCCTTGTCGGCCCGAAAAGGGGGGAGCGGGCCACCGCGCGGAAAATCCTTGGCCGCGGGTGGTTCCTGCCGTCGATGATGGTGGCGTGAGCAGCAGACTGCGCGAGATCGCGCGCGAGAACGCGACCATCGTGGCGGCCGGCGGATACCGGACGCGGTCGGGGCGGCAGGTCTCCCTCGCCGCCGCCCTGGCGGAATCCAGGGCCGGAACCAGGATATATGGGCCAAAGCAGGTCATTCCAGATGAGGGGCTCCCCGCGAGGCGGTACGAGACCGTCGTCGAGGTGACGGGGGAGAGCAGCACGGTCGCCGCGCGCAGGCTCGCCGCAGAGGTCCCGGGCGCGGTCACCGGGGCGGCGGTGGCCACCTTGAACTTCGCCTCGGCCCGCAATCCCGGGGGCGGCTACGTCCGCGGGGCCAAGGCCCAGGAGGAGGCGCTGTGCCGCGCCTCGGCCCTGTACGAGACCCTGCTGGAGGCCCCGGAGTACTACGAGGTCCACCGCGCGGGAAGAAGCACCTTCTACACCGACCGGGTGATTCACTCGCCCGGGGTGCCGGTCTTCCGCGACGACCGGGGCGAGCTGCTGGACACCCCCGTCCGGGTGGGCTTCCTGACCTCTCCGGCGCCGAACGCGGGCACCATCCGCCGCCAGGAGCCGGAGCGCGTCGCCGAGATCCCGGCGGCGCTGGCACGGCGCGCGGAGCGCGTCCTGGAGACCGCGGCGCTGCACGGCTATCCGCGGCTGGTGCTGGGGGCGTGGGGGTGCGGGGTGTTCCGCAACGATCCGGCCGAGGTCGCCGAGGCCTTCCGGGCCCTGCTGGCCGGGCGTTTCGCAGGGGTCTTCGAGCGGGTGGTGTTCGGGGTGCTGGACCGGGACCCGGCGCCGCGGGAGGCGTTCGAACACGCCTTCGCCGGGTTCGGGCGTACGGAGCCGCCGGGCCGCCAGGGCCCGGTCGGCCCGCCTGCCGCCTACCGCCAGCCGTAGCGCTCGCGGAGCCGGTTCACGACCAGCTGGAACCTGCCCCGGTCCAGGGCGCAGGCCTCGCGCCGCATGCCGTCCTCGTGCACGCGCAGCACCCGGTCCACGTCGACCCAGGACTCCCGTCCGGCGCCGTCCCAGGGTCCGGTTCCGATCGGCACCCACTCCCGGTCGTTGTCGTGCCGCTTGCTGGACAGCTGTACGGCCAGCAGCGTGCGCCCGCCCGCCTCCCGGGCGACGACCAGCACCGGACGGTCCTTGCCCCGGCCGTCGTTCTCCTCGTACGGGACCCAGGTCCACACGATCTCGCCGGGGTCCGGATCGCCGTCCTTGTCGGGCGCGTACTCGGTGCGCACGGGCCCGATGGCGTGGGGATCGGCCTCGGTGGTGGCGGTGGCCCCGCCGCGGCCGGGCTGCTCGATCGGGTCGGAGCTGTGGTGGGAAAGTGCCGTCATGCGGCCGAGATTAGTGGTTCGGGCGGCCGCCGTGGGCGCGGTTCAGTCCGTGACGAGGGCCATGACGAGGCCGTCGTACCCCTTGCTGCCGACGGTTTGGAGGGCCGTGGCGGTCAACTTCGGCTGCCCGGCGATGAGTTCGGTGAACCGGCGGACGCCCTGGACGCGCGGGTCGGTGCTGTCCGGGTCGACGACGGCGCCGTCGCGGACGACGTTGTCGCCGATGATGACGCTGCCGGGCCGGGTCAGTTCGAGGGCCCACTCCAGGTAGGCCGGGTTGGACGGCTTGTCGGCGTCGATGAAGACCAGGTCGAACGGGGCGAGGTCCGTGAGCTGCGGCAGCAGTTCGAGGGCCGGGCCGCGCCGGATGTCGACCACGTCCGCCAGCCCGGCCCGGGCGACGTTCGCGGCGGCGACGTCGGCGCAGTGCGGGTCGACCTCCAGGGTGACCAGCCGCCCGCCGGCCGGCAGGGCCCGGGCGAGCCAGATGGTGCTGTAGCCGCCGAGGGTGCCGATCTCCAGGATGGTGCGGGCGCCGCGGATGCGGGCGAGGAGGTGCAGCAGCTTCCCCTGGTTCGGGGCCACCTGGTGCGCGGGCAGCCCGGCGGCCTCGGCATCCGCGTTGGCGGCGGCCAGCGCCTCGTCCTCCTCCACGAGCAGTCCGTCGAAGTAGTCGTCGACGGCCGTCCACGTCCGCTGTCCCATGAGCTCTCCCGATTCCCCTTGATCCACTTGCGAGTTTCCAAAAGGAACTTACACGAGATCGCCGCTCTTCCAACAGATCGTCGTGGCGGTGGCGGTGGCGGTGGCGGTGGCGGTGGCGGTGGCGGAGGTGGAGGTGGCCGCGCGCCCGATCCCGCCCCCAGCCCCCGCGGGCAGACGGGCGAAACGGGCGCGGCGGGGGTTTCCGTACGGGCGGCGGGTCGTTACGGGACGAGGAAGGGAGGTCCGCCATGCCCGCACACGGACCCGAGAAGCACCCCACGGCGACCGAGCTGGACGCCCGCTACAGCTCCGCCCTCAATCCCCGCCCGGGCGCCGAGGACGTCATCGCCACCGACTGGGCCGATGCCCTGCGGCAGTTGGAGACCGCCGAGATCTTCTGGGCGTCCACGGTGCGGGCCGGCGGCCGCCTGCACGTCACTCCCGTGATCGCCGCCTGGCACGACGGGGTGCTGTACTTCTCGACCGGCCCGGACGAGCAGAAGGCGAAGAACCTCGCCCACGACGGTCACTGCGCGCTGACCACCACCACCGGTGGGAACTCACTCACCGAGGGGTTCGACCTCGTGATCGAGGGCACGGCGCGGCTGGTCGCCGACCCGGCGGCCCTGGAAGAGGTGATCACGGCGTACGAGACGAAGTACGGCCCCCACATCACCTCCTCCGAGGGCACCTTCCACGGCATGGGGGACGCGTTCCGCAAGGGTGACGCGGTGGTCTTCGCCCTGCCCCCGGCCACGGCCTACGGCTTCGGCCGCGACAACGGCGTCTACACCCACACCCGCTGGACGTTCTGAGCGGGTGAGGCGAGGGCGCACCGCGCCGGCGCCCGGGCGCCCGGGCGGTCAGGCGGTCAGGCGGTCAGGGGGAGAGCCGTCGCCGTGTTCATGGCGACGGTTCTCCGGTGGGGACGCCGGGTGGGTCAGGGCGTCAGGGGCAGCTGGTGCGGGTGTCGCCCGGGTCCGTGGTGCAGGTGTCGTTGCCGGGGCCGCCGTTGGCGCTGTCGTTGGCGGAGACCCCGTCCGTGGTGGTCAGGCGGTCGTTGCCGTAGTCGCCCGTCAGGGTGTCGTTGCCCGGGCCGCCGTTCACGGTGTCGTCGCCGAAGCCGCCGTCGAGGTTGTCGTTCCCGTAACCGCCGTACACGGTGTCGTTCCCGTAGCTCGCGCGGATGGTGTCGTTGCCGCCGAGGCCGCAGATCACGTCGGTGAAGTAGCCGCCGGTCAGGGTGTCCGCGCCGACCGTGCCGACGATGGTGCAGCCGTGGGCGTTGTTCACCGAGGTCGTCGCCGCCTTCGTGTTGTTCGCCGTCGACGGGTCCTGCTGCGCCGCGCTCACGACGGCCGTGTTCGTGATCGTGCCGGTGGACCGCGGCTCCGCCGTGATCGTGACCGTCGCGCTCGCGCCGGGGGCCAGGGAGCCGAGGGCGCAGCCGGCCCCCGTCGCCGTGGTCGTACAGGTGCCCTGCGAGGCGGCCGCCGAGGTGAGGGCCACCCCGGCGCCGGTGAGGGTGTCGGTCAGCGTGACGCCGGTCGCGGTGGCGGTGGAGGCCGCGGAGTTGGAGACCGTCACCGTGTACGAGGCGCGGTCGCCGATGCTCACGGTGGCCGTGGCGGTCTGCGCCACCGACAGGTCCGCGCTCGGCGTCGGGGGCGGAGTCGTGCCGTCGCCGCCCTGGTAGCGGGCGAGGGCGAAGGCGAAGCCCGCGCCGACGCCCGCCGCGACGATCTTGCCGTCCGGCTGTACGAGCACCCCGCGGGCCTCGTCCCGGTCCTGGAAGCCCGTGACCACGAAGCCGTCGCCGCCGAAGCCGGTGTCCACCGTGCCGTTGGCGTTGAAGCGGGCCAGGCCGAAGTCGTTGGCCTCCTGGCTGTTCGGGTCGTCGGCCCGCCCGGCGATGACGATCTTGCCGTTCGGCTGGAGCGCCAGGGCGTTGGCGCCGCCGCCGTCGCCGGGGAAGTGGACCGAGGTGCGCCCGGCGGTGCCGAAGCCACCGTCGGGGCTGCCGTCGGCGTTGTAACGCAGCAGGGCGACGCCGACGTCGCCGGATCCCGCGGCGACGATCTTGCCGTCAGGCTGCACCGCCACCGCGTTGCCGAACTCGGTGCCGCCGAAGTTCGCGGTCACCATGCCGTCACCGCTGAAGGACGGGTCGAGGCTGCCGCTCGGCAGGTACCGGGCCACGCCGATGTCGAAGCCGGTGTTGCCCACGTACCCGACCGAGACGATCTTGCCGTCCGGCTGGAGCGCCATGCCGCGGGCGATGCCGCCGGCGTCCTGGGGCGAGCCGGGCGTGAAGCCGGCGACGACCGCGCCGTCGCCGCCGAGGCCCGGGTCCAGGTGTCCCGCGGTGTCGAGGCGGACCAGGGCGAAGCCCCCGCCGCCGCCCTTGCCCGCGGCGATGATCTTGCCGTCGGGCTGTACTGCCACGTCCGCACCGTCCGCGGACCCGCCGAACTCGTCGACCCGCACCAGGCCGCCGTCGCCGAAGCCGGCGTCGAGGCTGCCGTCCGTGTTGTAGCGGGCCACGGAGAAGAAGCAGCAGCCGCCGCCCTCCTCCGGGACCTCCGTGGTGCCCGCCACGACGATCTTCCCGTCCGAGGGCTGGATCGCCACCGCGTTCGCCGTGTGGGCGCCGCCGCCGAAGTCGCTCGTCACCGTGCCGTCCCCGGCGAATCCGGGGTCGAGGCTGCCGTCGGAGTTGTACCGGGCGAGTGCGAAGCCGTCCTGGCTCAGGCCGACCACGACCAGCTTGCCGTCGGCCTGCCGCGCGATGTCGTGGCCTTCCGCGTATCCGGGGAACGTGGTGACCACCCGGCCGTCGGGCCCGAAGGACGGATCCGGATCGCCGGGGGCGGCCAGCGCGGAGCCTGGCAGTGCCAGTACGAGCGCCAGGCCGAGCGCGGCGGCCGGCACGCCGGTCCTCCCGCCGGCGCCGCGGCGGCGCCGCCGCGCCGGTCTCAGGTGTGCGTGGGTCATGGGCGTACGAACCTCCGGCCTCGCGGGGTGCAGGGAGCAGCGCACAGCTTCGTACGGGAGCCCGCCCGCGCCCCGCGAGCCGTGCCGCACCGCACCCGCCTGGCCCCGGGAACCACCCCGGCGGGGGAGCGCGCGAGGGGTGGTCGCCGGGGTGGGCCGCGTACTCAGCGGGCGGCGGCGCCGAACCACTTGGGCAGGTGGGCCAGCAGATCCTGCTGGTCCTCGCCCACCCAGACGACGTGGCCGTCCGGGCGCAGCAGTACGGCGGGCACGTCCAGTTCCTCGCTGACGTCGACGACGTGGTCGACCCGGTCCGACCAGCCCGCCGCCGAGAGCCGGCCCGTCTGATCGAGCAGCAGGCCCCGGCCGCCGTGCGTCAGCTCGTAGAGGCGGCCGCGCCCCAGCGCCACGTCCCGCATCCGCCGGCCGAGCAGTTCACGGCCGTGGTGGTCCTGGTCCTGGTCTTGGTCCCGGCCGATGTCGTAGCGGACGGAGATCGCGGTGATCTTCTCGATCAGGTACCGGTTCACCTCCTCGAAGTCCACGAGTTCCGCGAGCAGTCGGCGTACCGCCCGGGCACCCGGCTCCGTCGACATCAGCTGGATCTGTGCGCGGGTGTTGTCCAGTACGTCGGCGGCCACCGGGTGGCGTTCGGCGTGGTAGCTGTCCAGCAGCCCCCGCGGTGCCCAGCCGGCGATCTCGGCGGCCAGCTTCCAGCCGAGGTTGAACGCGTCCTGGATGCCGAGGTTGAGCCCCTGCCCGCCGGTCGGCGGGTGGACGTGCGCCGCGTCCCCGGCCAGGAACACGCGGCCCACGCGGTAGCGCTCGGCCAGCCGCGTCGCGTCGCCGAAGCGGGAGAGCCAGCGCGGCGAGTGCGCGCCGAAGTCGGTGCCGGCGAAGGCGCGCAGCTGCTGCTTGAACTCGTCGAGGGTCGCAGGGGTGGCACGGTCCTCGGCCACTCCCTCGGCAGGAGTGACGACGCGGTAGAGCCCGTCACCCATCGGCATGGCGCCGAACCGCAGCTGGGTCTTGCGGACTTCGGCCACCGCGGCGGCCACCGTCTGCGCCGGTTCGGCGAGCTCCATCACGCCGAGCAGCGTCTCGACCCGGGAAGGCTCCCCGGGGAAGCCGACGCCGAGCAGTCTGCGGACCGTACTGCGGCCTCCGTCGCAGCCGACGACGTAGCGGGCGCGCAACCGCGTGGTGTCGGCCAGCTCGACGCTCACCCCGTCGTCGTCCTGGCTCAGCCCGACCAGCTCGCAGCCGCGCCGGATCTCGACGCCCGCCCCGGTGGCGTGCTCGGTCAGCAGCCGCTCGGTGATCTCCTGCGGGATGTGGAGGACGTACGAGTGCGCCGTGTCCAGCCGCTCCGGCCAGGAGCTGCCGAGGCCGGCGAAGAAGCCGCCGACGGTGAACTGCCGCCCGAGCGGGAGGAACCGCTCCAGCAGGCCGCGTTGGGCCATCACCTCGATGCTGCGTACGTGCAGGCCTTGGGCGCGGGACTGACGGGTCGGCTCCGCCTCCTTCTCCAGCACGAGCACCCGCACGCCGTGCAGCCTCAGCTCGCAGGCCAGCATCAGGCCGGTCGGCCCGCCTCCGACCACGATCACGTCCATCAAGAAAACCCCCGGGCAATTCGCAAAGGTGCAGGTGGGCGACGATTGTGCGCCGTGGTGGGGGCCTTGCGGCAAGCCCCCCGCTGCGCTATATGTTGAGAGTGGCAAGGAGCGGGTTGGCTCCTTGCCTTTCCTTTTTTTGGGATCCATTCCTTTTCGCATCACTTTTTGAATCGATCCGGCCCGGCCGGGTAGTCGCCCGTTACGGAGGGCCGAGGGCCTTCACGCGCGGCATGCCCCGGGAGGACGCTGTGGGCGGGAACGGTGACAAGGACCGGGCGCCGGATGTACGGCGGCCCCTGATGCAGCACGAAGGCGGCACCGCCGACGAGCACGGGCGAAAGCCCGGGGTCCCCTCCCGTACGGGTACCGGGGCCGAGCCGCCCGCGGACGCGGAGCGGGTGCGCCGGGCCGGCGAAGACAGGACGAGGGTCGCCCACGTGCGCGGACAGGACGGCGCCGGCCGACCCGGCGGCGCCGACGAGGAGGGCGACTGGCCCGCGTAGCGGGCGGCGGGAACGTTCCGGCCGGTCGCCTCGTTGGTCCGGCGCCCCGCTCTGCATCGCGTACCGCAGGAGTAACGTGCCCGAGACCCCGTCCGGCCCCGCCGTGACCTCCCTTCCGCCGCTCGCCGCCCAGGCGGAGCGCCTGATCGAGCTCGGGGTGCACGAGCTCGCCCGGATCCCGGCCGATGAACTGCGCGCGTTCGCCCGCGCGCAGGACGCGGGGGGCGGGCACGGCGGCGACGTCCTGCTCGCCGTCCACCCGGAGCGCGCCCCCGCCTCCGCCCTCGCACCGTTGCTCCGCCGCGAGGACAAGCCCGGCTTCGTCGTCACCGACATGCCCGACGTCGACGGCTTCGGCCCGCTCGATCCCATCGAGCTGCCCGACGCTCCGCTGTACGTCGTCACGGGCGTCGACCGGGGCGACCACATGTCCGACTGGAGCCCCGAAGAGGCTCTGCCGGCCCTCACGAAGGAGGACCGCACCCCACTGCTGCTCACCGAGGGCATCCACTGGGTGCTCCAGCGGCCGGCGGCCCTGGAGCGCAACCGCTGCTTCATGACCATCGGCTCCCGGCTGCGCAAGGCGAACGGCGCCCTGGACGCCCGCACCCCGGCGATCTGGATCAGCAACGGCACGGGCCGGGACGGCCGTGAGCGGCGCAACGCCCCGAAGGTCGGCTGGTGCTGGTGGGGCAACCGCCACACCTGGCTCGGCTTCGCCTCCGCGACGAGCCGCAGGCCGTGACGGACCGGGCGGGGCCGACGGGCGACAGGTGCTCCCGCGGTCCGCGGTCCGCGGCGGTCGGGCGCTCGGAGGCGGCCTGCCGGCAGCTGCTCGTACGGGCGCGCCGGCACCTGCAGGCCGGGCGGCCGTGCTTCGAAACCGCCCGCGCGGAGCGCGGGGACCTCGCGGCGCGGTTCCACGACGCCCTCCGCGAAGGCGACGTCGGCGGCCTGCAAGAGCTGCTGGCCGCCGTCTACCCCGGCCCGTCCCGGCTGGGCCGGCCCGCGGTCGGCCACCGGCCCGTCCAGGCCCCCGCCGCCTCCGCCTGGGCGGCCAGGGAGAGGAGGAGGGGTTCGGAATCGGCCGGGCCCAGGAGCTGGGCGCCGAGGGGAAGGCCCCCGGAGGTGAAGCCCGCCGGGACGTTCACCCCCGGCCAGCCCAGGACGTTCCACGTCCAGGCGTACGGGCACGCCGCGATCATCGCCCGGTCCGTTGCCATCGCCCCCAGGCCCGCGAGAGCGCCGATCCGCAGCGGGGGAGTGGCCGTCGTCGGGGTCAGGACCACGTCGAACCGGCCGAAGATCTCCCCGACCCGCCGCCGCAGCAGGGTTTCCGCCCGGCGCGACGCGCGCAGCGGCAGGCCGCCGAGGATCCGGCCGCTGCGCATCGCCTCGTGAGTGCGCGGGTCCAGCAGCCCGCGATCCGGCACCCGGGAGGCCCAGTCCCGTACGCCACCGGTCGCGCGCGGTACGAAGGTCAGGCCGATCCGCCCGTAGCGCGGGTCCTGCGGGACCACCTCGTGACCCAGGGACTCCAGCCTCCCGGCGAGCCGCTCCACCGCCGAACGGACCTCCGGGTCGAGGGACTTCGGCGTCGCCGTGAAGGCCATCCCGAACGACAGGGCGATGCGCAGCCGTCTCGGCGTGCGGCGGGCCGCCTCGACCGCCGAGACGGGGGCCGGACGATGCCGGTCCCCGGGGTGGTGGCCGCTCGCCGCGTCCAGCAGGAGCGCCGCGTCGGCGACGCTGCGGGCCAGCACGCCGTTGACCGTCAGTCCGTGGAAGGACTCCGGCTCCGGCCACGTGGAGATGCGTCCGCGCTGCGGTTTGACGCCGACGAGATGGGTCCAGGCCGCCGGGATCCGTACGGAACCCGCCCCGTCGGATCCCAGCGCCGCCGGGACCAGCCCCGCGGCGACGGCTGCCGCCGAACCGCCGGAGGAACCGCCGGGCGTGTAGGCCGGGTTCCACGGATTGCGGGTCTCGCCGAACGCCGGGCCCTCGGTGAACGGCCACTGCCCCAGCTCCGGCGTCTGGGTCTTGCCGATGACGATCGCGCCGGCCGCGCGCAGTCGGCGCACGGCCTCGCTGTCGGCCGTCTTCGGCGGGAACTCCCCGGCGCAGCCGAAGGCGGTCGGCTCCCCGGCCACGTCCATGTCGTCCTTCACGGCGACCGGTACGCCGAGCAGCGGGAGCCGCTCGCCGGCGGCCAGGCGCCGGTCCGCCGCGTCCGCCTCGGCGAGCGCGGCCTCGGTGCGCACGATCCGGAAGGCGTTCAGCACGGGCTGCGAGGCCGCTATCCGCTCCAGCGCCTCCTCGGTCGACCGGCGTGCGGAGACGGCGCCTTCGGCGAGCGCCCGCGCCGTTTCCACCAGCCCGGAACAGACGGCCGGAGCCTTCGCACCTGACGACGTCACCGACATCGGACCTCCCCGTTACCGCTCGGTAGGACCGAAGGTAACGGGGAAGGCCCGAGGGTGGCTAGAGCGGCTGGATCCAGCCCTCCAGCGAGGCCATGAACCCGTCGAAGTCGTCCCGGTGGATGGTGTGTCCGGCGCCGGCGACCGACCGCACCTCGAATCCGCGCTCCTCCAGCAGCGAGGCCCGCTCCGGGGAGATCAGGAAGCTGGGGTCGGCGAGCTGGACGAGCGAGGGGACCACCGGCGCCGCCGGCAGCAGGTCCGTACCGGACAGCCGGCCCAGGCCGAGCGCCGTCGCCTCGTCCCACACGGCCAGGGTCTCCAGCTCGACGTCGACGTCCGCCTCCTCCCAGCGCGGGTTCATCGCCCGGATCCGCTCCCTGGGCGCGGACTTGAACTGCGCGAACAGCTCCGGGCCCATCCCCTGCGGGGCAGTGGCCAGATGCCAGGCAGGGTCGGAGAACACCGCACGCTTCGGCCTCAGCCGGTCCACGGCCAGCGAGAGGGTCAGCCCGCCCAGCGAGTGGCCGATGGCCAGGTCGGCGCCGGCCGGCAGGGTCTCGACCACGTCCTCGGCGAAGAGCGCCGGGTCGTACTCGCCCCGCCCGCTGGCGCCGTGGCCGCGCAGGTCCACGGCGATGACGCGGTAGCCGCGCGCGGCGAGGGCGGGGCCCACCCGGCGCCAGGTCCGGTGGTCGGCCATCATGCCGTGGATCAGGAGCGCGACGCGGTCGCCCTCGCCCCAGGTGTGGGTGTGCAGCTTCACGGTGGAGCCCTTCTCGGAGAGTTCTGGGAGCTTGTCGGCGGTCGCGGCGGTCGCGGCGGTCGCGGCGGTCACGGAGGTTCTCGGGAGCTCAGCGCACGCTGCGGATCGGCTTCACCGCAAGGGCGCCCGCCACCGCCAGGACCGCCGCGACGACGAACAGCGCGCTGTAGCCGCCGCTCACCGAGACGATCACCGAGGCGATGAACGGCGCGACGATCTGCGGCCCCGCGTTGGCGATGTTGAGCACGCCCATGTCGCGGGCCGCGTCCTGGGCCTTGGGGAGCACCATCGTCACGAGCGCCGTGTCCACGGCCATGTACGAGCCGAACGCGAGCCCGTTGACGGCCGCGAAGGCCAGCATCGCCGTCCAGCTGTCCGACACGGCCGGGATCACGAGCGCGAGGGCCGACAGCACGGCGGAGGCGCCGACGAAGAGCTTGCGCCGGTCGAGCCGGTCGGAGAGGTACCCGCCGAGCACCGTGGAGACCACCATGGCGACGCTGGTCAGCGGCATCAGC
Organism: Streptomyces sp. NPDC051582; assembly: GCF_040681715.1. Taxonomy (NCBI): domain Bacteria; kingdom Bacillati; phylum Actinomycetota; class Actinomycetes; order Kitasatosporales; family Streptomycetaceae; genus Streptomyces; species Streptomyces sp. NPDC051582. The sequence goes on from NZ_JBFAZJ010000007.1 coordinate 243,226, forward strand.
ACCGCCACCGCCTCCTCCGGCTCCATTGCGGCGGGCAGCACGGTGTGGTCCTGGAGGATGTACAGCTGGTACCCGCTGACCGCGAAGTACCCGAGGACGAGCAGCGCCCGCCCGATGAAGGCCCAGCGGAAGTCGTGGTCGCGCAGGGCGCCGGTGAACGCGGCCAGCTGCTCCCTGACCGGCAGCGGGGCGCGCGCCGGGAGGCGCTCCTCGCGGGTGCAGGCGGTGAACAGGACCGCGGCGCCCGCCACGATCGCGCCGAAGACGAGGTAACCGGTGCGGTAGTCGTCGCAGAACGCGGCGCCGGTCAGTGCCCCGAGGGTGGAGCCGAAGGGCAGGCCGAGCCCGACGGCCGCGGAGGCCTTGCCGCGCGCGGACATCGGGACCCGGTCGGGGACCACGGAGGTGATGGCGGCCTGGTAGACGTTCATGACGGCCTGGCCGAGGCACCAGGCGATCGTGATCAGCAGGATCGTGTCGGCGGCGCCGAGCAGGAACATCGCCGGCAGGGCGGCGAGCCCGCCGCCCAGGATCCAGGGGTTGCGCCGTCCGGTGCGGTCGGACAGGGCGCCGGCGACCGGGTTGAAGATCGTGGCGAAGATCGCCGAGACCCCTGCGATCAGGCCGAAGTTGGCGACCTTGTTCGCCGGGTCGACGTCCTCGACCTGGAGGGCGAGCAGGACGCCGCCGACGCCGATGTACAGCGTGTACATGGCGCTGTTCCCAACGAGCAGCAAGGGGAACAGGCCGCGTCCGGGGGCGCGCGGGGCGCCGGACGCGGCCGGTGCGGCGGACGGGGCGTCGGGGGTGGCTCCGGTGGTTCCGGTGCCGGAGGAGGAAAGGGCCACGGTGCCCTCCTGGGCGGGTTCTTCGTGCGGATGAGGGTGGGGTGGAGCTGGGGCGGGAGGTACGGGAGGGGTGTCGGGAGGCGTGGGCAGGGGTGCGGCGAAGGGGTGTGGGGAGGGCGCGGCGAGGTGCGGTGAAGGGTCCTGGAGAGGGTGCGCGCCGCCCTGTCGCTGCGGCGGGGGTGCGTCGGATCACGACAGGGCGGCGGCACGACCGGACACGGTCGGACACGTGCGGGAGCACCCCGGGGAAGGGGATGCGACGCCCGAGTTACACGTGTCAATGAATCGTGTAACCACTGTGTAGCACTCGTTTCCGGCCATCCGCTAGCCCTCGGGCGCAATCGGTCTGGAAAGATGCGACGGCAATGTCCCAGTCATCGAAACCGCCGCAGCCGGCCCCCGTGCCGACCAGCGCCGACGTGGCCCGTCTCGCCGGCGTGTCGCGCGCGACCGTCAGCTACGTCCTCAACAACGCGGAAGCCGTACGCATCAGCGAGCCGACCCGCCGCAAGGTCCGCCGGGCCGCCGAGGAGCTCGGGTACGTCCCGCACGCCGCCGCCCGCAGCCTGCGCGCCGGACACACCCGGATCGTGCTGCTGCCCACCTCGCACGTGCCCATCGGACCGCTCTACAGCGCCTTCCTCAACGAGCTCCAGTGGTCGCTGCGCCGCCTCGACTACACCGTGGTCCAGTACGGCAGCCTCGGCCTCAGCGGCGACGAGGCGGCCCGCGCCTGGGCCGAGCTGCGCCCGGTCGCGGTGATCTCGCTCGGCGAGATCACCCTGTCCGTGCACAACGTGGCCACGCTGAAACGGGCCGGCGCCCGCGCGGTGATAACGATGGGTCCGGTCGGCGTCCCCGGGGCCCACGCCCTGGTCATGGACCAGAGCGAGGTCGGCGCCCGGGCCGCCGCCCACCTCGTCGAGCGCGGGCACCGGCGGATCGGCGTGGTCGTCCCTCAGGAGGAGGGGCTGGAACTCTTCTCCACCCCGCGCCTGGAGGGCGCGCGCTCGGCGGCGGGCGCCGCGATCGAAGCGCTGCCGATGGCGTACTCGGAGGAGTCGGCCGCCGCGCTGGCCGCCCGCTGGCGCTCGCTCGGCCTGGACGCGGTCTTCGCGTACAACGACGAGTACGCGATGCTGCTGATGCGCGCGCTGCTGGACGAGGGGCTGCGGGTCCCCGAGGACGTCGCCGTCATGGGTGCGGACGACCTGCTCATCGGCCGCCTGCTGCGGCCCCGGCTGAGCACGGTGCAGATCGAGCTGCCGACCGGGGACCACCTGGCCGAGCTGGTGGACCGGGCGGTGCGCGAGCCGTCCGAGATCACGCAGCGGCAGGACCTGATCTCGGCCGCTGCCATCCGGCGGGAGTCGACCTGAGGGCCGCGACGATCGTGACGGCCGTGACGATCGTGACGGCCGCGACGATCGTTGCGGCGCGTCCGTGGCCGGCAGAGGGCCGTTGACAGCCGGTGACCTGCGGACGGAGACTTCGGGCGCGCCCCACCGGGCGCGCCCGGCGCCCCACCGGTGCCGACCCCGGCACCGCCCCGGCGCCGCCCGTACGGATCCGCCCAGGAGAGCCCCCATGAGCATCCGCACCGCCCGCGACGGACGCACCGTCCGCGACGTCTACGTCGTCGACGCCGTCCGCACCCCGATCGGCAGGTTCGGCGGAGCGTACGCCGGGGTCCGCCCCGACGACCTCGCCGCGCACGTCGTCCGCGCGCTGGTGGACCGTACGCCCGACCTCGACCCCGCCCGCATCGACGACGTGGTCTTCGGCGACGCCAACGGAGCCGGCGAGGACAACCGCGACGTGGCCCGGATGGCCGTCCTGCTCGCCGGGCTCCCGGTGTCCGTCCCCGGGGTCACCGTCAACCGGCTCTGCGGTTCCGGCCTCGAAGCGGTGATCCAGGCCGCCCGCGCCATCGCGCTCGGGGACGCCTCCGTCGCCATCGCGGGCGGCGTGGAGTCGATGAGCCGGGCCCCCTGGGTGGTGCAGAAGCCCGAGCGGGCCTTCCCGGCGGGCCACCAGCAGATGTGGTCCACCACCCTGGGCTGGCGGATGACCAACCCGCGCATGCCCGCGCAGTGGACGGGCTCGCTCGGCGAGGGCGCCGAACTCATCGCGGAGAAGCACGGCATCACCCGCGAGGCCCAGGACCTCTTCGCCCTGGAGAGCCACCGCAAGGCCGCGGCCGCCTGGGCCGCCGGGCAGTACGCGGACGAGGTCGTCGCGTACCCCGGCGTGGACCTCGTACGCGACGAATGCATCCGCGAGGGCTCCACCCCCGAGGCCCTGGCCCGCCTGAAGCCCGCGTTCCGCACGGACGGCACGGGCACGGTCACGGCCGCGAACGCCTCCCCGCTCAACGACGGCGCCGCGGCGCTGCTGCTGACCGACGAGGAGGGGCTGGCGGCCACGGGCCGGGAGCCGCTGGCCCGGATCAGCGCCTCCGCGGTCACCGGCATCGAGCCGCAGCTCTTCGGCCTGGGCCCGGTGGACGCCGTGCAGCGGGCGCTCGCGAAAGCGGGCCGGAGCCTGGCCGACCTGACGACCGTCGAGCTCAACGAGGCCTTCGCGGCGCAGGCGCTGGGCTGTGTCGCGGCCTGGCCGGAGCTGGACCCGGCCGTGCTCAACCCGCGCGGCGGCGCCATCGCCATCGGGCACCCGCTCGGCGCCTCCGGGGCCAGGCTGGCCGGCTCGGTGGCACACCAGCTGGCCGCGGCCGGCTCGGGCACGGGCATGGCGACGCTGTGCATCGGCGTCGGGCAGGGCATCGCGCTCGTCCTGGAGCGCTGAGCCGGCGCACCGAACTCCCGTACACCGCCGCGCCGTCGATCGTTTCCGGTCACGGTGGCGCGTCAACTGCCCAATAACTGAACAGATGTGGTGCCTCCGGTCTGGCACGATGGCGCCTGCTGCCGCCCCCCGCCCCACCCATCCCCACCGGAGGCCCCGCGCCATGCCGCTCCTCGAACCGATGCTCTGGCAGGACGGACCGACCCTCACCGGGGGAGCCGCCCCGGTCGTAGAACCCGCCACCGGCCGCACCCTGGCCACCCTCGCGCTGGCCGCGCCCGCCGACGTCGCGGAGTCGGCCGTACGGGCCCGGGCCGCCCAGGAGGCCTGGGCGCGGTCCGGCCACATGGAGCGGGCCGCCGTCCTGCGCCGCGCCGGAGACCTGTTCGCCGCCCACGCCGGGGAACTGCGGGACTGGCTGGTGCGCGAGTCGGGCTCCATACCCGGCAAGGCCGACTTCGAGCTGCACGTGGCCGCCCAGGAGTGCTACGAGGCCGCCGCGCTGGCCTCCCGCCCGGCAGGGCAGGTGCTGCCGAGCGAGGCGCCGCGGCTCTCCTTCACCCGCCGGGTCCCGGCGGGCGTGGTGGGGGTGGTGGCCCCGTTCAACGCGCCGCTGATCCTGTCGATCCGCTCGGTCGCCCCGGCCCTCGCCCTCGGCAACGCGGTGCTGCTCAAGCCGGACCGGCGGACCGCCGTCTGCGGCGGCCTCGCGCTCGCCGCCGTCTTCGCGGCCGCGGGACTGCCGGCCGGGCTGCTGCACGTGCTGCCCGGGGGCGCGGAGACCGGGGCGGCGCTCGTCGCCGATCCGCTGGTCCGCGTGGTGTCGTTCACCGGGTCCACGGCCTCGGGGCGGATCGTAGGAGAGCTGGCGGGCCGTCACCTCAAGCGCGCCCACCTGGAGTTGGGAGGCAACTCGGCGCTCGTCGTCCTCAAGGACGCCGATGTGGAGGCCGCCGTCGCACAGGCCTCCTGGGGCTCGTTCTTCCACCAGGGTCAGATCTGCATGACGGCCGGCCGCCACCTCGTCCACGCCTCGCTCTACGACGAGTACGTCGAGCGGCTCGCCGTACGGGCCGAGGCGCTGGCGGTGGGGGACCCGTACCGCGAGCGGGTGCACCTGGGACCGCTGATCGACCGCGGCCAGCTGGAGCGGGTGCGCTCCCTGGTCGAGGCGAGCACGGAGCGGGGGGCCAAGCTCGTCGCCGGCGGAACGTACGAGGACCTCTTCTACCGGCCGACCGTGCTGGCGGGCGTCGCCGACGACACCCCCGCCTACGCGCAGGAGGTCTTCGGCCCGGTGGCGCCGGTACGGTCCTTCGCGACGGAGGACGAGGCGGTCGCCCTGGCCTCGGCCGGCCCGTACGGGCTCTCCCTCGGGATCGTGACCCGGGACGCGGGGCGCGGGCTGGAGCTGGCCGAACGGATCCCGACCGGGATCGCGCACGTCAACGACCAGACGGTCAACGACGAGGCGGTGGCGCCCTTCGGCGGGGTCGGCGCCTCCGGCACGGGGGCCCGGTTCGGCGGTGAGGCGAACCTGGACGCGTTCACGGAACTGCGCTGGACGACGGTCCGCTCGACTCCGCCGGGGCACCCCTTCTGAGACGGCCCGCGCGGGCGGCCGCCGTGCGTGCGGCGGCCGCCCGCCGGTGCGCCGTGGCGGAATGCGCGGGGCGAGCCGATCGTTCAAGGTGCATACAAGGCAATCAGGAGGTCTGGAACCGTGGCTACTGTCGAGCTCACCAAGGAGAACTTCGACCAGACGGTCAGCGCGAACCCGTTCGTGCTGATCGATTTCTGGGCGGGCTGGTGCCGGCCCTGCCTGCAGTTCGCCCCGGTCTACGAGAAGGCCTCGGAGGCCAATCCGGACCTGGTGTTCGCCAAGGTGGACACGGAGGCGCAGCAGGAGCTGGCCGCGGCCTTCCAGATCACTTCGATCCCGACGCTGATGATCGTCCGGGACCAGGTGGCGATCTTCTCGCAGCCCGGCGCGCTGCCGGAGGCCGCGCTGAGCGACCTGATCGGACAGGCGCGGGCGCTGGACATGGAAGAGGTGCGAGCGAAGGTCGCCGCCTCGCAGCAGGACGGCCAGGCGGGCACGGCGGAGGCCTGAGCGCGGGCGTGCGCTGATCGGTGCCCGGCGGATCGCCGCCGGTGCCCCGGTGCCCCGGTGTCCCGCTGCCCCGGTGTCCTGCTGCCCCGCTGCCCCGCTGACCTGCTGATCCGTAGACCGCGGCCGCCGCGCCTCTCCCGTGTGCCCCACGGCGCCCACGTAAGGTGACGGGAAAACAAGGGCCCCTGGAACCACGGATGGTGACTGTGTCGGAAGCGGTGGAGTACGACGTCGTGGTGCTCGGCGGGGGGCCGGCCGGCGAGAACATCGTGGACCGGACCCGCGCCGCCGGGCTGACCACGGCCCTGGTGGAGGCCGAGCTCGTCGGTGGCGAGTGCTCGTACTGGGCCTGCGTCCCGAGCAAGGCCCTGCTGCGCCCGGCGCTGGCCAGGGCCGATGCCCGCCGGGTGCCCGGGCTCGCCGGTTCCGTCCAGGGCCCGCTGGACACGGCGGCGGTGCTGGCGCACCGCGACTACTGGACCTCCAGCTGGAAGGACGACGGACAGGTCGACTGGATCGACTCGACCGGCGCCCACCTCTACCGCGGCCACGGCCGCCTCTACGGCGCCCGCAAGGTCGCCGTCACCAGCCCCGAGGGCGAGCACCACGTACTCGCTGCCCGGCACGCCGTCGTCGTCGCCACCGGCACCCGCGCCGTGATCCCGGACGTGCCCGGGCTCGCCGGGGCGCGGCCGTGGACCAGCCGCGAGGCCACCTCCGCCCAGCAGGCGCCGGGCCGGCTGCTGATCGTGGGCGGCTCGGTGGTGGCGGCCGAGATGGCCACGGCCTGGCAGGCCCTCGGCTCCCAGGTCACGATGCTCGTACGCGGCTCCGGGCTGCTGCCGCGGATGGAGCCCTTCGCCGGGGAGCTGGTCGCGCAGGCGCTGCGCGAGGCCGGCGCGGTGGTCCGTACGGACGTCTCGGTCGAGGGGGTCGTACGGGACGGCTCGACCGGGCCGGTCCAGGTCGTACTGGAGGGCGGCGAGATCCTGGAGGGCGACGAGCTGCTGATGGCGACCGGCCGCTCGCCGCACACCGAGGACATCGGGCTGGAGACCGTCGGGCTGACGCCCGGGGACTGGATCCCGGTCGACGACAGCTGCCGGGTCGAGGGCCACGACTGGCTGTACGCCGTCGGCGACGTGAACCACCGTGCGCTGCTGACCCACCAGGGCAAGTACCAGGCCCGGATCGCGGGGGCCGTCATCGCCGCCCGCGCGGCGGGCACCACCGAGCTCGACACCGGCCGCTGGGGCGCGCACGTGGCGAGCGCCGATACGCAGGCCATGCCGCAGGCGGTGTTCACCGACCCGGAGGCGGCCGCCGTGGGCCTCACCCTGGCGGAGGCCGAGCGGGCGGGCCACCGGGTGCGCGCCGTCGACTACGACCTCGGCAAGGTCTCGGGCGCCGGACTGTACGCAGACGGGTACCGGGGGCGGGCCCGGATGGTCGTCGACCTGGACCGGGAGGTGCTCCTCGGGGCCACCTTCGTCGGCCCGGGCGCGGCCGAACTGCTGCACGCGGCCACGATCGCGGTCGCGGGGGAGGTCCCGATCGGGCGGCTGTGGCACGCGGTCCCGGCGTTCCCGACGGTCAGCGAGATCTGGCTCAGGCTGCTGGAGACGTACCGGGGATAGCGGATCCCGCCCGGTCGGCGCGGCGGTAGCTGCCGCCGTCGCGGGTCCGGGTCAGCAGGCCCGAGGTGATCAGGTAGCGCCGCAGCGCCGAGCAGTCCTCGTGCACGGTGCGCAGCGCGTCGTTCACCTCGGGCTCGGTGTACGTCCGGCCCTCCTCGAAGAGGGTCTCGGTGAGATGGGCGAGCAGCTGCTCGCGGCGGGCGGCCTTGCGCGGGATGGCGATGAGCCGTTCACCGGAGAACAGGTCGGCGAGGGGGCGGGCGTTGCGGGACTCGGCGTTGCGGGACTCGGGGTTCCGGGACGTGGCGGTTCGGGGCACGGAGGTCCGGGCGGCCTGGGGCGCGGGGGTCTGGGGCACGGGGGTCTGGGACATGGCAGCGAGCCTGTCCGACCCCCGCACGTCCGGCAACGGGTTTTCGCTCCCTCGACCGCGGCCGGGGCCAACTGCCTCAAAAGTGACGGTCGTTCATCTTACTGAGCGGTAGACCCCGCCAGTACCCTCCCCCGTGACCGCTTCCCGCCCCACGGAGGAGCACGCATGCGACGTCCCACCGCTCGCCTGAGAACTGCAGTGGCCGCCGGGGTGATCGCCCTCGGCGCCGCCCTGCTCTCCCCGCTCGCGCCCGCCGCGGCCGCCGGTCCCGCGCCGCTGCCCATCGCCGACTACTGCGGCGGCCAGTGCGCGGACATCCTGCCGCCCGGCCAGAACGGCAACGCGACCCTCGCCCAGATCCTCCTGCACAAGGCGTTCGGCACCATGCCCGCCCACGCCTCGGACCAACTGGCCCGCTACGACTCGCTCGTGGCCGGATATCCGGGGCTCACCGACGCCAAGGTCAACGACTTCTTCAACGACGCCTCCTTCGGCGTCCCGGCCAACCAGGTCGAGTCGACCACCAGCCCGCGCCCGGACGTCACCATCACCCGGGACAAGAAGACCGGCGTCCCCCACATCAAGGGCACCACCCGGTACGGGACTTCCTACGGCGCCGGTTTCGCCGCGGCCCAGGACCGCCTCTGGCAGATGGACCTCTTCCGCCACGTCGGCCGCGGCGACCTGACCCCCTTCGCCGGCGGAGCCCTCGCCAACCAGGGTCTGGAGCAGCAGTTCTGGCCACAGGCCCCGTACACCGAGGCCGATCTCCAGGCCCAGGTGGACCGGATCCGCACCACCGAGGGCGACCGCGGCCGGCTCGCGATGGAGGACGCGCAGGCGTACATCGACGGGATCAACGCCTACCGCGTCCAGTCCAAGAACGGCCGCTACTTCCCCGGGGAGTACGTGCTCACCGGTCACATCGACTCGATCACCAACGCGGGCGAGATCCAGCCGTTCAAGATCACCGACCTGATCGCCCTCGCCTCCGTCGTGGGCGGGCTCTTCGGCGGCGGAGGCGGCGGCGAGGTGCAGGCCGCGCTCTCGCTGCTCGCCGCGCAGCAGAAGTACGGCCTGGAGGAGGGCACCCGGGTCTGGGAGTCCTTCCGCGAGCGCAACGACCCCGAGGCCGTCCTCACCGTCCACGACGGCAGCAGCTTCCCGTACGCGCAGAAGCCCGCGAACCCGCAGGGCACCGCGCTCCCGGACCCGGGGTCCGTCACCGCCGAGCAGCTCGTCCACGACCGTACGGGCGCCGCGGCCGCGGCGGCCGCCGCGAACCCGCCCAAGCCCGTCAAGCAGAGCATGTCCAACGCCCTGCTCGTGTCGGGGGCGAAGACCGCGAGCGGCCACCCCGTCGCCGTCTTCGGACCGCAGACCGGCTACCTCGCGCCCCAGCTCCTCATGCTCCAGGAGATCCAGGGCCCGGGCATCAGCGCCCGCGGCGCCTCCTTCGCCGGGGTGAGCATGTACGTCCAGCTCGGCCGCGGCCAGGACTACGCCTGGAGCGCCACCTCCGCCGGGCAGGACATCACCGACACCTTCGCCGTCGAGCTGTGCGAGCCGGGCGCAGGCGCACCGACCACCGCGAGCGCCTCGTACCTCTACCGGGGCGCCTGCACCCCCATGGAGAAGCTGGAGCGCACCAACGCCTGGAAGTCCTCGGTGGCCGACCCGACGCCGAACGGCTCGTACCGGATGCAGGTCTGGCGGACGAACTACGGCATCGTCACCCACCGCGCCACCGTCGCGGGCAAGCCCGTGGCCTACACCGCGCTCCGCTCCACGTACCGGCACGAGGCCGATTCGATCATCGGCTTCCAGATGCTCAACGACCCCTCGTACGTGACGGACGCGCGGACCTTCCAGCAGGCCGCCGAGCACATCGGCTACGCCTTCAACTGGTTCTACGCCGACTCGCGCGAAGCGGCCTACTACAACAGCGGGTTGAACCCGGTCCGGCCGGCCGGGGTCGACGCAGCGCTGCCGATCGCGGGCAGGCAGCAGTACGAGTGGCAGGGCTTCGACCCGGCGGCCAACACCGCCTCCTACACCCCGCCCGCCGAGCACCCGCAGTCCATCGGGCAGGACTACTACATCAGCTGGAACAACAAGCAGGCCAAGGACTACGGAGCGGCCGGCTTCGGCATGGGCTCGGTGCACCGCGCGGACCTCCTCGACCAGCGGGTCAAGCCGCTGGTCGCCGCGGGCGGGGTCACCCGCGCCAAGCTCACCCAGGCCATGGCGGACGCGGCGGTCACCGACCTGCGGGCCGAGAACCTGCTGCCCGAGCTGCTCGCGGTGCTGCGCAGCCGGCCGGTCACCGATCCGGCCGTGGCCGCAGCGGTCGACAAGCTGGCCGCGTGGCAGGCGGCGGGGAGCGAGCGCAAGGAGACCGCGCAGGGCTCGAAGGCGTATGCGCACGCCGATGCCGTCCGGATCATGGACGCATGGTGGCCGCTGCTGATCGAGGCCGAGTTCAAGCCGGGCCTCGGCGCACCGCTCTACGACGCCCTGGGGGCCTCGCTGACCGTGGACGAGGCGCCCAACGCGGGCCACGGGCCCACCGGTTCGCATGCCGGGTCGGCGTTCCAGTACGGCTGGTGGAGCTACGCGGACAAGGACTTGCGGACGGTGCTCGGGCGTCCGGTGGCCGGTCCGCTGGCCACGGCGTACTGCGGCGGCGGCTCGCTGTCCGCGTGCCGCGACGCGATGGCGGCCACGCTGGGGCAGGCCGCCGCCGCCACCCCCGCGTCGGTGTACCCGGCCGACGGGACCTGTGCGGCGGGCAACCAGTGGTGCGCGGACTCGATCGTGCAGCGTCCGGTGGGCGGACTGAGCCACCCGCAGATCAACTGGCAGAACCGGCCCACCTACCAGCAGGTGGTGGAGTTCCCGGCACACCGCTGAGCCCCGTACCGGCGAAGGCCCGCCGGCCCCGGAGCGATCCGGGGCCGGCGGGCCTCCTCGTACGCGGTCCGTCGACGCCCGTCAGGGGCCGACGGTGATCTGCTGCGCCGGGTCGGTCGTGTCGGTGACCTTGTACACGGCGTTGAAGACGGACGAGGTCGCGCTGGTCGGGCAGCCGAACCCGCCGGTGACCGTGACCGGCACGGAGGCGTTCGTGAAGGTCAGGCTCGGCGGTGCGCCGTTCGTCCAGGACCCGGCGACGTTCGCCGGGGCGGTGGGGGCGGCGGTGACCGTACAGGTGGCCAGACCGGACGTCTGCACGACGAGCCCGCCGACCGGGACCGTCATCGTGGCGGTGATCGGGGAGCCGTTCTGCATCGACACCGACCAGGAGCCGCTGGTGGTGACCGTCGGGGTCACGCCCCAGATGCTGGACGTGCAGGAGCTGTACGTCGGCGGGGAGATGGGTGAGGAGACGGGCCCGGAGGCGTTCTGGTTCCCGGGGGCGGCCGGGACGGTGCCGGTGGAGACGGAGACCGTACAAGTCACCGTCACCGAACCGGCCTTGAGGGTGGCCTTGCCGCTGAGGGTGGCCTTGAACGAGTGCCCGGCCGGGGTGACGGTGGTCGATCCGGCCAGCGGCGCGGGCGCGGCGGTGGCGGTGACCGAAGCCACCGACAGCGCTCCGGCGGCGGCCAACCCGAGGGCGAGCGCGGTACGCGTGCGACTCATGGCTGTGCTCCTTGGGGATCGGGGTGCGCGGTGGTGCCGGTTGGGGTGGTTACCGTGGGGGTGGTTTCCGTGGGGGTGGGGGACCGGGGTTCGGGTGGCTCGGGAGGTTCGGGAGGTTCGGGAGGTTCGGGGGAGGGGCGCCGGGCAGGGGCGTTGGGCTGCCAGGCGAACATCAGACCGCCGCCGAGGATCCCGAGCAGGGTGCCGATCAGGAACCCGCCGAGGTTCGACATGATCAGCGCGGCGGTGGCGATGAGCGTGGTGAGGACACCGGCGAGGCCGCGCTGGGCGGGCGAGAACCAGGCGGTGAGGCCGAGCACCATCATGACGATGCCCATCAGGACGGACGGGATGCCCGCGATGCCCTGCTGGAGCATCACCTTCAGCGGTGCGAGCGGCAGGGCGCAGATCTCGGCCCCGGCGAGGATCGCGAAGAACCCTCCCCAGAACGGCCTGTTGCGACGCCACTGCCGCCACCGCCGCCAGAGGCTCAGAAGCATTCCTTCTTGCCCTTGCTGATGTTCATGCTGAGCCCGGAGAGCTTGAAGGTGCCCGCGTTCGTGGCCCAGGCCGTCTGCTGCAGATCGGTGATGCTGACCGTGTCCGCCTGCTGGGCGAACAGGTCCTGCATGCCCACGGCTTCCGCCGGCCCCTTGTCGAGGGTGGAGGCGTCGCGGCCGATCTCGATGTTGCTGAACACGGCGTCGCCGGCGAGCTGGGTGGCGTCGACGAACAGGTTGCTGGCCTCGACGGGGGTCTTCTTGCCCGCGGTGAGGTTGAGCGAGATGTCGCCGACGACCGGGAGGGTGGTGACCACCGACTGGCAGAGGCTGTGGAGCTTGGCCTCCTTGATGGCGGTGACCGCCACGGGGATGAGCTCCTCGCGGGCGTTGACGTCGATGCTCCCGTACTGGGCGAAGCCCTCGCCCTCCAGGCTCGTCGCCGACACCTTGAACTGCTGGCCCGATACGGCGAAGGAGGCGGCGAGCGCGCCCTGCGCGAGGGCGATGCCGAGGCCCGCGGTCACGGCGATGGCGGGGACGGTCAGGACGGCGAAGCGGCGCCAGCGGACGCGGCCGCCTCCCGCGCCGTCTCTGCCTTCGTCTGCGCCGGGCGGGGCGGAGGAATCCGATAAGTTGGGGGAATCTGCCACGAGATCGTCCCTTATTTCGGCTGTGCACCGTTGTTACCGACGAGTTGAATGTAAGAGTGCCAATGGGGGTTGGCAAGGTTGTTCGACCGTGCCTTTTCGGCCGACTCCTACCGGTCGGTCACTGCTTCCCGGGCGGCCTTACGCGTCCTTGCGGAGCAGTTCGGCGACCTCCGCCTCCACCCGCAGGGCCATCGCCCGGGCGAACTCCGAAGCCACGACCTCGCCCGCCACCGGACGCAGCGCGGCCACCGCTTCCGAGACGTGATCCAGTTGGGTGGCCGAAAGCCGCTCCAGCCCGTCCGGTCCGATCACATGCCGCCGGAACAGTCCGACGAACCGGTCGGCCACCGCGGCCGCCTGCGTCTGCACGAAGTCCCCCGCGTCGAGGATCTCCGCGAGCGGCACGCCCTGGCGCACGAGCGTGAGGGTGGCCTCCAGCAGCCGCCGGCTCCGGTGCGTCACCCGGTCGCCGTCGACCCGTACGTACCCCAGCTCCGCCGCGCGCCGGGTGTCCTCGGCCGTCCCCGCCGGGCCGAACAGCTCGCGCAGCTCGGCGAGCGTCATGGTCACCGGCTCCTCGTGGACCCAGTCGCGGGTCATCGCCCGCTCGAAGCCGAGGAGTTGGGACAGACCGCCGCCGGCCTCCCAGGCGTGCAGCAGCTCCGCGATGCCGTTGACGGTGTACCCGCGCCCGAGGAGGTCGCTGATCAGGCGCAGCCGGGTCAGGTGGTCCGCGGAGTACCAGGCGATGCGGCCCTCGCGGCGTGGCGGCGGGAGCAGCCCGCGCTCCTGGTAGTAGCGCAGGTTGCGCACCTTGACGCCGGCCGCGCGGGCCAGGTCCTCGCGGCGGTAGCGCGCGCGGTCACCGGCGCCGTCGGTGCGACCGCCCGTGTCGGCGTCGGTGCGACCGCCCGCGCCGGCGTCCGCACGGCCGTCCGTGTCGGCGCCCGCGCCGGCGTCCGTACGGCTCCGCGCACTGCTGTCCGTACCGTCGTCTTCTCGTACCCGGCTGCTCACGCGGCCGAGTGTAGGACGAACCGGGGGAGCTACCGGCGGGTGTACCGGCAGGTCACATGGGGCGCGGCCGCTCTTCCTGCTTGACCGCGCGCAGTACGACGAACTTCGGTTCGCTCGCGGCGACTTCGCTGTTGCCGAAGAGGCGGCGCAGGTGGGTGTGGTAGCCCATGTGGCGGTTGGCGACCACCCACAGCTCACCGCCCGGACGCAGCACCTTGCGCGACTGCGCGAACATGCGCAGCGCCGTCGCGTCCGTCGTCGCCTGGTGGGAGTGGAACGGCGGGTTGCACAGGACCAGGTCGACGGAGCCCGGATCCAGCATCGCCACGCCGTCGCCGACGAGGAAGTCGGCCCGCTCGCGCTCGCGCTCCACGTTGGCGCGGAAGGTGGCCTTGGCCGAGGCGACGGCCTGGTACGACTCGTCGGTGAAGACGATCTCGGCCTTGGGGTCCGCGACCGCGACCGCCGTGCCGACGATGCCGTTGCCGCAGCCCAGGTCCACGACGCGGGCGCCGTTCGTGTTGTTCGGGATGCTCTGCAGGAAGAAGCGGGTGCCGACGTCGAGCCGGTCCGCGCAGAAGATGCCGGCGTGGTTGACGGCGGTCAGGCCGGCGCCCGAGCCCGCGTCCTCGTCCAGGGTGTACGTCACCGGCCACGGGTCGACGGCACGCGTCGAGGTGGCGTTGGGCGTGCAGAAGATCAGCCGGGCCTTCTTCTCGGCGAGCGAGGTCCTCGTCGGGCCGAGGATCTTCTCGAAGAGCTTCAGCGTCGAGGTGTGGATCTCCTTGACCATGCCCGTGCCCACGACGACCGTGCCGGCGTGCACGTGCGGGGCCAGCCGGTACAGCTGGTCCTCCAGCAGTGCGAGGCTCTTGGGCACGCGTACGAGGAGTACGTCGATCCGCTCGGGCGGGGCGTCCTGCGTGGTCAGCAGCCGCACGGTGGACTTCGCGGTGCCGATCCCGGCACGGTCCAGGTTGGCGGCCGTGCCGGCCCGGGCGAGGTAGGAGTCGGTGATCTGCACGGGGTGGTACGCGGCCAGCGCCGTCGTGAGCGCACCCCAGCGGTCCCCGAGCACGGTGATCTGCCCGGCGCCGGCCAGGTCCACCGGGCCGTGATCGCCCGTACCGGAGTCGAGGTGGCGCAGCAGGTACTCGTCGGCGGCGTCCCAGGCCCGGAGCTGGTCGCGCGGGTCTTCGGGGAAGCGGGTGAGCTCGTAGGAGCCGAAAGGCGTGGTCAGACGGTTCATCGTGACCCCAGGCTAACCGAGGCGGCGGCCCGGCCCCGCACCAATCGCTCAGTGCTCGGGGAACTCGCCCGCCATCGCGGCGGCCATCCGCAGGTGGGGGCGGGCTTCGCCGGCCCGGCCCAGGCGCTCCAGCGTGCGGCCGAGCATCAGGTGCGCGTAGTCCTCCACCGGCCATCGCTCCAGGACGGCGCGGAGCTCGTGCTCGGCGCGCGAGAGCTGGGCGGAGTGGTAGTAGGCGCGGGCCAGCAGCAGCCGCGGCGCGAGCTGCTCGGGGGCCTCCTGGGCCAGCGCGTGCAGGATCTGCGAGGCCGTCGTGTACTCCTTCGCGTCGAAGAAGAGCCGGGCGCGCTCCCAGCGCTCGGCCGCCGTGCCGTGCTCGAAGTACGTCGTCGGCGCGTTCATGGGGCCCCTTCCGCCGTTCAGGTGATGCATCCGCATGCCCCAACACGTGAGGACGGCCGGACATTCCACCGAACGCGGCACGGGCGGCGGTACTAAGTTGTGCCGTATGAGCAATCTCGATCGCCAGCCCGCTCTCTCCGCCTGCGGTGGCCGCGGCTTCGTCGTGGCCGAACCGGTGCGCGAGCTCCTCAGCCCGCGCACGGTCAAGCTGGGGGAATCCACCGAGGTCCGCCGACTCCTGCCGAACCTGGGCCGCCGCATGGTGGGCGCCTGGTGCTTCGTCGACCACTACGGTCCGGACGACATCGCCGGCGAGCCCGGCATGCAGGTCGCCCCGCACCCCCATTCGGGACTCCAGACCGTGAGCTGGCTCCACGACGGCGAGGTGCTGCACCGGGACAGCGTGGGCAGCCTGGAGACGATCCGCCCGCGCGAGCTCGGCCTGATGACCTCCGGCCGCGGGATCAGCCACTCGGAGGAGAGCCCGCGCTCGCACGGCCGCGTCCTGCACGGGGCGCAGCTGTGGGTGGCCCTCCCGGACGCCCACCGGAACGTCGAACCCCACTTCCAGCACCACGCGGAGCTCCCGCACGTGACCGCCCCGGGCCTGACGGCGACGGTGATCCTGGGCACCCTGGACGGCGCGACCTCGCCGGGTACGGCGTACACCCCGATCGTGGGCGCGGACCTGACCCTGGCGGCGGGCACGCAGACCCGGCTCCCCCTGGACCCGGACTTCGAGTACGCGGTGCTGTCGATGTCGGGCGAGGCCCACGTGGACGGCGTCCCGGTCCTCCCGGGCTCGATGCTCTACCTCGGCTGCGGCCGCACGGAACTCCCCATCCGCGCAGCCTCGGACGCCGGCCTGATGCTCCTGGGCGGCGAACCGTTCGAGGAGGAGATCGTGATGTTCTGGAACTGGATCGGCCGGAGCAACGAGGAGATCGTACAAGCCCGGAAAGACTGGATGGAAGGCACCCGCTACGGCGAAGTGAAGGGCTACGACGGCCCTCCCATCCCGGCCCCCGAGCTCCCGCCCACGCGCCTGAAGCCGCGCGGACGGGTGCGCTGACCTGCGGCTTTGTGATGCAGGGGGGGATAGCCCCAAGACCCACCCAAGGTCGAGGTCGCTCCGGCGGAGATCGCTCAGCCGGAGAGGCCGGCGGAGGCTCCCGGGAGGCCCCCGTCAGGGTCCCGTCGCTTCCCATGTATGACCAGCTGGGGTCAGCTTTGCCAGGACCAATGCTGACTTTGGTGACGGTTCGTCAGGCGGACTGGGCGTCGAGATGCCTGGGCGGCAGGGGTGACGGGGGTGTGACCTCACTCAGTACAGCGTGTTGTACCGACCGGCAGGTCGCGGTGCGGCTGGGGGCCGGACGGACTGGCACGGTCCGTGGGGCACCGTGGGGGCCTGCCGAGTGCAGGGTCTGGGGGGCGTGATCCTTGGGCGGCCGTTCCGGCGCGGCGCTCGTAATCGGGCCATGACCTGCGGGTAACGCTGGTGCGTCACCGGCCTGGCCGGGTGTGATGACGAACGCCAGCGGACGGAACTGGCCGGCCGACTCGCCGGTCGGGGCCCCTTTTGGCGGGCTCGACGCGGACAAGGCGTCGTCCCGGCGGTCCCGGCCCGGCGCAAGGCGCGCTGTGTGCGCCGCCCCGGGTCAGGGCGCCGCGTCAACCAAGCCATGATCATCTCGCCGATGACCGCTGCTGTTCCCTGAGGCCGGACACCCCGGCTCGATCGGGCAGGCGGTCACCCCCGTTCCTGAGACATGGATCAGCCTGGAGAACTGGGCATCAGCCGGGATCGATCTTGGGGCCCCGGCGGGGAGTCGGACTACAAGTCGGCCGCGGTGGTAGCGCTGGTGCAGACCGGAACGTGCTCGTAGCAGCGGTCGACGAGCACGCCCTGTCGGCGCAACTCGACTTCCGGCGTCGCCAGGCGGAGACCGGGGAACCTGTCGAAGAGGGCGGTGAGTGCAACGGCCGCCTGCATACGGGCGAGAGGGGCGCCGGGGCAGTAATGCGCGCCGAGTCCGAAGGCCAGGTGACCGCCGACTCGGTCCGGTCGCGCGGTGTCCGGCTCGGGGAACGCGGCGGGGTCGCGGTTGGCGGCCGCCAGGGCGACCAGCACCACGGCGCCTTGGGGGATTACGGTGTTGCCGAGGGACATGTCCTGGAGGGCGAAGCGCCAGGTCGCGACGGGGAAGGGGCTGATCAGCCGGAGCAGTTCCCCGGTGAGGCGGTCCCTGTCGGTGCCTCCGTGGAGCAGGGGACGGAGTTCGGGGCTCCGCATGATCTCGACCGCTCCGGAGGCGATCAGTGCCGTGGTGGGCGTGATGGCGCCGGAGAACAGACCCCAGGCCACGGAGACCAGTTCCTGCGCCGAGAGGCATCCCTGGCTTTGGGCAACGGTGAGACGGGTGAGGACGTCGTCGCCGGGGCTGCGTCGTTTCTCTCCGATGATGCGGGCCCACAGGCCGAGCAGTTCGGTGCGATGCCTGCGTATGGCGGGGGCCTCCGGCGCGGCGGCGTTGATCATCGCCAGCGTCAGAACTGTCAGCCGGTGCTGCAGCTCGTCTGGGATCCCCAGGAGCGCCGTGGCGACCCGTACGGCCAGCGGGCGAGCGTAGTCGACGACCAGATCCGGACGCTCGGCCGCAACCATGCCGTTGAGGAGCTCGGTGCAGGTCTGCGTGACGAACGGTTTCCATTGCCGCGCAGCCGTACGGGACAGCAGGGGTGCGAGGACGGTTCGCAGCCGGTGGTGGTCCGCGCCGTCGCTGTTGAGTAGGTGCCGGCCTTCGGCGGAGAAGATGTCGTCGGGACAGCGGCGGCCGCCGAAGCCCATGCGTGCGTCGGGCAGTCGGCGCATGTCGTAGGCGAGACGTGCGTCAACCATCGCCTGTCGTGCCTCGGCCGCCCCGGTGACCAGCCAGGCGACGAGGTCTCCGGGCAGGACGACCTGCTGGACCGGCGCCTGCTCGCGTAGGTTCCTGAAGGCCGTGGACGCGTCCCAGCGTGTGGGATCTCCGGTCACCAGCCGAGGAGGGGAACAGGGCGCGGCAGCAGCGGGGCGCTGCCCTCCCTGCGTGCCGACGGACACCATGTGGAGGACCTTCCCTTCATCGTGGGCGTGATCAGGCGGGGGTGAGGGTGGCGGGGAGGGATTCCACACCGCGGATCGTGGCGGTGGTGGCCTTGTGTCGGACGGTGCCGCAGGTCAGTTCGATGCGGCGGGTCCGGGCGAGTAGCCGGCCGAGAGCCAGAGATGCTTCGAGCCGGGCGAGAGGCGCGCCGAGGCAGTAGTGGATTCCGGCGCCGAAGCTCAGGTGCGGGTTGTGTGCACGGGTGACGTCGAGCCGGTCGGGGCGGGAGAACACGCGGGGGTCGTGGTTGGCCGATCCGATCAGTAGGGCTACCGGGGTCCCCGGGGGCAGGGGCCTGCCCGCGATGACGGTCGGGCGCTGGACCGTGCGGAAGGTGATCTGGATCGAGGAGTCGTAGCGCAGCAGCTCGTTCATGGTGCTGCTGTCCAGTTGGCCGTTGCTGATTCGGCTGCGGGCGATGGTGAGTTGGTCGGGGTGGCGCAGTAGGGCGAGAGCGCCGTTGGTGATGATGTTGGCGGTGGTCTCGTATCCGGCCATCAGCAGGAGGGCGCACATCGGGAGCAGATCGTGGCGGTGCAGCGTGGATCCCGTGTCGGCTTCAGCGATCAGCGCGCTGAGTGCGTCCGGGCCGGGGTGTTGCCGCCGTTCGTTGATTTTCCGGTGCAGGTAGGCGACGAACCGGCCGGCCGCGGACTGGGCCGCTGTGACGTCGTTGTCGGAGAGGGCGTAGGGCGGTTCGAGGAGCCGGGCGATCGGTGGGGTCTGCTCCCGGATCCACGCCTGCTCCTGCTCGGGCAGCGCGAACAGGCCGCAGACCACGCGAAGCGACAGCGGGTAGGCGAAGTCGGTGAGCAGGTCGACGTGTTGTTGCTCCAGAGCGCGGTCGAGCAGTTCGTCGACGAGAACGGAGATCCGGGGGGCCAGCGCGTCAACGGCGGTCGGGCTGAAGAAGCGCGAGGCGATTCGGCGCAGCGGGCCGTGGTCGGGTGGGTCCATGCCAAGGAAGGAGAAGATGCGGTTGGGCGCGGTCAGCCGGCCGTGACCCAGTCGGTTGTCCCGCAGGGCCTGGGATACCTCCGCATGGCGGGTTGCCACGATCAGGCCGTGCGGTCCCTCGCACAGTGCGGCGGCCTCTCGCGCCGACGCGTAGCGGGTGTACGGGGTGGTGCACAGTGCGGGAGCGAACGGGTCGAAGTACGCCCGCACCGCGGATCCGGATACCGGTGAGGGGTTCATTCGCCGGTCTTCCGCACAGGCTTCGCGGTCCACGGCACATCCGGTGGGGACAGTGCGTCCGTGAGAGGGGGACGCATAGGTTCCGTCCTTTCTCTGTGAGGTGTCCCGAACAGGTGAGGGTCCAGGACAGGCTGGAGGGAGGCGGGTCTGGAGGCCCGCCGCTGTCGTGCCGAGTCCCGGATCAGGGGCCCAGCACGACCGGAAGGTCCGTCCAGCCGTGCATGGTGACGCGGTCGTTGGGACGCGGGGAGCCGGCAGGCGCCATACGGGGTACACGCCGTAGCAGAGCGGGGAGTACGACGGAGGCTTCCAGCCTCGCCAGTTGCGCTCCCAGGCAGTAGTGCGCACCGCCGCCGAACGAGAGCAACCGGCTCGCCGGACGGTGCAGCTCGAAAGTCTCCGGATCGGGGAAGTACTCGGGGTCGCGGTGGGCATCGGCGATGAGCGCCATCACCTCCTGGCCCGGTCGGACCTGCACCTCGCCGACGCTCACCTCGCGCTGGGCGACACGGGTGATCAGCTGGACGGGGGAGGCGAGCCGCAGGGCCTCGCTCACCGCGGCGTCGACGCAGGCCGGCTCACCCGAGGCCACCGAGGCGCTTGCCGGCGACCTCATCAGTGCGCTGAGCGCGTGGTCCAGCAGCGTCACCGTGGTATCGAAACCGGCTGCCAGCGTGAGGGCGAGAGCGGAGGCTGCCTCGTCGTCGTCCAAGGCAACGGCGACCAGCGAGGCCAGGTCGTCCTGCGGCCGGGCTCGTCGTTCGGCGACCAGCTTGTCGATGTAGGGCCGCAGCTCACCGGCCGCGCGGTTCGCCCCGGCCAGGGTGCGCGGGCCTACCTCAGGGTCGAGGAGGCCCAACAGCGGCTGCACCCACTCGTGGAGAAGGGGACCGTCCTCCTCGGGGACGCCAATGAGAGCACACCCGGTGGCGCTGGTGACCGGGAACGTGAACAGCGCGTGCAGATCGACGACCTCACCGCGTGGCTGGCCGAGGAGAAGGTCCAACCGGCGCTCGGTGACGGCACGGACGGTCTCGCGCAGGGAGCGCAGCCGAGCCGGGCTGAACGCCGGCAGCAGAACCTTCCGCAGCCTTTGGTGACTTGCGCCGTTGTGGAACAGCATGCTCGTGCCGAACAAGCGCATCCCGGCGCTCTGCCGCCATCCCGGGAGATGCGCGGCGAACCAGTCAGCGTCTTTGGACGCGAACGCGGGGTCACGGACGACCGCTGAAACATCGGCGTACCGGCTGAACACCAAGATGCCTTTTCCTGCCCGCGGACGGTTGGTGGCGTGACCGGCGGGCGACGCAAGTCCGCGCACGCGCTGGGGTAAGAGCCGATGTTTGGCGGGCTCTGTGCCGTCCGAATACCGGTCCGTGGTGTTCTTCATATGGCTTCCTCCCTTGCGATTCGACGGCCCGGGTCGTGTGGGTGTCAGACGGTGCCGAACACCAGCGCCGCGTTCTGCCCTCCGAACGCGAAGGACGTCGACAGCGCGCGGCTGAAGTCAGCGCGGAGAGGGGCGTTGGTCACGATGTTCAGTTCGCGTCCGGAGTCCTGACGGCAGACGTTGGCCGTCGGCGGTACCTCCTGCCGCTCCAGCGCGAGTACGGTGGCTGCGGCCTCGATGGCCCCTGCTGCGCCCAGTGCGTGGCCGATGATGCTCTTGGTCGCGGTCACTGGTGGCGCGCAGCCGTGGAAGACACGTCGGAGCATGACGGCCTCCGCAGCGTCGCCCAACGGAGTCGATGTGCCGTGCGCGTTGACGTGGCCGATGTCGCCCGGTGTGCATCCGGCGTCGGCCAGAGCCTGCCGCACCGCCTGCTCCGCGCCGGCACCTTCGGGGTGCGGTGCTGTCGGATGGTGGGCGTCGGCGGAGGACCCGTACCCGCACAGCAGTGCGCGGCAGCGAGCCCCGCGGGCCTGCGCATGTCCGAGACGTTCGAGTACGAGAACGGCCGCTCCCTCGCCCAGGACGAAGCCGTCGCGGTCACAGTCGAAGGGACGCGAAGCGAGTGAAGGCGCGTCGGTCCGGCACGACAATGCCCGCATCTGGGAGAAGCAGACGGCAGTCATCCGGGACCACGACTCACTGCCGCCCGCGAGGACCACATCGCACATACCACCCAGTAGCAAGCTCCGGGCCACACCGAGCGCATTGCTGCCCGAGGCACATGCGCTGGAGACCGTGAAGTTCGGGCCCCGAGCCCCGACGTCCAGGGCGATTTCACCAGCGGCAGTGCTCGGGATGCTTCGGGGAAGAGCGAGAGGGGAGACCGCGGCGGGCCGGTCCTGGCCGAGCCGTGTGAACTCGGCTACGTATGTCCGCAGGCTGTTCGACCCCACTCCGAGGACGACGCCGACCCGCTCCGGTGGGCAGCGGGCGACTCGCAGATCGGCATCCTCCACAGCACGGCGGGCGGCCGCGAGCCCCAGGTGAGCGAACCGGTCCAGACGGCGGGCGAGTCGCCCACCGAGTTCAGCCACGGCATCAAAATCCCGTACGTCACACGAGATGTCGACCCCAAGCCCCTCGAACTCCGGGTTCTTCGCGGCCAACGAGCGCCCTGCGCAGAGGCTCTTCCAGTTGGTTTCGGCGTCGCAGCCCGCCGGAGTGAGCATCCCGATGCCGGTGACGGCCACTGCCTCACCCACCGGTCCCCCTGAGGGGCTGGGTGTCCGGACCGGACGTGCGGGCAGAACCGGCAACGAGCAGCGCACGTTCACGGTCGGCTGTCATCGGGGCAGGAGCCCCGCGATCGTCTGAGCCACTTGGTCCATGGGCTCGGACCGCGGAATTTGGTCCAGCCGACTACCGAGTTCGACGCCGGTGCGTTCCTCCAGGACCGCACCCAACTCCATGAGGGCGAGGGAATCCAGCCCGATTTCGTCGAAGGTCGTCGTAGGGGCCAAGGTGTCGGCCGGTAACCCGAACAACTCCTGCAAGAGACCCAGGAGATCCTCGGTACCGAACTCCTCCACCATCCGTTCCGTCACCATCGCGTCCTTCCGTCCAAGGGGATGCTTTCGGGTGCTGAACGAACCGGCAGGCATGTCACATGCCACGTTGTTCCGCAGTGGATGCGCGGCAACGTGGCATGTGACAGCTCTGCCGCCAGAAATAAGGATCGGGCAGGGCGTACCAATGACCGGCTTCCCGGTCCTCGCGCACGTCCTCAACCGCTGAGGGTTCTCATCTCATTCACGGGCAGGACTGTTACGTCCCGTGAGCTGCTGCCAGTGACTGAACCCGGCAATCATGGCCTCCGCGTCCCGGACGCACCTGGTGATCTGAGGGTCGCCCATCTCGCGCAGAGATCGGCCGACCACAGTGAACTCCTCCAGGGTGTCGCGGTACATGTCGGCCGCCTGGAACAGACCCTCCTGCAGCGAGAACTTGTGGTGGCCGGCCAACACCGAGGGCAGCGTCATCGCCGTAGAGGGGTCTGCCTCGCGGTCGAAGAGGGTGATGTCGCTGTAGTAGCCGACGGCATCGGCCGCCAGGTCTTGAAGCCGCAGCACCTGAGGATGTGCCCACACCTGCTCCGGAAGCGGATCACCCGAGATGAGTTCAGGGAACACGATGAACAACCGGGATGCGGTCTTCGCCCGCCGGATCATCCGGAAGTCCGGCAGACACGGAAGACGCCCCTTCGAGAGACAGATGGCCTCAGATGCGAGACCCCTGGACCAGTACGCCCAGCCGGCTGCGGCTCGCGCGAACTGTGCAGGCGTGGCCAGCCGTTCCAGTCGCAGCCACAAGTCCCGCCACGCCCGGTGATAGGGGTCGTCTTCCTCAGGCGCTCCGTGAGGGTCGTCGACGACGCGGCTCAAGGCCATGAGTGACCGGGACACCCAGCCGAGGTGCCCGGACAGGGCAGGTTCCTTGATGTAGCGGTCATGGAACGTCTCAGCCCACGCCAGACCGTCGGAGGCCAGTTGTAGACCCTCGCGGCTCTCGCCATAGGGGTAGAGCATTGCGCAGAACGGGCCGTATGTGTCGTGTTCCGTGAGTTCCAGCAGACGCTCGTCCAGGCCGAACTTTTCGATCCACGCGCCTGTCTCGTCGTCCGTTCCCACCCCGTGAGGGTTGGTGTGGGCGGTGAACGGGCAGGTCAGGTTCGAAATCGTGAGTTCTTGCACCGTCTGTTCTCCTATCCCGATTCAGTGCCTCTCGCTATGCGGTCGAGCTGATCTGGATGCAGATGGCATCTCCGGTCCGGTAGCCGCCATGAAAGCCTTCTCGCCCCGGCATCCCGGGACTCTTCGCGCAGCTCTGGCTCGGTGCCGCTGCTCCCGGTCGCACGGAGGCTCGCACTCCTGCCTTCCCGTGCGCAGCCGTACCTTCCCGTGCGCGCGGCCGACCAACCACAGCCCGAAGCGAACCGTCCTTTCATGACCGATTCTCATGCCTGGTGGCTCATCTCCTGCCGTAGGTGCGGCCTGCCGTCGATGTACCCGATCGGGACACCACGTCCGCGTGCTGATGACCGGATTCCCGCCCGCTGGGCGGGACTGCATAGCCGGTTTCACCCCGTCAAACTGGGTCACGACCCCCGTCATGTCGGGCCGGCGAGGGTACCGACGTCGACCTCACCCCGTACGTGGCGGGTAGTGCTCGATCCCGAAGTGCTCCAGCTCTTTCCTGGCTGACCGCCAAGCTGCGGTGCCCCGGAACGCAGGCCTTACGAAGGGGAGCCGTCAGCACGCGCCGCCGGCCGGCTGCTGGCTCCTCTGGGGCGGGCCTGCCGATGGGCAGGCCTTGCTGTACTCGACGAATGAAGACCATGCAGAGCGCCCCACCACGATGGTGTCGCCGGCCCGGCGTTTGGTGTCTCGCACCATGACACAACCGGGCGTATCGCTTGCGACCTCGATGCACGTTTCGGTTCCCGTGTACGAGCTGGTTCGCCAGGTGGGGCGGCCTTCGGGCATTACCTCTCCTGATGGCTGAAATGATCGATTGCCGCTCTGATAAGTGACATTGCGGGTTCGCCGTAGACCGCTGACTGCTTGAGTAGAGCGAAGGCCTTGGCGTAGAGCTCGATCTCCCTGGGTTGGCTGACGGTCATTTCTGCTGAAAACGTCTCAATGAGTACGATTCGGTTATCGAACATCGAGAAGGAATGGCCCAGCCAGATGTCGGTCGGAGCGGTCATGGGGACGATTCCCACGCTGACTCGCGCCAGACCCATAAGAGCCACCAGGCGGTCTAGGCCGTGTGTCGAAAGTGGATCTTGAGCGTTGGATGATCGCTGTTCATGGGGCGGGGAGATCTCACGGATGAACAGTGGGCGGTGCTGGA
>NZ_JBFAZJ010000008.1:0-258607 GCF_040681715.1 Streptomyces sp. NPDC051582
CGCGGTGTCCGGTGCGTGCTCTCGGCGTGCCGGGCGGAAGCCCGTGTACTGGACGTACTCGGGATTTCGCCCGGTGCGGCGAGAGCGCGTGCCGGACGCCGCGGGACAGGCGGGACTTCGCGGACACCCCTAGGGGTCGCGCCTCCTCCTCAGGGGGTGCGTTTCGATGACGGCGCCCGGTGGCTGGGACACTGGACCCATGACCGATTCCGTGATCCTCGACGTCTGGTGCGAACTCCAGTGCCCGGACTGCCACCGTGCCCTGGACGACGTACGCGCCCTGCGGGCCCGCTTCGGCGACCGGCTGGACATCCGGCTGCGCCACTTCCCGCTGGAGAAGCACAAGCACGCCTTCGCGGCCGCGCAGGCCGCCGAGGAGGCCGCGGAACAGGGCCAGGCCTGGCCGTACGTGGAGGCCGTCCTGGCCCGCACCGCGGAGCTCGGCGAGCGCGGCGAGGCCGTCCTGCTGGACGTGGCGCGCGAACTCGGTCTCGACGCAGAGGAGTTCGACACCGCACTGATCGACGGCCGGCACATCCTGATCGTCGACGCCGACCAGGCCGAGGGCAAGGCCATCGGAGTGACCGGCACCCCGACGTACGTCATCGACGGCGAGCGCCTCGACGGCGGCAAGAGCCAGGAGGGCCTGCGCGCCCGCATCGAGGAGATCGCGGACCGCCTGCTGTCCGCCGACGGGGCGTAGGCACCGCCGGCGGACAGCCCTTACAGCAGGTCCTTGGCGTAGTTGACGTGCGCCGTCCGGTAGCCGAGCGACTCGTACAGCCGCAGGGCCGGGGTGTTGCCCGCGAAGACCTGGAGGCCGAGGACGCGGTGACCCCCGGCGAGGGCCGTGCGCTCGGCGAGGAGCATCAGGTCGCGCCCGTACCCCCGGCCCCGGTGCTCCTCCGCGACGGCGACGTCGAAGACGTACGCGCCCCCGTCGCGGGGCGCCGACCACACGTGGCCGACGGGGACGCCGTCCGCCTCCAGGACGGACAGGGTGGCGCCCTCGGTGGCCAGTCCGTGGGGCAGCGCGCGCTCGTGGTCGGCCACCGACTTCGCCCGCGCGGCCTCCGCCGGCATGCCGCGGCTGGTCCAGTCCTCGGCGTAGCCCTCGACCGCACCGACGAGCCAGACCTCGTACTCGGCCTCCGTCATGGGGCGGCCGAGGACCCCCGCGCGGAGCTCGGGCGGCTCCGCCGGGAGGTCCTTGGCCATGTACCGGCTGTACTCGGCGTACCCGAGCGCCTGCGCCATCCGCAGGCCGCCCGCCGAGGCCACGGGTACGGAGACCCGGACCCGGCGGCAGCCCCAGCCGCGCAGCACCTCCTCGGCGGCCAGCGCCCCGACCGTGGCGCGCCCGCGCCGCCGGTCCGGCTCGTCGACGGCGAGGTCGCGTATCTCGCCGACGGTCGGCCCGAAGGGCGTGTCGCAGGCGACCAGCAGCGCGCCGACGCGCCGGCTGTTGACCCGGATCTCGTACGGGCGCGACCGCGCGCCCCCGCTGCTCTGCTGAAGCGGCCCGCTCGGCCGCAGGGTGGTGGTCATCAATCGAGTTCTACCCGCCCGGCGGCCCCGTGCGACAGCCATTAAGCGGGCGGATCCGTCGGCTCAGGGATCGAGGTCCGCGCCTGCCCGCGCCTCGAAGATCCGCATGGCCTCGGCGGTGACCGGCCCCGGCACGGCCGCGACCGTGGCGCGCCCGTCGACCCGGTGGACGGCCTGCACGTCGCGCAGCGTGGAGGTCAGGAAGATCTCCTCGGCCTGCTCCAGCGCCTCGAAGGGCAGGTCCGTCTCCTTGGCCCCGGCCCACTCCACGACGAGCGCCCGGGTGATTCCGGCGAGGCAGCCGGAGGCGAGGGGTGGCGTGTGCAGCTCCCCGTCGAGGACGACGAACACGTTGGAGCCGGTGCCCTCGCAGAGCCGTCCGACGGTGTTCGCGAACAGGGCCTCGGAGGCCCCGGCCCGGTGGGCGGCGGCCAGCGCGACGACGTTCTCCGCGTACGAGGTGGTCTTCAGTCCGGCCACGGCGGAGCGCTCGTTGCGCACCCAGGGCACGGTGATCACGGCGGTGGTGTCCGGTCGGCGGACCTCCTCGGCGACGGCCACGACGAGGGTGGGGCCGGCGTCGCCGCGGTCGGAGCCGAGGGGGGACACACCGCCGGTGTAGGTGATGCGCATGCGGGCGAGCGGCAGCGGGTTGGCCTCCAGGACGGCCGCGCAGGCCCGGCGCACCTCGTCCGGGTCGGGGTCGGCCAGTCCCAGGCCGCGGGCCGATCGGGTCAGCCGGTCCACGTGCCGGGTGAGCGCGAAGGCGGTGCCGCGCTCCGCCTTCACGGTCTCGAACACTCCGTCGCCCACGGTCAGCCCGTGGTCGAAGACGGACACCTGTGCGCTGTCGGCGTTCCGCAGCGCGCCGTCGAGCCAGATCCTCACCGTACGATCCCTCCGATCACCCAGGGGTGCCGGTCACCTCATGGGTTCCCGACGCTACCCGGAGCAACCGGGCGGCCTTCAGTTCCGTCTCGGCCCATTCGCGGTCGGGGTCGGAGCCCCAGGTGATGCCGGCGCCGGTGCCGAAGAGCAGGCTCGGGCCGCCCGGACGCCGGCGGTCGATCCAGAAGGTGCGGATGCCGACGGCGAGCTCGGCGGTGCCTCGGTCGGCGTCGACCCAGCCGATGCCCCCGCAGTAGGGGCCGCGGGGGGCCGTCTCCAGGGACTCGATGATCCGCAGCGCGGAGGACTTGGGGGCGCCGGTGACGGAGCCGGGCGGGAAGGTGGCGGCGAGCAGCTCGGGCCAGCCGGCGCCCGCGGCGAGTTCTCCGCTGACGGTGGAGACGAGGTGGACCAGGCCCGGGTGCTCCTCGACGGCGCAGAGCTCGGGCACGGTGACGGAGCCGGTGGCGCAGACCCGTCCGAGGTCGTTGCGTACGAGGTCCACGATCATGACGTTCTCGGCGTGGTCCTTGGGCAGGAGGTCGGCGGCGGTACGGCCGGTGCCCTTGATGGGGCCGGACTCCACGTGGCGGCCCGCCCGGCGCAGGTACAGCTCGGGGGAGGCGGTGGCGATCTCCACCCCGTGGGCCGGGAGCCGAATCGTTCCTGCGTACGGGGCCGGGTTGCCCCGGGCGAGCAGCGCCGTGAGGGCGTCGACGTCGGCGCGGTCGGGGTCGGGCAGCGGCGCGGACATCACGCGGCAGAGGTTGGCCTGGTAGACCTCGCCGGCGGCGATGTGCTCGCGGATGCGGCGTACGCCGGCCGTGTAGGCCGCGCGGTCGAGGGAGGAGGACCACTGGTCGGCGGCGGGGCCGCGCCAGGCCCCGGGGACGGGCGCCGGGACGGGGTCGGGGCGTATGTCGCCGAAGCGGGCGCAGACCAGCCTGCCCTCGAAGTCCGCGGCGACCGCCCAGAAGCCCGTCGAGTCGAGGGCGGAGGGGTCGCTGGTGACGTCTCGGAGGTCGGTCGCGAGGAGGCCGCCGAAGCGGGCCAGGGGAAGCAGGTCGTGCACGGCTGCGAGTCTATGACCGGTGAGGCCGCGGCGCCGGAGAGGTGACCGCCGGGTGACCGGTGGTGATCGAGCGGCAGCACGCTGCGGAAACGCGTTTTTGAGCTGGACGGGGAATCCGCTAGAGTTCAACACGTCGCCAGGGAGCGAAGGGGAAAACCCCGGAGCGAACACGGTGACCTGCGGACGTAGCTCAGTTGGTAGAGCACCACCTTGCCAAGGTGGATGTCGCGAGTTCGAGTCTCGTCGTCCGCTCGAAGTGGGGGATCTTCCCGAGAACCCCTGCAGCATCATGGTGGAGTGGCCGAGAGGCGAGGCAACGGCCTGCAAAGCCGTCTACACGGGTTCAAATCCCGTCTCCACCTCCAAGGACGATTAGCTCAGCGGGAGAGCGCTTCCCTGACACGGAAGAGGTCACTGGTTCAATCCCAGTATCGTCCACTGGTCCGCAAGGACCTGATCCGCAAGGGTCCCCGCGCGATTAGCTCAGCGGGAGAGCGCTTCCCTGACACGGAAGAGGTCACTGGTTCAATCCCAGTATCGCGCACGCAGCACCTGTAACACCTTGCTTGAACTGCGGTTTCGCACCGTGGTCCCGCGCGATTAGCTCAGCGGGAGAGCGCTTCCCTGACACGGAAGAGGTCACTGGTTCAATCCCAGTATCGCGCACCACCTCCGGAAGCCCCGGCCGTTCCCACGGCCGGGGCTTCCGCGTTGCCGGGGCTCCTGCGCTGCCGGTGCGGCCGGGGCCGCACCGGCCCGGCTCAGGAGGAGAAGAGCATCCGGCCGAAGCCGCCCTTGTGGTGGCCGTGGTGGCCGTGACCATGGCCGCCGTGGTGCGGGGCGCCCCAGGCGGGGGCGGGGGCGTGTGCGGCCGGGTAGGGGGCCGGGGGCGCGGCGGGCGGCGGGACCTGGCCGTACTGGCCGCCGGTGAACTGGGACTCCAGGCGGGTCAGCGCCTCCAGCTCGCCGTAGTCGAGGAAGATGCCGCGGCAGTTGCTGCACTGCTCGATCTGGACACCGTTGCGGTTGTAGGTGTGCATCATCGCGTGACACTTCGGACACTGCATGACCGGATCAACTCCTCGCCGTCTGCTTCGCCACCGGATGCATGCCCGGTGGCGTGAAGCTCACCCTACGACGGAGCCTGCGGCTCCAAGTCGGGCGGGAGGGAGGCAATTCGGGCACAGGACTCCACCATCAGCCGCTCCACGTCCTCAAGTCGGCGTCGGCTTTCTGCCGATTTGGCCAGGGCGAGGGCGGCGGTCTGCACGGTCAGGGCCCGGGCGGCGAGGTCCAGTTCCGGCCAGGGGTCGGAGCCGGGCGGCCCGGCCGCGGGGCCGCCCGCGGCGCGGTAGGAGTCGAGGAAGCGGACCCAGGCGCCGGTGTCCAGCAGCCCGGCGGCATACCAGGCGGCCGGCCGGGCCAGGTCCCAGGCGGGGGTCCCGATGCCGAGGTCGTCCACGTCGATGAGCCGCCAGCCCCCGTCGGGGCCGGGCCCCCGCACCAACTGCCCCAGGTGCAGGTCCCCGTGGCACAGGGCCCCGCCCCGGGGCGCCGGGGCCTCGCCCCGCACCCAGGCCGGCAGGGTCCGTGCGGCGGCCCGTACGAGGTCCCCGGCCGGCCGGCCCTCGGCGGGGCCGGGCACGACGGCGGACCCGGGCCGCGTCCCGGCGGCGCTCCGGACACCGTCCTGGCTGCGGACCGCTCCGGGAACCGTGGCGCGGGACAGGCGGCGCAGGGCGCGGGCGAGCTTGGCCGGGCCGCGCATCGGGGGGACCGGACCGGGCAGCCGGTGCAGGGGGACCTGGTGCAGCGCCGCCAGCAGCCGCCCGGCCGCCTCCCAGGGGGCGTCCTCGGGCCGCTCCGGGTCGACCGGGGCCCCGTAGGGCCACAGGGAGACCGGCCGGCCCCCCAGGTAGCCGACCTCGGGGCGCAGCGGGGCCAGCAGCACCCCGGCCAGCGCCTCGTCCGCGGCGATCCGCATCCGTACGGCCAGGCCCGCCCGGTCGCTGTCCCCGGCGTGCGCCTTGGCGACGATCTCGCCGCAGCGCACGACGGTCCCGTCCTCGCGCTCGGCGAGCAGCTCGTACGGGGCGCCCCGCTCCCCCGCGCCGGCGTACGCCGCGAGGGCGGCGGGCAGTGGCTCCTGGTTCATCGCGGCTCCACGGCTCCCGTCACTGGCTTCTCGGAAGCAGATTACGGAACCCCGGGGCCGCGTGGAGCGGCGGACGGCCGCGCGGGAGGGCATGAAAAAGGGTGCTGCCCGTCCGACTCCCCAGTCGTACGGGCAGCACCCTTCACCTGCCGTCCGTCGCGCCCCCGTCCCCACGGGGTTCGACAGGCCGATGTCCCGGTCCGGGCCGCTCTCCCGGACCCGGGGCGCCGCTCAGCGCCCCAGCATCACGCCCACGGACGACGCCTGTGCCGCCACCTGGTCGAATCCTCCGAAGAGGAAGAGCAGGAGGGCGGCCAGGGGGAGCACCATGGCCGCGGCCACCAGTGGGTGGCGCGTGCCGGACTCATGGCCGTTGAACGCGAATGCCTTGCGTCCGTGCCGCGTGATGTCCGCCATGGTCCTCTCCCTGTCGGTTGACAGCGGCGGGCTTGTGACCTCGGGGGACGAGTGCTCCACCCGCCGCTTGTCCTCAACACTAGGTGCGGCGAAGTGCCCTGGCGTCCTGCCCTCGTACCCTTTGGCAGGCCTCCAAGAGGATGACGGACGGCGACGCGTGTACTCCCCTGGGTGGAGACCGCTCCCCCGTTGTGGGGGTCATCCCGGAGGGGATGACCGGAGGGTAGTGAGTTCGCTCACTTCCGTCACCCCCCGCGCATGCGTGTCCGTCGACGGGGTACGCACAAGATCACCCCGCGCAGCCCGCCCGGCGCACGCGCTCCGGCCCTTCGCGCGCCCCGCGCACGACCCCTGCCGGATGCCCAATCCCCTTGGTCCGAGGGCCGTTTGGCCGTACCGGCAAGTGCCTTGCGGACAGGGGTCCGTGCGGGTGAGGAACCCTCAAGTGGGTTGCCCCGCACTGACGATCGAATCTTCCGGCGAGGGCGCGGCCTCTGAGCGCTCGTGGCGGATGGTCCGTAAGCTGTGGCACGTCAACAGGACGACCGGTCAGCGGGGTGGACATGGCGATGATGCGGCTCCGGCGCGAGGACCCGCGTGTCGTCGGCTCATTCAGGCTGCACCGACGGCTCGGTGCCGGCGGCATGGGCGTGGTCTACCTGGGTTCGGACCGGCGCGGCCAGCGGGTCGCGCTCAAGGTGATCCGGCCCGACCTGGCCGAGGACCAGGAGTTCCGCTCGCGCTTCGCGCGCGAGGTGTCCGCCGCCCGGCGCATCCGCGGCGGGTGCACCGCGCGCCTGGTGGCCGCGGACCTGGAGGCGGAGCGCCCGTGGTTCGCCACGCAGTACGTGCCCGGCCCGTCCCTGCACGACAAGGTGGCCGAGGAGGGTCCCCTCACGGCCGCGCAGATCGCCGCGATCGGGGCCGCGCTCTCCGAGGGACTGGTCGCCGTGCACGAGGCGGGGGTCGTCCACCGCGATCTCAAGCCCTCGAACATTCTTCTGTCCCCCAAGGGCCCCCGGATCATCGACTTCGGGATCGCCTGGGCCACCGGCGCGAGCACGCTCACCCACGTGGGCACGGCCGTCGGCTCCCCCGGCTTCCTCGCCCCCGAACAGGTGCGCGGGGCGGCCGTCACCCCGGCGACCGACGTGTTCGCGCTGGGGGCCACCCTCGCCTACGCGGCGACCGCCGACTCGCCTTTCGGGCACGGCAGTTCCGAGGTCATGCTGTACCGCGTGGTGCACGAGGAGCCGCACCTGATCGGGGTCCCGGACGCGCTGGCACCCCTCGTACAGGCCTGCCTGGCCAAGGATCCCGAGGAACGGCCCACCACGCTCCAGCTGTCGATGCGGCTGAAGGAGATCGCGGCCCGCGAGGCGCAGGGGCTGTCCGACGGGCGCCCGCCGGCGCAGCGCGCGCGGGCCGCCGAGCGGCCGACGGGACGCCTGGCCGACGCGTACGCGGACCAGCGCACGGAGCGGCGTACGGGCGGCACCCCCGCGCCCCAGGGACCGGACCAGGGTCACGGGCAGGGACAGGGCGGCCCGAACAGCGGTGGGCACGCGCGCCCGTCGAACTCCCGGCCCTCGTCCCCTCGCCCTTCGTCCTCGCGGAACCCGGGCGGCCCCTCCTCCCGGCCGACGGCCGGGCGTACGGGCGGCCGCCAGGCCCCGCGCACGACGGGAGCGGGGCGGCGCCCCTCGCGACCGGACCCCCGGCTGATGCGGCAGCGACTGATCGTGTTCGTCGTGGTGACGCTGATCGTGGCGCTGGGCATCGCCGCAGCCCAGAAGTTCTAGAGCTCCGGGGCGGCCGGGGCCGGGGCCTGGGGCGGACGGGTCGCGTAGAAGGCCACCGCCGAGGCCGCGGCCACGTTCAGGGAGTCGATCCCCTCCGCCATCGGGATCCGGACCCACTCGTCGGCCGCGCGCAGCGCGTACGTCGACAGGCCGTGACCCTCGGAGCCGAGCATGATCGCCGAGCGTTCGAAGCGCTCCGGCGGCACCTGGTCCAGCGGCGTGGCCTTCTCGCTCGGCGTCATCGCCAGGATCCGGTAACCCGCCTCGCGGACCTTCTCCAGGTCGGCGGGCCACTGCTCCAGGCGCGCGTACGGAACCGAGAACACCGAGCCCATCGAAACCTTGATGGCGCGGCGGTAGAGGGGGTCCGCGCAGTCCGGGGAGAGCAGTATCGCGCTGATGCCGAGGGCCGCGGCGCTGCGGAAGGCGGCGCCCAGGTTGGCGTGGTCGACGAAGCCCTCGAAGACGGCGATGCGGTGGCCCCCGGCCGCCCCTTCCGCCGCGAGCAGTTCGTCGGCCGCCGGCAGCGGCTTGCGCTGCATCGAGGCGAGGGCGCCGCGGTGCACGTGGTAGCCGGTGACGCGTTCGGCGAGCTCCGGGGTGACGGCGTAGACCGGCGCCGGGAGCTCGTCGATGACGTCGCGCATGACGTCGACCCACTTGGCGGAGAGCAGCATCGAGCGCATCTCGTACCCGGCGTCCTTGGCGCGCCTGATCACCTTCTCGCCCTCGGCGATGAACAGGCCTTCCGCGGGCTCGCGCCGGCGCCGGAGTTCGACGTCGGTCAGCCCCGTGTAGTCGCGCAGACGCGGGTCGTCGGGGTCTTCGACGGTGATGAGATCAGCCACAGGGTGATACTGCCTTGTCCGGGGTGTGGTGCCAACGGCCGTGCGGGCCGCGGGTGTTTCAGGCGGTGGGCGCGGCGGAGGCCGCGACGTTGACGACCTCGCCGATCACGATGACCGCCGGCGGACGGATCTCCGCCGCCCGTACGGTCTCGCCGACGGTGGCGAGGGTGGCGTCCACGCGCCGCTGGGTCGCCGTGGTGCCCTCCTGGACGACCGCGACGGGGGTGTTGGCGGGGCGGCCGTGCCGCACCAGGGCCTCGGCGATCAGGCCGATCTTGTCCACGCCCATGAGGATCACCAGGGTGCCGGTGAGCTTGGCGAGGGAGGCCCAGTCCACCAGGGAACGCGGGTCGTCGGGGCCGACGTGGCCGCTGACCACCGTGAACTCGTGCGCCACACCGCGGTGGGTGACCGGGATGCCGACGGCGCCGGGCACCGAGATGGAGCTGGAGATGCCGGGGACGACGGTGCAGGCGATGCCGGCCTCGGCGAGGGCCTGGAGCTCCTCCATGCCGCGGCCGAAGACGTACGGGTCCCCGCCCTTGAGCCGGACCACGGCCTTGCCGGCCTTGGCGTGCTCGATCAGGGCGTTGTTGATGGCCTCCTGGGCCATGTACCGGCCGTACGGGATCTTCGCGGCGTCGATGACCTCGACGTGCGGCGGGAGTTCGTCGAGGAGGTCGCGCGGGCCGAGCCGGTCGGCGATGACCACGTCGGCCTCGGCGAGGAGGCGGCGCCCGCGGACGGTGATCAGGTCGGGGTCGCCGGGGCCGCCGCCGACGAGGGCGACGCCGGGCGTGCGGGGGCGGTTCCTGGTGAGGGAGCCGTCGCGGAGCCCCTCGACGACCGCGTCGCGGACGGCGGCGGAGCGGCGGGGGTCGTTGCCGCTCAGGACGGCGACGGTGACGCCCTCGACGCGGCCGGTGGCCGGGGTCCAGGCGGTGGCCGCCTCGGCGTCGTCGGCGCGCACGCACCAGACGCGACGGCGCTCGGCCTCGGCGGAGGCGGCGTCGTTGGCGGCGCGGTCACGGGTCGCGATCAGCGCGTACCAGGCACCGTCCAGGTCCCCGTCCTGGTAGCGGCGGCGCTCCCAGCGGATCTCGCCGGTCTCGGCCATGGCGTCCACGGAGGGCGTCGCCGAGGGCGAGACGAGCAGGACGTCGGCGCCGGCCGCGACGAGCGCGGGCAGTCGGCGCTGGGCGACCTGGCCGCCGCCGATGACGACGACGCGGCGGCCGGCGAGACGGAGGCCTACGGGGTAGGCGGAGTGTTCGGCCATGGCGGTGCGGCTCCCGATGCGGCGGTGTGTGCAGGCCGCTGCTGCGCTGGAGCGGCTTTGGGTGTGACGTGCGGTTTTGCTGTCCGGGTCCACGATACGACCCGGCACGTCCGCCGCTGCGCGGGGCCTTTCCCCCACTCGCCCCGCGCAGCGGGTCCCGACTACTTCTCGGTGACTCCGGCCGAGTCGAACGTGGCGACCTCGTGCATCGCGCGGGCCGCGCTCTGGACCAGCGGGAGGGCCAGCAGGGCGCCCGTGCCCTCGCCGAGGCGCAGGTCCAGGTCGACCAGCGGACGCAGGCCCAGCTTGTTCAGGGCCGCCACGTGACCCGGCTCCGCGCTGCGGTGGCCCGCGATGCACGCCGAGAGGGACTCCGGGGCGATGGCCCGGGCCACCAGGGCCGCCGCGCCCGCGCTGACACCGTCCAGGATCACCGGGGTGCGCAGCGAGGCCGCGCCCAGGATCATGCCGACGATGGCCGCGTGCTCCAGGCCGCCGATGGCCGCGAGGACGCCGATCGGGTCCGCCGGGTCCGGCTGGTGGAGCTCCAGTGCGCGGCGTACGACCTCGACCTTGCGGGCGTGGGTCTCGTCGTTGATGCCCGTGCCGCGGCCGGTGACCTCCGCCGGGTCGACCCCGGTGAAGACCGAGATCAGGGCTGCCGACACCGTCGTGTTCGCGATGCCCATCTCGCCCGTCAGCAGCGCCTTGTTGCCCGCAGCGACGAGGTCGCGGGCCGTCTCGATGCCCACCTCGATGGCCGCGACGGCCTCCTCGCGGGTCATCGCCGGGCCCGTGGAGAGATCGGCGGTGCCCGGACGGACCTTGCGCGGGAGCAGGCCGGGAGTGGCGGGGAGGTCCCCGGCCACGCCGACGTCGATCACGCAGACCTCGGCGCCCACCTGGTTGGCGAAGGCGTTGCAGACCGCGCCGCCGCCCAGGAAGTTGGCCACCATCTGTGTGGTGACCTCCTGGGGCCACGGGGTGACGCCCTGGGCGTGCACCCCGTGGTCGCCCGCGAAGATCGCGACCGCGGCCGGCTCCGGGATCGGCGGCGGGCAGACCCGGGAGAGGCCGGAGAGCTGCGCGGAGATGATTTCGAGCATGCCCAGGGCCCCCGCGGGCTTGGTCATGCGCTTCTGGCGCTCCCACGCCTCGCCGAGCGCCTTCGCGTCGAGCGGGCGGATACCGGCGACGGTCTCGGAGAGCAGGTCGTGCGGCGCCTCGCCGGGCAGCGCGCGGCGGCCGTACGTCTCCTCGTGCACGACCCAGGCCAGCGGCCGGCGCTGCGACCAGCCGGCCTGTGCCAGCTCGGGCTCCTCCGGGAACTCGTCCACGTAGCCGACGCACAGGTACGCGACGACTTCCAGGTGCTCCGGCAGGCCGAGTTCGCGGACCATCTCGCGCTCGTCGAAGAAGCTGACCCAGCCGACGCCGAGGCCTTCGGCGCGCGCGGCGAGCCAGAGGTTCTCGACGGCGAGGGCCGAGGAGTACGGGGCCATCTGCGGCTGGGTGTGCCGGCCGAGGGTGTGGCGGCCGCCGCGGGTGGGGTCGGCGGTGACGACGATGTTCACCGGGGTGTCGAGGATGGCCTCGATCTTGAGTTCCTTGAACTGCTTCGCCCGGCCCTTGGGGAGCGACTTCGCGTAGGCCTCGCGCTGGCGCTGGGCGAGCTCGTGCATGGTCCGGCGGGTCTCGGCCGACCGGATGACCACGAAGTCCCAGGGCTGGGAGTGGCCGACGCTGGGCGCGTGGTGCGCGGCTTCCAGGACGCGCAGGAGCACCTCGTGCGGGATCGGGTCGGTGCGGAAGCCGTTGCGGATGTCGCGGCGTTCGCGCATGACGCGCAGCACGGCCTCGCGCTCGGCGTCCGCGTACGCGGGGGCCGCCTCGCCCGCGGAGGGCTCCACCACGGGCGCGAGGGGGACGAACTGCTCGGGCGCGGCCTCGGCGGCGGCCTCGGCCACCGGCTCGGCGGCCGGTACGGCGGCCGGCTCGGGCTCCGCGGCGGCGAGCGGCTCCGGCGCGGCTCCGCCGGCCGCTCCGGGCTCCGCGGCCTCGGTCCCCGGGGCCGCCTCCGGTACGGGCTCCAGGGCGACGGGGGCCGCAGGGGCCTCGGGGGCGGCCGGCTCGACGAGCTCGACGACCTCGACGGACTCGGGCGCCTCGGGGGTCTGGACCACCGCTTCCGCGGCCAGGGCCGCGGGCTCCGGCTCGGCGGCCGGTGCCTGGGCCGGCGCGGCCTCGGCCACGACGGGCTCGGGCTCCGCGGCGGGCGCCGCCGGGGCCTCGACGGGCTCCGCGGCGGCGGGCTCGGGCGCCGGCTCCACGGCGGCGACCACGACCTGCCGGGGCTCCGGCGCCGCGACCGGCTCCGGCTGGGGTGCCTGCGCGGCGGCGGGGACCCCGGCGGCCGCCGGCGCCTCGGGCGCCATGACGGGCTCGGGCACCACCACGGGTTCGGGGGCCATGACGGGCTCCGGCACGACCACGGCCTCGGGCACGACCACGGCCTCGGGCGCCATCACGGGCTCGGGCACCACGGCGGGCTCGGGAACGACGGCGGGCTCGGGCACCACGGCGGGCTCCGCCACGACGACGGGCTCCGGCGCCATGACGGGCTCCGGGGCGGCCACGGGCTCCGGCGCCGGCTCCGCCGTCCACGGGGCTCCGGCCTGCGGCGGGATCTCGCCCGGCTGCGGCGCGGCCGCAGCGGCGGCCTCGGGGTGCGCGGCGTCCAGGTACTCGGGACCCGCGGTCGGCGGTCCGGCCACCTGGACCGGGATCGGCGCCACGGGAGCGGCGACGGGTGCGGCCGCGGGAACCGTCACCTGCGCCACGGGCACGACGGGCGCCGCCGGCGCCGCGGCCGGGCCCCGGTCGGCGAGGGAACGTACGACTCCGCCGGTGGCCTCGGGCACGGGCGGGCCCATGTGCAGCGGCCGGCGGGGGGGCCCGGGCGGGGTCACGGGCGCGGCCGCAGCCACCGGGGCGGCCGCCGGCGGCGGGACCACGAGGCCGCCGAGGTCGAGGGCGCCGGAATCGCGGCCACCGGCCTCGTGCGCACCGGCGCTGTACGCGGAGTCGCCGTACGACGGGTCGGGGAACGCGGGGTAGGCGGCCTCGGCGTAGGCGACCGGTGCCTCGGGGTACTCGGCGTAGGGCGCGTCGCCGTAGGAGTTCTCGGCCGGGAAGACCGGCGCCGGCGGGACGACCTGCGGATCGCTCCACGCGCCCTGGCCGCTGGGCATCAGCAGCAGTTCCTCGTCCTCCGGCTCGGCCGGATCGTCCACGAGGTCCTGGAAGGCGTAGCCGCCCTGGACGGGAGCGGGGGCGGGGGCGGGGCCCGGGTGCTGGACCGGAGCGGGAATGCCCTGCTGATCCACCATGCCCGCGCTGTCCGGGAGACCCTCGCCCGGTACCTGGCCGGTGTCAGTCATGCGTACCCCTCGCCCATCGGTTGTGCGTCTTCGATCGCCCGGCGCCCGAGCGGGGTTGCCGTACGACGTGTCCGTCACGCGCACGCCCCGCACGACAACCCGTAAGCATTGTCGCGCCCGTTAGCCACCATGGCGGCCATAACCGGCATGGTGCGCTGTGGACTGCGCCACGTCGCGCGTCCGGCGGTGCCGTCACCCCCGGAGATGCCAGGGCGGTACGACGATCGGCCAGCCTACC
The DNA here is from genome assembly GCF_040681715.1 of Streptomyces sp. NPDC051582. Lineage (NCBI taxonomy): Bacteria > Bacillati > Actinomycetota > Actinomycetes > Kitasatosporales > Streptomycetaceae > Streptomyces > Streptomyces sp. NPDC051582. The sequence continues at coordinate 13,688 of NZ_JBFAZJ010000008.1, forward strand.
CCGGCCTCCGCCCCGGGCGGTCTCGGGGACCGCTCAGCGGTTCACGGGGCGTTCGGCTGCCAGCAGGAAGACGACGGAACGGTCCTGTTCGCTCCAGGTACGGGTGTCCAGGCCCACCGACTGGAGCAGCGCGCACTCGACGGTGTAACCGCCCTCGGCGAGGGCGCGGCCGATCGCCTCCGCCTCGTCGCGGGTGGAGGCGTGGCTGACGATCCGTTCGGGGCGGCGGTCGGCGACGGCCCGGGCGACCGCGGCTCCCCCGCCGCCGACGCGGACGACGTCGGGTTCGGGAAGGTCCTCCAGTACGTGCGGTGCGCGCCCGGCGACCACCTGGAGCTGTACGCCGCGCTTGCGGGCGGCCGCAGTTGCGCGCTCGCAGGCGCGCGGGTCGGCGTCGACCGCGATGACGGCGGCGCCGAACGCGGCGGCCTCGACCGCGAGGGCGCCGGAGCCGGTGCCGATGTCCCAGACGAGGTCGCCGGCGCGCGGGCCGAGGCGGGCGAGCTGGGCGGCGCGCAGCAGCGCCGACTCCCCTTCTCCTGCGTCGGGCCCGGGCCGGGCCCAGCCGCGGCCGCCGGTGTGGGCGGCGCTCTGGCCGAGGAGCCAGGCCGGGTCGGCGGCCGCGGCGAAGGGGGCGGCGGGGGCGGCGACGGCCTGTCCGCCGATGACGATGACGACGTTGGGGTCGCGCCAGCTGTGGTCGGCGACCCGGTCGGAGGTCAGGACGGTCACCTGTTCCTTGACGGTGCCGAGCTCCTCGCAGATGACGAAGGTGCGGTGGACCCCGCCGAGCAGCAGGGCGAGTTCGGCGGGCCCGGCGCCGGGCGAGGTGAGGACGGCGACCTTGGCGTGCGCGCGGCAGACGTTGACGGCGCGGCGCAGCGTACGGGGGTGGGCGACGACGACCTGGGCGTCGTCCCAGGGCATCCCGGCGCGGGCGAAGGCCGCGGCGACGGCGGACACGGCGGGGACGACCTCGACCTCAAGGCCGTGTTCCGGGGCGCGCAGGGTGCGTACGGCGCCGAAGAAGCCGGGGTCCCCGTCGGCGAAGACGACGGCCGTGCCGCGGTGGCCGGCGATGCGCCGGGCGGCGAGACCGAGGCTGCCCAGGCGGATGCGCTCGGCGGTGGGCGGCACCTCGGGCAGGGCGAGGTGGTGGGCGGCGCCGGCCACGAGGGTGGCGGCGGAGAGCGCGGACCGGGCGGCCGCGGTCAGGGGCGAGCCGTCCCAGCCGATCACCGTGACCCGGTCGGCCATCGTCGTCAGTCTCCTGGGGTGGGGGCGGGCGGAGCTTCGTCGGCGGGAGCCGGCGGGCGGGCCACCAGGCACGGTGAGACTACCTGGTCATCGGGTCGGCCCGGTCAGCTCCAGTCGGCACCGACGGCGTAGCCGCTCGCGCCCGCCCGGGCGCCGCGGCCGTAGCCGTAGTCGTCGTGGCCGTTGTAGCCGCTGTAGCCGTCCGACTCCGCCATGTCCTCGATGTCCTCGGGGAGCAGGCTCCAGACGATGAGGTCGGTGCGGGTCTCCGTCCAGGAGCCGTCCGTTGCGTTTTCGGGCCGGGTGCGCACCAGCCACGCGTTGCGCAGGACGCCTTCGCTGATGCAGCCGATCTTCTGGGCGACCTGCTGGGAGGCGGTGTTGTCGGCGGCGGTGCGCAGTTCGAGGCGCTCGAAGCGCTGGTCGTCGAAGAGCCACTGGGCGACGGCGAGCACGGATTCGCTGGCGTAGCCCTCACCGCGGGCCCAGGGGGCGGTGACGTAGCCGACCTCGGTGCTGCGGGTGCGCCAGTTGGTGTTCTTGAGGTGCACGATGCCGACGAGACGCTGGGTGAGGAATTCGGTGACGGCAAAAACGATGCCTCTGCCTTCGGTGCGCTCCGCGTGGGACTGCGCGGTGGCCCAGGCGTGGGCGTCGGCATGGGTATAGGGGTGCGGCGCGGAGGTCCAGGCGGTGACGTGCTCGTCGTTCATCATCTCGGCGAGCGCGGTGACGTCCTCCCCGTCGAAGGGGCGCAGCACCAGCCGGTCCGTGCTGATGGTGACGTCCGGGAAGGTGGTAGTCATGCGCAGCTCCATGCCGTTGCTGGACCTTTGTGCGGGCCGTAGGCACAGCATGCAGCATCGGCGGTGGGATGTGGCGGCCGGGTTGCCCGGAAGCGGGCAGCGCTCGGCCCCGCACGCCCGCGGGGCGTACGGGGCCGATCAGCGGTTCGGGATCAGGCCTTCGGGGCGCCGAAGGCCGGGACGACCGAGCCCTGGTACTTGTCCTCGATGAACTTCTTGACCTCGTCGGAGCCCAGGAGCTTTGCGAGCTTCTCGATCCGCGGGTCCTTCTCGTTGCCGGCCTTCACCGCGAGGAAGTTGGCGTACGGGTTGCCCTCGGCCTTCTCCAGGGCCAGCGCGTCCTTGGCGGGCGAGAGCTTGGCCTCCAGGGCGTAGTTGCCGTTGATGACCGCGGCGTCCACGTCGTTCAGGGCGCGCGGGACCGTGGCGGCCTCCAGCTCCTTGAACTCCAGGCCCTTCTTGTCGGTGATGTCGGACAGCTTGGCGCCGGTGCCGACACCTTCCTTGAGGGTGATCAGGTTGTTCGCGGCCAGCAGCTGGAGCGCGCGGCCCTCGTTGGTGGTGTCGTTGGGGACGGCGATGGTCTGGCCGGCCTTGATGTCGCCGAGGGCCTTGACCTTCTTGGAGTAGAGGCCGAGGGGCTCCAGGTGCACGTTGACGACGGGCACGATGTGGGTGCCGTTCTTCTTGTTGAAGTCGTCGAGGTACGGCTTGTGCTGGAAGTAGTTGCCGTCGACCTGGCCCTGCTCGGTGGCGGTGTTGGGGAGCACGTAGTCCGTGAACTCCTTCACCTCCAGCTTGAGGCCCTCCTTGGCCGCCAGCTTGTCCTTGACGAAGTTCAGGATGTCGGCGTGGGGGCTCGGGGAGGCGGCGATGACGAGCGGCTTGCTCTCGTCGACCTTGCCGCCGTCGGCCTTGGTGGAGGACGGGTCCGAGGAGCTGCCGCAGGCGGTGAGGCCGAGGGCGAGCGCGGCGGAGGCGGCGGCGAAGGCGGTGATGTTCTTACGCACGAAGAGTGCCTTTCTTGCTTTTTCCGGATGGAGGCCCAAGCACGACAAGTGCGGGCTTTCGGGAAGGGGGTTCAGGGGTGCCGTGGGCCCGGTTCAGGCTGTCCGGCCGCGGCGGGCGAGAAGGCGTACCACGCCGTCGCCGATCAGCTGGATCACCGTGACGATGGCGATCAGGACCACGACGGTGGCGAGCATGAAGCCGGTCTCGAAGCGCTGGAAGCCGTACGTGATGGCCTTGGAGCCGAGGCCTTCGCCGCCGACCGCGCCGGCCATGGCCGAGTACCCGATCAGGGTGATCAGGGTGGTGGTGACGGCGGCGACCAGCGAGGGCAGGGCCTGCGGCAGGAGCACCTTGCCGACGAGGGTGGGGACTCCGCCGCCCATGGACTCGACGGCCTCGACGAGACCGTGGTCCACCTCTCGGACGGCCGTCTCGACGAGGCGGGCGAAGAAGGGGACGGCACCGATGGCCAGCGGGACGATCATGGCGGTGGGGCCGATGAAGGTGCCGACGACGGCGGTGGTGACCGGGATCAGGGCGATCAGCAGGATGATGAACGGCAGCGAGCGGCCTATGTTCACGATCACGCCGAGGACCTTGTTGAGCGGCCGGTTCTGCAGGAGGCCGCCCTTGTCGGTGAGGACGAGGAGGATGCCGATGGGCAGTCCGCCGGCCACGGTCGCCAGGGTGGACCACAGCACCATGTAGAGGGTGTCGTACGTGCCCTGGGTGAGCAGGGGCTGCATCTCGGACCAGGTCACTTGGCACCATCCTCGACCAGTGCGGCCAGTTCGTTCTCAAGCGTGCCGGCGGCGTCCTCTTCCTCGACGACGTCCACCTGGAGGCCCTGTTCGCGCAGGAAGCCGACGGGCACGACGTTGTCCTCGTAGCGGCCGGGCAGCTCGATGCGCATGCGGCCGATCTGGCGGCCGGCGACGGTGTCCATCGCGGCGCCGAGGATCGAGATGTCGATGTTGTACGTCCGCGACAGCTGGGAGATGACCGGCTGGGTGGCGGCCTCGCCGTGGAACGTGACGTCGACGACCGTGCGGTCGGGGCCGGTGGCGACGCCGCTGACGGGGAAGAGCTCCCCGGCGAGTTCGGAGCCGGGGGTGGCGAGCAGTTCGGAGACGGTGCCGGACTCGATGATCCGGCCCCGCTTCATGAGCGCGGCCGAGTCGCAGACGGTCTTGACGACGTCCATCTCGTGGGTGATGAGCAGGACGGTCAGGCCGAGCTGCTGGTTGAGGTCGCGCAGCAGCTGGAGGATCGAGCGGGTGGTCTCGGGGTCCAGGGCGCTGGTGGCCTCGTCGGAGAGGAGCACCTTGGGGTCGCCCGCCAGGGCGCGGGCGATGCCGACGCGCTGCTTCTGGCCGCCGGAGAGCTGGCCGGGGTAGGCCTTGGCCTTGTCGGACAGGCCGACGAGGTCGAGCAGTTCGAGGGCCTTGCGGGAGCGCTCGCGGCCGGAGACCCCGAGGATCTCCAGGGGCAGCTCGATGTTGCCCTGGACGGTGCGCGAGGACAGCAGGTTGAAGTGCTGGAAGACCATGCCGATGCGGCTGCGGGCCTCGCGCAGCTCCTTGCCGGCGCGGCGGCCGCGGCCGGCGAGCGCGGTGAGGTCGACGCCGTCCACGGTCACGGTGCCGGTGGTGGGGCGCTCCAGCAGGTTCACGCAGCGGATCAGGGAGGACTTGCCGGCGCCGCTCTGGCCGATGACTCCGTAGACCTCGCCCTCGCGGACGTGGAGATCGACGCCGTCCAGGGCGGTGACCTCGCGGCCACGGGACTGGTAGACCTTCGTGAGGCCCGATGTGGTGATCACAGGAATTCCGTCGCTGTCGAGTGCACGGCGCAGCGGGGTGCCGGCACGGGGCAAACATCTGGGGACGCGATACGGGTCGAACCGTCACAAAGGGACGACGTCAACGCGTGCGCGGGGCAGGAGCGGTCCGTGGTGTGCGGACGGGCTCGGCCGGGTCTCGCTTCGGGGCGCGAAACGGCAGGAAAGGGGCCCTCAGAAGGCGCACATTCGACACATACAACGAGCACCGGGCGTCATCGTCGCCTCGGTCGCAAGGGTGCGGCTGCTCGTCGTGGTCATGGGCTCCAGTAAAGCAGACGTATCCCGTCACCGATCAAAGCTGTCCGGATAGCGGACGGATTCCGGCCGCATACCGGACGCTTCGGTCGGCTCGGGCCGTCCGTGGACACCACGAAAGCCCAGGCGCTGACCTGCACGGACACCGCCGAGAGGCCCCGTACGACCACGTCCGCGTCAAGCGCGGCGGCGGTGTGCGCTGTGGTCAAGGCCACGGTCCGCAGCGCGCCGGGCGGCCGCGAGCGGGAAGGGTCCGGTTCGGGCCCGCCACGGGTGACGTGGTCGGCGGCCACCCGTTCCACGCCCTCCGGCACAGCCCGCCCGCAGGGGCGCGCGCACCGGGCCTTTCGGCCCGTAATACCCTCGCTGCATGCTCGACGCCCTGACGGTCGCCCTCGGCGCGGCCGCACTCGCCCTCGCCGCCTGGTGCGGATTCGCCGCCCTGCGGGACCAGCCCACCAAGGACTGGCACTTCATCGGCATGGGCGTGGTGACCCTGCTGGCCCTGGCCCAGCTGGTGATCGGCGTGGTCGAGCTGGCCCGGGGCGGCAAGCCCGACGAGGGCACGGTGATCTTCGTGGCCTACCTGATCGGTGCCTTCGCGGCGGTCCCCGCCGCCGGGCTGCTCTCGCTGAGCGAGCGGACCAAGTGGGGATCGGTGACGGTGGCCGCGGGCGCACTCGTCCTCGCCGTCCTCGAAGTACGCCTCTACGACATCTGGGGGACTCCCGGTGCCTGACACGACGAGCGCCGCTCCGGGCGAACGCAAGCGGCTGGTCTCCGGGCCCGGGCTGCTGCTGGTCTGGCTGTACGGGGTGATGGTGGTGGGCGCGCTGTCGCGCTCGGCCTACCAGATCTCCACCGAGTTCGACCGGGCGCCGCTGGCGTACTCGCTGTCCGGCGCGGCCGCCCTGGTCTACGCGTTCATCACGTACTCGCTGGTGCGCGGCGGGGAGACGGCCCGCAAGGCGGCGCTGATCTGCTGCGCCGCCGAGCTGGCCGGAGTGCTGGCGGTGGGCGCCTGGACGCTGGTGCGCCCCGAGGCGTTCCCGGACGCCACCGTGTGGTCGGACTTCGGGATGGGCTACCTGTTCATCCCGGTGATCCTGCCCGTCACCGGGATGCTCTGGCTGCGCGCCAGGCGCTGAGCTTCAGGTCACGGGGCGTCAGGACGCCGAGCGTCAGGCGCTGACCGCGAAGTCGGCCGCGTCGGCCTCCTTCTCCAGGATGACCAGGCGTACGCCGTCGGAGGCCGTGCGGCCGCCCACCTGTACGTAACCGGCCTTGCGGTACAGGCGCAGGTTGGACTCGCTCTTGTGGCCGGTGTGCAGGCGGAAGCGCGTGGTCTCGGCCTGGCCCGCGAGGGCCTCCTCCACCGCGCGCAGCAGCCGGGCGCCGAGACCGTGACCCTGCAGGCGCGGGTGGACGCAGAGCTTTGCGATCTTGCCGGTGCCGTCATCGTCGACGCTGCCGCGCACGGTGCCGACCACCTCGTCGCCGAGCCGGGCCACGAGCACCGTGTCCGCCGCCAGCTCCGCCTTGAGGGAGTCCAGGGTCTGGGTGAGCGGCTGGATGAGGTAGTTGCCGTACAGCTCGGCCTCACGCTGGAACGCCAGGTACTGCAGTTTGAGGATCTGCTCAGTGTCCTCGGCAGCTGCCGCCGAAATGGTCACGCTCATGCCCATGTGCGCATGCCTCCCGCTCACCTGGTAGCCCATTGGTCTACCGCTCCCTTCCCCGAAGGCGAGGAGCCGCAACCTCTGACGCGAGCATTCTGCGCAGACATCCCAGGCAACGGGAACGGACGGGTCCCAAACTTCCTTGTGAGATACCCAACTCTCCTGCGATTTCACGGTAAGTGAGGTCTCTGGGCGAAAGAAGTGCCCCCATGAGCTCCGGACACCGTCCGGGCAATCGGGCGACGGCCGATCGCAGGGCCCGCTTCTCCTCCCCGTGCAGCAGGGCGTCTTCGGGTCCGGCACCCGCGCTTCCCGGCCTGCAGCCGTACGGGATCTCGCGGCGGGCGCGGCGCCGGGCGAGCCGGGCTTCGGCGCGGACCGCGCGGCGCAGCCAGCGGGCCGGTTCGGCGGGGGCGGGGTCGTGTTCCAACAGCCTGACCCAGACGGCTTGCTCCAGGTCGGCGGCTTCGACTCCCGCGCCCGGGGCCTCCGCCGCCGCCTCGGCGGAGAGCAGCGGGCCCAGTTCGTTCAGGAGGTCGGAGTCCTTCAGCAGGTCCATGCCGGGCGGGACGCGCGGGCCGTGCCCGGCGGTTTCCACACCCGGCACAGCCCACCCGTACGTGATATTCCGCTTATCGGTTGACGGCTCCCGTCCTCGGCATTGGCCGAAAGCCGCTGCCCGCGTACCTAGCGGCCGCGGCCCGGGCGGAAGGCCTCGGCGGCCAGCAGTCCGGTGTCCGCGTTGTCCGTGAAGATGCCGTCGATGCCCTGCTCGAAGTACGTCTTGAAGGCGCCGAAGGCGTCCCCGTACGCGTTCGGGTCGGTGCCCTTGCGGTACTCGGCCGGCAGGAAGGTGTTCTCGTTGCGCGCGGTGTAGGGGTGCAGCACCAGCCCGCGGGCGTGGGCGTCCTTGACCAGCGTGGTCGGGGCGCCCAGCCTGCCGGCCGCGTCGCGCGGGAGGATCAGGTCCATGGTGGGGCCGATGCCCTGGGCGAACCCGGAGATCCACTTCAGGCCCTCGGGCTTGACCAGGTCCGACACCGTGCGCGGGTCCTTGGCCTGTTCGAAGTCCCAGGGCCGGGTGCCCGCGGCGGACAGCAGGACCACGCGCGGCGCGGAGACCAGCCGGGAGAGCCGCTGGATGCTGGAGGGCTCGAAGGACTGCAGGAAGAGCGGGGCGTCACGGCCGTCGCGGCCGTAGCGGCGCAGCAGTTTGGCGAGGGGCTCTTCGAGGCCCAGGCCCAGGGACCGGAAGTAGGTGGGGTGCTTGGTCTCGACGTGCAGCCAGACGCGCTTGCCGCGCCGCTTTCCCTCCCGGTCGGCCCAGCGCAGCACCTCTTCGAAGGTGGGCACGTCCCACCGGCCGTCGTAGAGGGTGTTGCGCTGACGGACGGCGGGGATGCGTTCCTTCGCCCGCAGGGTCTTCAGCTCGGCCAGGGTGAAGTCCTCCGTGAACCAGCCCGTGACCGCGACGCCGTCGACCGACTTGGTCGTCCGCCGGGAGGCGAATGCGCGGTGGTCGGCGACGTCGGTGGTGCCGCCGATCTCGTTCTCGTGGCGGCACACCAGGTGGCCGTCCTTGGTGGGCACCAGGTCCTGCTCGACGACGTCCGCGCCCAGGTCGAGGGCGAGCCCGTACGAGCCGAGGGTGTGCTCGGGCCGGTAGCCGCTGGCCCCGCGGTGGCCGATGACCAGCGGGACGGGGAGGTCCCGGTAGCCGCCGCGGCGTCCGTCGGCCGCGTGGGCCGCCTCCGCCCCCTGGGCCGCGTCCGCCGCGTCCGCGGCCTGCGCTCCCGGCGCTCCCGGCGCCGCCGCGGCGGATCCCGCCGAGAGTCCGGCCATGCCGCCGCCCGCTGCCAGGACGGCCGCCCCCAGGACCGTGCGCCGTGCTGCCCCACCCTGCGTCATGAGTGCCACTCCAGTCGTCTGAGGGGGCCGGGCCGTACCCGGGGTCCCCGGGCCCCGGCGGCCCCGTTCGGCGTGCCGATCGTAGGCAGCGGCCGGTGGCGAAGGGGCGGGCGGACGGGGAACATGGCGCAAACGCGCGTCAACACTGCGTATCCACCTCGTGAACCCGATGTGCGCTCGGAGCTGACCCGCGAGTATCGTCCTCACCTGCACTACCCCCGTGTGGTGCGAAAATCGCGTTTCGATGCCGGAGGGCTCACGTTGTTCCGTACATCGCTCATCAAGGCCACCGTCGGATCGGTCATGCGCATGATGTTCCGCACCCGTGTGGAGGGCATCGAGAACATCCCGGGCACCGGTCCGGTGATCCTGGCGGGCAACCACCTCACCTTCATCGACTCCATGATCCTTCCGCTGGTGTGCGACCGCACGGTCCACTTCATCGGCAAGGACGAGTACGTGACGGGCAAGGGGATCAAGGGCCGGGCCATGGCCTGGTTCTTCACCGGGGCCGGCATGATCCCGGTCGACCGTGACGGCGCCAACGGCGGCGTCGCCGCCCTGATGACCGGCCGCCGCATCCTCGAAGAGGGCAAGATCTTCGGGATCTACCCCGAGGGCACCCGCTCCCCCGACGGCCGCCTCTACCGCGGCCGCACCGGCATCGCCCGCCTCACCCTGATGACCGGCGCCCCCGTGGTCCCCTTCGCGGTGATCGGCACCGACAAGCTCCAGCCGGGCGGCAAGGGCATGCCGCGCCCGGGGCGGGTCACCATCCGCTTCGGCGAGCCGATGGAGTTCTCCCGCTACGAGGGCATGGACCGCGACCGCTACGTGCTGCGCGCCGTCACCGACTCCGTGATGGCGGAGGTCATGCGGCTCTCGGGCCAGGAGTACGTGGACATGTACGCGACCAAGGCCAAGGAAGCCGCGTAGCCCCTACTGGCGCTGCAGTGACCGGCTGACGCCCGCCGCGGTCGTCGTGGCGAGGACCCAGCCGGTCACGATCAGCACGTACGAGAGCCACTGGTACCAGCCGCTCGGCGCGTAGGCGGACTCCTGCCCGAAGCCGATGATCGGCAGCATCAGGTCGATCGTGTAGAAGACCGCGTTGAAGTCGGGGGCCTCCCCCGCCTTCAGCGGCCGGGGCGCGTGCAGACCGTATGCGATCGAGCCCACGAGGAGCAGCGCCAGCAGCCATCCCGCCGCCCGCAGCGGCCGGAATCCGTAGCCGACGGTGGTGTCCTGCAGCAGTCCCCAGAGCCGGGCGTGCGGGGGCAGGGTGTGCCGGTGGCGGCGCAGCTTGGCGAGCTGTACGGTGCGCGCGCCCGCCTCGTCTCCGACCGTGCGGTAGGCCGCCGCGAGCTGTTCGTACGCGTACGGGAGGTAGCCGGACTCCTCGCGCTCCAGCGCGGGCAGCCGCTCCTCGGCGGGCAGGTGGGGGTGGAGCACCCGGTAGGTGAGCCCTTCGGTGCGGATCACCGGCGGCCAGACGCCGGGGTCGGCGTAGAGCATGTCGAGCTGGCTGCGGCGCAGGTTGACGATGCCCTCGATGGGCGGGCACAGGCGGAGCCAGAACTCGCCGATCGCGCAGCTGCTGGCCCGCAGGGCGACTCCGTCCGGGTTGGCCAGGCGTGCGCGGGAGAGGATCAGCTGACCGGGGATCCGGGCTCCGGTGAGGTTGACCGTCCCCTCGGCTTCCATCCGGTGGCCGCGCAGGTCGGTTCCGACGGCCACGGTCTCGGCGTGGAGCGCGATCCCCCCGGGGTTGATCAGCCTGGCCCGGTCCAGGCTGATCAGACCGGCGATGGTGGCGCCGTTGATCCGGAGCTGGCCGTGGACGGTGAGGTCGTCGGCGATGACGTCGGTGCCTATTTCGGCGTGGTTGAGCTGGAGCGGGGGTTCGCCGGCCTCGTCGGGGAGGGTGCCGGGTCGGATCACCGCTCCCTGGAGGAAGAGGCCGCCGGCTATCCGGGCGCCCGTGAGCCGTACCGGACCGGTGATGCGACAGCAGTTCAGCCGCAGCGTGATGTCGACGCTGAGGGTGGACGCGGTCAGTCCGGGCAGCGCCGAGTCGGTCAGGACCAGGGCCCGCAGGCGGGCCCCGTAGAGCTGGGGCTTGCGTTCGAACCAGCAGGCGCGGAGCCGGATCGGATGCTCGACGACCGCGTATTTGAGGTCCAGCTTCCCGGTGACGCGGATGCCGCGCACGTTGATCCCGGGGACCTGTCCCGACGCGGCGGGGTTGCTGAGCAGAAGGGCTGCGATCACCTCGGCGCGCACGGTGCGCCCGGGCCCCCAGTCCCGTCCGCCGGAGGCGTCCTCGTCGGCCTCCTCCCGGAAGTCGAGGCCCTCGCCGCGGGGGAACGCGTCCCACACGCGGCGCTCCGCCGGGGTCAGTTCGTTGATCTCCATCGCGGGGATGGTGTCCTTCAGGTCGACGGACTGTCAACTGTGTTCAGGACACCACCCCTTGGGGGCGTCAGTGTGCGATGCCGTCCTGGAGCTTCTGGCCCCTGAGCAGGAACCACGCCGCCACCGCGGTGGCGAGCAGGACGGCCGCGCCCACGCCGGAGGCGAGCCGCAGTCCGTCCACGAAGGCGTCCTGGGCCGCGCCCACCATCGTCTGCGCGGTGGCGGGGTCCAGCGCCTTGGCGGCCTCGACGGCGCCGCCCAGCGATTCGTGCGCGGCGTCGGCGACCGGTCCGGGCACCGAGGCCGGGGCGGTGAAGCCCTGGTAGACGCCGGTGACGATGGAGCCGAGCAGGGCGATGCCGAGGGCCGCGCCGAGTTCGTACGCGGTCTCGGACACGGCCGAGGCCGAGCCCGCCTGCTCCTTGGGGACGCTGGAGAGGATCACGTCGGCGGTGACGGTGAAGGAGAAGCCGGCGCCGAGGCCGACGACCAGCAGGGCCGCTCCGAGCAGCGGGTAGCCGCTCTCCTTGTGGATCAGGGTGAGCGCGCCGAGCGCGAGCCCGATGGCCGCGAGGCCGCCGGTCACGATCGACCGTACCGAGTAGCGGCGGGCGTAGCGCCCGGCGACCAGGCCGGTGACCACCGCGCCGATGGCGGCGGGCAGTTCGGCCAGACCCGCCTCCAGGGTGTCGCGGCCCTGGACGAGCTGGAGGAACTGGGAGAGGAAGAAGACGAGGCCGGAGAGGCCGAAGACCGTCAGGAGGTCGGCCAGGACCGCCCCGGAAAAGCCGCGGTGCTTGAAGAGCCGCATGTCCAGGAGCGGCGACGGCAGGCTGAACTGGCGGCGCACGAAGCCGTACAGGCACGCGGCGCCGAGCCCGGCCGAGACCGCGACGCCCCAGGTCATGCCGTGGGTGGCGGCTTCCTTGACGGCGTAGACGACTCCGATGACGCCCACGAGCGAGAGGGCCACGCTCGTCAGGTCCCAGGGGCCGGCGACCGGGTTCTTCGACTCGGGCAGCAGTTTGGTGCCGATGAGGACGAGGGCGATCATCACGGGCACGTTGATGAGGAAGACCGAGCCCCACCAGAAGTGCTGGAGCAGGACTCCGCCGACGACGGGCCCGACGGCCGCACCGGCCGAGGCGGTCGCGCCCCAGATGCCGATGGCGAGGCTGCGCTCCCGGGGGTCGTGGAATATGTTCCGGATCAGCGCGAGGGTCGAGGGCATCAGCGTCGCGCCGGCCACGCCGAGCAGGGCCCGGGCCACGATCATCATCTCGGGGCTGGTGGCGTAGGCGTTGAGGACGGAGACCGCGCCGAAGGCGGTGGCTCCGACCAGGAGCAGCTTCTTGCGGCCGATGCGGTCGCCGAGGGAGCCCATGGAGACGAGCAGACCGGCGATGACGAACGAGTAGATGTCGCCGATCCACAACAGCTGGGTGCCGGACGGCTTGAGGTCTTCACTGATGGAGGGCGTGGCGAGACCGAGTACGGTGGCGTCCACCGCGACCAGCAGGACCGCCAGGACGAGCACGGAGAGCGCCAGCCAGCGCCCCTTGCTCCCCTTGGCCCCGCTCGCCTCCGTCTCCTGCCCCTTGGTCAGCTGTGCTGTGCGGCTCATTTCTCCACGCTCCGTCGTGCGCCACCGAGCAGCAGCTCGATGATCATGTACTGGAAGTCCTTCGCGGCGACCCGGCCGTCCATGACGGCCCAGGCGCAGGTGCCGATGAGCCCGTAGAGGGCCTCGGTGAGCCAGGCGGGGCTCAGGTCGATCCGGATGTCGCCCTCCGCCTGGCCGCGCCGGAAGAGCGCGCTGACGCGGGCGTCGAGCCGGGCCCATCCCTCGTTGACCTGGTCGCCCTCGAAGAGCTGGTTCTCGGTGACGAGGAAGGCCAGCAGCTGGGCGTCGCGCTCGGCTTCGGCGACGAGCCGGCGCAGGGCCTCGACCGCGGTGCCCTCGTCGAGGCGGGCGTTGTCGAAGGCCGTCTCGAACTGGCGGATGCCGAGCTCTTCGAGGGCTCGTACGAGGGCGTCGCGCCCGGCGAAGTGCCGGTGGAGGGTCGCGCGCCCGATGCCTGCGGCGCGGGCGACCTCGTCCATCGTGGCGGTCGATTTGCGGGAGAGCAGGGCTGCGGCGTCGCGGAGCACCTGGTCACGGTCCATGGCCATGAGACAAGCATACCCCGAATGAGACGTGAATGTCTCACTCGGGGCAATAATGAGCTGCCACGAGGCGGCCGGAGAGGAATCCTCGCCCCATGAAGCCACTGCTGCTGATCGACGTGGACGGCCCGCTGAACCCCTACGCGGCCCGGGCCCAGCGCCGCCCGCAGGGGTACTCCACCCACCGGATGCGCCCGACCGGCTGGACGGAGGCCGAGAGCCGCCGGCCGCTGCGGGTCTGGCTGAACCGCGCCCACGGCGCGGAGCTGCTCGCACTGGCGGACAGGTACGAGCTGGTGTGGGCCACCACCTGGAAGGACGAGGCGAACGACTGGATAGGACCGCACCTGGGCCTGCCGCGCCTGCCCTACATCGACTGGCCCCGGATGCACGGCCGGGCCCCGCGCGGCACCTTCTGGAAGACGCAGTACGTCCTGGAGTACGCGGGCTCCCGCGAGTTCGCCTGGATCGACGACGACATCACGCAACCGGACCGCGAGTACACGGACCAGCGCCACCCGGCGCGGGCCCTGCTGATGCGCATCGACGAGCAGATCGGCCTGACCCGGCCGGACTTCGACGCGCTGGCCCGCTGGGCGCAGTGACGGGCCGGGGCCACCGGGGCCCGTCCGGCGCCGGTGGCCGCGGAGCCGCGTGGCCGCGTGGCCGCGGAGCCGCGCGGCCGGACATGGCGCAGGGGCGGCCGGAGCGTGGGCTCCGGCCGCCCCTGCGGGCGCCCCGCGGCGTGCGGACGTACAGGGCCCGGGCCCCGGAGGGCCCCGGGCGTGCGGGCCGCAAGGCCGCGGACGTTCGGGGGCAGCGCCGTGCGGCTACTGCTTGTGCGTGGCCCAGGCGTGCTGGATGACCAGGTCCGCCTTCAGCTCCGCGAGCTGCTTGGCGACCGCCGAGGGGGCGGTGCCGCCGCGGCCGTTGCGGGAGGCGAGGGCGCCCGGCACGTTGAGGACCGTGCGGACCTCGGGCGTCAGGTGCTCCGAGATCTTCGCGAACTGCTCGTCCGTCAGCTCGTCCAGCTCGATCCCGAGCGCCTCGCACTCCTTGACGCACTCGCCGGCCACCTCGTGCGCGACGCGGAACGGCACTCCCTGCTTGACCAGCCACTCCGCGATGTCCGTCGCGAGGGAGAACCCGGCCGGGGCCAGCTCCTCCATCCGCTCCCGGTGGACCGTGAGGGTGGCCATCATCCCGGTGAAGGCCGGGAGCAGGACCTCAAGGGTGTCGCAGGAGTCGAAGACCGGCTCCTTGTCCTCCTGGAGGTCCCGGTTGTAGGCCAGGGGAAGTGCCTTCAGGGTGGCGAGGAGGCCCGTCAGGTTGCCGATGAGCCGGCCCGACTTGCCGCGCGCCAGCTCCGCGATGTCCGGGTTCTTCTTCTGCGGCATGATCGACGAGCCGGTGGAGAAGGCGTCGTGCAGGGTCACGAAGGAGAACTCCTTCGTGTTCCAGATGATGATCTCCTCCGCGATCCGGGACAGGTTGATCCCGATCATCGCGGTGATGAACGCGAACTCGGCGACGAAGTCGCGCGAGGCCGTGCCGTCGATCGAGTTGCCGGCCGAGCCCCGCTCGAAGCCCAGGTCGGCGGCGACCGCCTCCGGGTCCAGCCCCAGCGAGGAGCCCGCCAGCGCGCCCGAGCCGTACGGGGAGACGGCGGTCCGGGTGTCCCACTGCCGCAGCCGCTCCGCGTCCCGGGACAGCGACTGCACGTGGGCGAGCACGTGGTGCGCGAAGAGCACCGGCTGCGCGTGCTGGAGGTGGGTCCGGCCCGGCATGGCCACGTCGTGGTGCGTCTCGGCGAGGCCGACCAGCGCGTCCTGGAGCTCCGCGATCAGGCCGCCGACGATCCGGGCGTGGTCGCGCAGGTACATCCGGAAGAGGGTGGCCACCTGGTCGTTGCGGGAACGGCCGGCGCGCAGTTTGCCGCCGAGGTCGGCGCCGAGCCGCTCCAGCAGGCCCCGCTCCAGGGCGGTGTGCACGTCCTCGTCGGCGATGGTCCCGGTGAAGGAGCCGTCGGCGACGTCGGCTTCGAGCCGGTCCAGGCCCGCGATCATGCGGTCGAGTTCGTCCGCCGTGAGCAGGCCCGCCTTGGCGAGCACCCGGGCGTGGGCGCGGGATCCGGCGATGTCGTACGGCGCGAGGCGCCAGTCGAAGTGGACCGACGCGGACAGCTTCGCGAGGGCCTCGGCGGGGCCGTCGGCGAACCGGCCGCCCCAGAGCCGGACGTCACCACCGTTGTTGCTGCTCACAGCTGCTGCTCCTCAAGAACGTGTGCGTGGATGTGCTTCGGCGTCCCCGCCGCGGAGGTCACGGGGAGGGCGACGTGGTACTGGGGTAACGAGCCGGGCTCGGGCCGGGTCGCGGCGCGCCGCACCCTTCGACGGGAGACCGGCGATCCCGATGAAGCCCCGGGCCCCGGACTACCGTAAGCATAACTATGCATTGCGTCGCATGTTTCGTCAATCGAGCACGGTGTGCACCCCGCTGACCAGCGCGAATATCACGGGCGTCGGCAGGTCACGAAGGCCTAGGATCGGCGCTCCGCACCACTTGGGGAGGGCACATGGGAGTCGGGGCACGGCGACGGACCGATGAGGGCCGGGCCGCGGCGGCGGGCCTGCTGCGCGGCGGACGCTTCGGGATCGGCGGCGTCGCCCGCCCCGTCCTGCCGGATTCCTGGATCTCCTTCGACGCGGAGATCCGGCGCGGCCACTGCGCCTGGTTCCCGGGGCCCCGCGGCGCCGACCGGATCGAGGTGCGCCTGTGCCACCCCGACGGCCGGGTCCGCGAGGCCGCGCTCCGGACGCCGAAGCCGCCGCTCCCGCTCGTCGCGATCCGCTGCACCGACTGGGTGCCCGCCGTGCGCGAGCGCGCCCGGCGGGTGCTCGCCGACGCCCTGGCCCGCGACCCCGCGCCCACGCTGATCGACCTCACCCCGCTCGTCCTGCGCCTGTCCCGGCGCGAACAGGGCCGCTGGGCGCACGAGCTGTTCGAGACGGTCCTCGGCGCCGAGGACCCGGTGCCCAGCCCCTGGTGGCGCCCCGCGCGCGCCGGGCAGTGGTGGCGCCCGGCGCGGGACGCGCGCACGATGACCGGCGAGCAGCCCGACACCGTGCTCGGCTGGCTGAGGCGCAGCGGGGACCTGCCGACCCGGCGGTTCGCCACCCGCATCACGCTCGGTGCCGGACTGTTCGGCGTACGGGAGCTGGCCCGGAGGGCCGGCGAGGAGCAGGATCCCGCTACGGCCCGGGTGTGGGCGGACGCCGCACTGGCCGCCCTGGCCGCCGACGGGCCGGACGACGAGGCGATCGACGCACTGCTGCGCGGGCACCACCCGATGGTGCGCTCCGGCGGGGTCACCGCTCTGCGCGGCGCCGGGCGCTCCGGCGAGGCGGCCGGCTTCCTGGCCGACCGCTCCGGGCTCGTACGGGCCTGCGCGCGCCGGCTGGTCGGGCAGGACGGCGGCGACCCGTACGCCCACTGCCGCGCCCTGATCGAGGACCCGGCCCGGGTGACCCCGTACGCCGTCACCGGCTTCGCCGAGTGTGCCCGGCGGGCGGACGCGCCGTTGCTGCGCCGCCTGCTGGACCACCCCGCGGAGGCGGTGCGGGCGGCCGCGATCGCCGGGCTGCGCGCGCTGGACACCACCGACGTGGACCTGCTGCGGCCCCTGCTCGACGACCCGTCGGCCACGGTGGCCCGGGAGGCCTCCCTGAGCCTGGCCGAGGTCGCCGACCGGCTGCCCGCCGAGTGGCTGCTGGAGCGGATCGCGCCCGGCCGCCCCGCGCACACCCGCCGGGCCGCCTACCGGGTGCTGTACGCCCGCGGCGGGGTCATCGGACTGCGCGCCTGCGTGGAACTGCTGACCGACGCCGATCCGGCACTGCGCCGCATATCCGCCCAGCGCGTGCAGAGCCTGTGGTCCCCCGACCGGCCGCCCGCGCTGCCGGTGCGCGACCCCGAGGTGGGCCTCCTGCTGGACCGCTGCACAGGGCTGTTCAGCGAGTACGTCATGGGGCGGATGCGCTCGCAGCTCGCCATTCCCTGTGCGCCCTGCGACCCCGCCGGATAATGGCCCTCATGGGAAAGCTGCACGCACACATAGACGGCAGGCTCCGCTCGTTCATCGAGGAGCAGCCGGTCTTCTTCACGGCCACCGCCCCGCTCGCCGGGGACGGCCACGTCAACCTGTCCCCGAAGGGCCGCGCCGGCACGCTCGTCGTCATCGACGAGCAGACCCTGGCCTACCTCGACTTCGGCGGCAGCGGCGCCGAGACCATCGCCCACGTCCGCGAGAACGGCCGGATCACGCTGATGTGGTGCGCGTTCAGCGGCCCGCCCAACATCGTGCGCATCCACGGCGAGGGCGA
The DNA here is from genome assembly GCF_040681715.1 of Streptomyces sp. NPDC051582. Taxonomy (NCBI): domain Bacteria; kingdom Bacillati; phylum Actinomycetota; class Actinomycetes; order Kitasatosporales; family Streptomycetaceae; genus Streptomyces; species Streptomyces sp. NPDC051582. The sequence continues at coordinate 31,410 of NZ_JBFAZJ010000008.1, forward strand.
GGCCGTCTTCCGCGACGACCCTCGCTGGGGTGAGCTGATCGGCCTGTTCGGGGCGGCCGACGGGCCTTCGGCGCGGGCGGTCATCCTCGTGCACGCCCGCCGGATCGCCGACGTGTGCGGGTACGCCGTCCCGTTCATGGAGTACCAGGGCGAGCGCACCCTCCACGCCGAGTACTTCGGCCGCAAGAGCGACGAGGAGTTCGGCGAGTACTGCGAGAAGAAGGAGTTCATCGGATCGAGCCTCGACGGCCTGCCTGCGCTGCCGCTGCCCCTTCCGCCCCGTACCGTCTGACATGTGCTGCGTACCGCTCTCGTCATCGGCGTAACGATCGTCACCAGCCTGCTCGCGCAGGGCCCGTACGGGTCCGATCCGCTGCCCGCCCGCCTCGCCGACACCGGCGGCGGCAGCCAGCTCATCACGGCCGTCGCGCCCGCGGCCGGGTCCACCACCGGGCGGCTGACCTGGTGGGACCGCAGGGCGGGGCGCTGGTACGAGGCCGGCGGCGCCGAGGCGCGCTTCGGCGCGAACGGACTGACCGAGGGCGCGAGCCGCACCCAGGGCACGAACACGACCCCGACCGGCCTGTACGAGCTCCCGTACGCCTTCGGGATCCGCCGCGCGCCGGCCGGGACGGAGTTCCGCTACCGCCGGGTGACCCCCGATTCCTGGTGGTGCCAGGACAACGCGTCGCCCGCGTACAACCGGTGGACCGAGCCGCTGCCCGCGCACTGCGCGCCGGGCGAGGCGGAGCACCTGGTCACGTACGAGAAGCAGTACGCGCACGCGCTGGTCATCGGGTTCAACTACGAGCGGCCCGTACGGGGCCGGGGCGCGGGCATCTTCCTGCACGTCAACGGCAAGGGGGCGACGGCCGGTTGCGTCTCGGTGCCGGAGTCGGCGATGCGCGCGATCCTGCGCTGGGCCGATCCGCGCCGCCGCCCGCACATCGCCATCGGTACCGGGAACGGGGCGCTCGCCGTCACCCGCTATTGAGGGACGCGCCGCTCTCCGCGGGTGTCCGCCGGCGGCGGGCGGTACCGCGGACGTCCGCCGTACCGCCCGCCGCACGGGACCTGACGGGCCGTGGGACCCGCCCGGGGCGGTCAGCCCTCCTTCTGGGCCAGCCTCAGCAGGTGGTCCGCGAGGGCCTGGCCGCCCGAGGGGTCACGGCTGATCAGCATCAGCGTGTCGTCGCCGGCGATCGTGCCGAGGATCTCGCGGAGTTCGGCCTGGTCGATCGCGGAGGCGAGGAACTGGGCGGCGCCCGGCGGGGTGCGCAGGACGACGAGGTTCGCCGAGGCCTCCGCCGAGATCAGCAGCTCCCCGGAGAGGCGCCGCATCCGCTCCTCCTTCGCCGACTCGCCGAGCGGCGCCTGCGGGGTGCGGAAACCGCCCTCGCTGGGGACCGCGTAGATCAGCTCGCCGCCGGTATTGCGGATCTTGACCGCGCCCAGCTCGTCGAGGTCGCGGGAGAGCGTCGCCTGGGTGACGCTCAGCCCGTCGTCGGCGAGCAGCTTGGCCAGCTGGCTCTGCGAGCGCACCGGCTGCCGGTTGAGGATGTCCACGATCCGGCGGTGGCGGGCGGTGCGGGTCTGCGGAACGGACGGCCCTCCCCCGGAATCGGTCCGGGGGGAGCCCCACTCGTCGTGGTCCTGGGCCTGGCTCATCGTCGTCTCATTCCCCGGTGTGTCCGTCCCCATTGGCTGCGTCGAGGATGCCGGGCAGGGCCCGGACGAACGCGTCCGCCTCGGCCTCTGAGAGTACGTACGGGGGCATCAGCCGTACGACGTCGGGGGCGGGCGCGTTGACCAGGAAGCCGGCGTCCTGGGCCGCCTGCTGCACCTGCGGTGCGAACGGCCCGGTCAGCACGATACCCAGGAGAAGGCCTTCGCCACGGACGCGGGAGACCAGCGGGTGGCCCTTCCCCCCGCCGAGGCCCTCGATTCCGGACCGCAGCTGCTCCCCGCGCGCCTTGACCCGGTCGAGCAGGCCCTCGGCGGCGATGGTGTCGATGACGGCGAGACCGGCGGCGCACGCGACGGGGTTCCCGCCGAAGGTGGTGCCGTGCTGGCCGGGCCGCAGCAGCTCCGCGGCCGGCCCGAAGGTGGCCACGGCGCCGATCGGCAGACCGCCGCCCAGCCCCTTCGCGAGCGTGACGACGTCGGGTTCGACGCCCTCGTGGGCCTGGTGCTCGAACCAGTGGCCGCAGCGCCCGATCCCGGTCTGCACCTCGTCCAGGACGAGGAGGGTGCCGGTGGCCCGGGTGATCTCGCGGGCGGCCGTCAGGTATCCGGCCGGGGGTACGACGACGCCGTTCTCGCCCTGGATCGGCTCGATGATCACGAGGGCCGTCTCCTCGGTGACGGCGGCCCGCAGGGCCTCCGCGTCGCCGTACGGTACGTGCGTGACCTCGCCGGGCAGCGGCAGGAACGGTTCCTGCTTCTTCGGCTGGCCGGTGAGCGCGAGGGCGCCCATGGTCCGGCCGTGGAAGCCGCCGTCGGTGGCCACCATGTGGGTCCGCCCGGTCAGCCGGCCGATCTTGAAAGCGGCCTCGACGGCCTCGGCGCCGGAGTTGCAGAAGAAGATCCTGCCGGGGCGGCCGAAGAGCTGGAGCAGCCGCTCGCCGAGCGCGAGGACCGGCTCGGAGGCGTAGAGGTTGGAGACGTGGCCGAGGGTGGAGACCTGCGCGGTCACGGCCTCGACGATCGCCGGGTGGGCGTGGCCGAGGGCGTTGACCGCGATGCCGCCGACGAAGTCGGTGTACTGCTTGCCGTCCGCGTCCCAGACCCGGGCGCCTTCGCCGCGTACGAGGGCCAGCGCGGGGGTGCCGTAGTTGTCGGTCAGCGCACCCTGCCAGCGGGCCGCGTACCGCTGGTTGCCCGTCTCCTGGTTGCCGCTCACGCGGGTTCCCCTCCCTGTGCGTCGGGCACGACCATCGTGCCGATTCCCTCGTCGGTGAAGATCTCCAGCAGGATCGAGTGCGGGACCCGCCCGTCGATCACGCGGGCCGTGCTCACCCCGCCGCGCACGGCGTGCAGGCAGCCCTCCATCTTGGGCACCATGCCGCTGGACAGCTCGGGCAGCAGCTTCTCCAGCTCGCTGACGGTGAGCCGGCTGATGACCTCGTCGCTGCTCGGCCAGTCCGCGTAGAGGCCCTCGACGTCGGTGAGCACCATCAGCGTCTCGGCGCCCAGCGCGGCGGCGAGCGCCGCGGCGGCCGTATCGGCGTTCACGTTGTACACGTGGTGGTCGTCGTCGCTGCGTGCGATGGAGGAGATGACCGGGATGCGGCCGTCCGCCAGCAGCGCCTCGATCGCGCCCGTGTCGATGGCGGTGATCTCGCCGACCCGGCCGATGTCGACGAGCTCGCCGTCGATCTCCGGGGTGTGCCGGGTGGCCGTGATGGTGTGGGCGTCCTCGCCGGTCATGCCGACGGCGAGCGGCCCGTGCTGGTTGAGCAGCCCGACCAGCTCGCGCTGGACCTGGCCCGCCAGCACCATCCGTACGACGTCCATCGCCTCGGGGGTCGTGACGCGCAGGCCGGCCTTGAACTCGCTGACCAGGCCCTGCTTGTCGAGCTGGGCATTGATCTGGGGGCCGCCGCCGTGCACCACGACGGGCCTCAGGCCCGCCTGGCGCAGGAAGACCACGTCCTGGGCGAAGGCGGCCTTCAGGTCCTCGTCGATCATGGCGTTGCCGCCGAACTTGACGACGACGACCTTGCCGTTGTGACGGGTGAGCCAGGGCAGGGCCTCGATGAGGATCTGCGCCTTGGGCAGCGCCGTGTGCTTGCGCGCGGTTGCGGTGCCGGGCTGGCCGGCCTTCTCGTCGCTCATGAGCTGTACGCGCTGTTCTCGTGGACGTACTCGGCGGTCAGGTCGTTGGCCCAGATCACGGCGGACTCTGAGCCGGTGGCCAGGTCCGCGGTGATGCGGACCTCGCGGTCCTTCATGGAGACCAGGTCGCGGTCCTCACCGACCGAGCCGTTCTTGCAGACCCAGACGCCGTTGATGGCGACGCTCAGCCGGTCGGGGTCGAAGGCGGCCCGGGTGGTGCCGATCGCGGAGAGCACCCGGCCCCAGTTGGGGTCCTCGCCGTGGATGGCGCACTTGAGCAGGTTGTTGCGGGCGATGCTCCGGCCGACCTCGACCGCGTCGCCCTCGGTGAGCGCGCCGACGACCTCGATGCGGATGTCCTTGCTCGCGCCCTCGGCGTCGCCGATCAGCTGGCGGGCGAGGTCGTCGCAGACGGTCCGTACGGCCTCCGCGAAGGCCTCGTACCCCGGCACCCGGCCGGAGGCCCCGGAGGCGAGAAGCAGGACGGTGTCGTTGGTGGACATGCAGCCGTCGGAGTCGACCCGGTCGAAGGTGGTGCGGGTGGCGGAGCGCAGCGCCTGGTCGAGGGCGGCGCCGTCCACGTCGGCGTCGGTGGTGAGGACGACGAGCATGGTGGCCAGGCCCGGGGCGAGCATGCCCGCTCCCTTGGCCATGCCGCCGACCGTCCAGCCGTCCTGCGTGACGACGGCCGTCTTGTGCACGGTGTCGGTGGTCTTGATGGCGATGGCCGCGTCCTCGCCGCCGTCGGCGGAGAGAGCGGCGACGGCGGTGTCGATGCCGGGCAGCAGCTTGTCCATGGGGAGCAGCACGCCGATCAGGCCGGTGGAGGCGACGGCCACCTCGCCGGCGTTGTGCTCGCCGCCGGGGCCGTGTGCGTTGAGGGCGGCGGCGACCTTCTCGGCGGTGGCGTGGGTGTCCTGGAAGCCCTTGGGGCCGGTGCAGGCATTGGCACCACCGGAGTTGAGGACGACCGCGCTGATCACGGAGCCGCGCAGGACCTGCTCGGACCAGAGCACGGGCGCCGCCTTGACGCGGTTGGAGGTGAAGACGCCCGCCGCGGCCAGCCGCGGACCGTTGTTGACCACGAGGGCCAGGTCCGGGTTGCCGTTCGCCTTGATCCCGGCCGCGATGCCCGCGGCCGTGAACCCCTGTGCTGCCGTAACGCTCACGGCGCGACTCCGATCGTGGAAAGCCCGAGTTCTTCGGGGAGCCCGAGGGCGATGTTCATGCTCTGCAGCGCGCCGCCGGCAGTGCCCTTGGTCAGGTTGTCGATGGCGCTGATCGCGATGATCCGCTGCGCGGACCCGTCGTACGCGACCTGGATCTGAACGGCGTTGGAACCGTGGACGGACGAGGTGGCCGGCCACTGGCCCTCGGGCAGCAGGTGCACGAAGGGCTCGTCCGCGTACGCCTTCTCGTACGCGGCGCGCACCGCGTCGGCGGTGGTGCCGGGCAGGGCCTTGGCGGAGCAGGTGGCCAGGATGCCGCGCGACATCGGTACGAGGGTGGGCGTGAAGGAGACGGAGACCTTCTGCCCGGCGACCGGGCTCAGGTTCTGCACCATCTCGGGGGTGTGCCGGTGCCCGCCGCCCACGCCGTAGGGGCTGACGGAGCCCATCACCTCGGAGCCGAGCAGGTGCGGCTTGAGCGCCTTGCCGGCGCCGGAGGTGCCGGTCGCGGCGACGATCACGGCCTCGGGCTCGGCCAGCTGCGCGGCGTAGGCCGGGAAGAGCGCGAGGGTGACGGCGGTCGGGAAGCACCCGGGAACCGCGATGCGCTTGGACCCCTCCAGCGCGGCGCGGCCACCGGGCAGCTCGGGGAGCCCGTAGGGCCAGGTGCCGGCGTGCGGGGCTCCGTAGAAGGCGTCCCAGTCGGCGGAGTCCTTGAGCCGGTGGTCGGCGCCCATGTCGATGACGAGGACGTCCTCGCCGAGCTCTGCGGCGACGGCCGCGGACTGCCCGTGGGGCAGTGCCAGGAAGACGACATCGTGGCCGGCGAGGACCTCGGGCGTGGTCGCCTCAAGGGTCCGGCCGGCGAGCGGCACCAGGTGCGGCTGGAGGCTGCCGAAGAGCTGTCCGGCGTTGGAGTTGCCGGTCAGCGCGCCGATCTCGACCTCGGGGTGGGAGAGCAGCAGGCGCAGGACTTCCCCGCCCGCGTATCCGCTCGCTCCGGCCACCGCTACACGTACCACCATCGGACCCTCCTCCTCGATGGCATGACTATACGTACTCCCGCAGTTTTATGCAAAGCTGCGGAAGGGCCGCACTGCGGGTCCCACGGGGGCACGGGAGGATGGCGGTCAGGAGTGGTACCGGGGCCCGATGGGGAGGCAACACGATGAAAGCCGGTTCCGCGGACGCCGAAGCCGTCGTGGCGCAGGCCAACGACTGCGCGCGGCGGAGCTCCGCCTTCGACGACACCCGCGATTCCGAGGACGAACGCCGGGGCTTCCTCGGCACGGCCGGAGAAGCCGCCATCCGGGACGCGGACGGCCGCGTGGTGTGGGACCTGGACGCCTACGGGTTCCTCGACGGGGACTGCCCGCCCACCGCCCATCCGGGCCTGTGGCGCCAGTCCGGACTGACCAGGGGGCACGGACTGTTCGAGGTGGTCCCCGGGATCTATCAGGTGCGCGGCTTCGACCTGTCCAACATGACGCTGGTCGAGGGCGAGCGCGGCGTCCTCGTCATCGACCCGCTGATCTCGGCCGAGACCGCCGCCGCCGCACTCGCGCTCTACCGCCGCCATCGCGGCGAGCGCCCCGTCACCGGCGTCCTCTACACCCACAGCCACGCCGACCACTTCGGCGGCGTCAAGGGCGTGATCAGCGTCGAGGAGGTCGCGGCCGGGGTGCCCGTGCTCGCCCCGGAGGGGTTCCTCGAACACGCCGTCAGCGAGAACGTCTACGCCGGCACCGCCATGAGCCGCCGCGCCACGTACATGTACGGCGCCGCCCTGCCCAAGGGCCCCCGCGGCCAGATCGGCTCGGGGCTGGGCCCCACGACGTCGACCGGCACGGTCACCCTCATCCCGCCGACCCTCGCCGTCACCCGTACCGGGCAGGGCGAAACGGTCGACGGCATCCGCATGGTGTTCCAGCTGACCCCGGGCACCGAGGCCCCGGCGGAACTCAACATCCACTTCCCCGACCACGCCGCCCTGTGCACCGCCGAGAACGCCACCCACACCCTGCACAACCTGCTCACGCTGCGCGGCGCCCAGGTCCGCGACCCGCACGAGTGGGCCCGGTACCTGACCGAGACCGTCCAGCTCTTCGGGGCCGCCACCGACGTCGTCTTCGCCTCGCACCACTGGCCCGTCTGGGGCCGCGAGGACGCGCTCGCCTTCCTCTCCGAGCAGCGCGACCTGTACGCCTACCTGCACGACCAGACGCTGCGCATGATCAACCAGGGGCTCACCGGGCCGGAGATCGCCGAGGAGATGCGCCTGCCGCCCGCGCTGGAGCGCGCCTGGCACACCCAGGGCTACTACGGCTCCGTCAGCCACAACGCCAAGGCCGTCTACCAGCGGTACATGGGCTGGTTCGACGGCAACCCGGCCCGTCTGTGGGCCCACCCGCCCACCGAGGCCGCGGTGCGGTACGTCGACTTCATGGGCGGCGCCGAAGAGGTCCTGCGCCGCGCCCGCCAGTCCTACGCGCAGGGCGATTTCCGCTGGGTCGCCGAGGTCGTCGGCCACGTCGTGTTCGCCGACCCCGACCACGCCGGGGCCCGCGCCCTGCAGGCCGACGCCCTGGAGCAGCTCGGCTACGGCAGCGAGAACGGCACCTGGCGCAACTTCTACCTGACCGGCGCCCACGAACTGCGCCACGGCCCCGTCGGCACCTGCGCGACCACCGCCTCCGAGGACCTGATCAACACGCTGACCCTCGACCAGCTCTTCGACTCACTGGCGATCCGCGTCGACGGCCCGAGCAGCTGGGACGCGGACGTCACCGTCCGCTGGCGGTTCACCGACGGCGGCGATCCCAGCACCCTGCGCCTGAAGAACGGCGTGCTCACCCACGTCCGGGGCCTCGGGCCGGCCGCCGGCGAGCCGGACGTCGAGATCGCCCTGGACGAGCCCACCCTGCGCGCGCTCCTGCTCGGCGGGGCCGCGCTCACCGACCTGGTGGCCCGGGGCCGGGCCGAGGTCTCGGGCGACCCGGCCCGGCTCGCCGAGCTGACCGGCCACCTCACCGAGCCCGACCCCGACTTCGCGATCATCACCCCCTAGGGGGTGCGGGCGTCCACTCCCGCCACTCCGCGAGCGAGCCGGTGATCGTCATCGACAGCAGGGCCACCGAGTCGATCACGGCTCCCGCGCGGACGTGGACCCGCAGCCACGGGTCGTACGGCAGACCGTCCCCGCGCGTGCGGTACGCGCACTCCTCCATCGGGGTCCCGGGCCCGGCCGGCTTGCCGCCGGGCCGCACGGGAGCCACCACCTCGGCGAAGCCGCGGACGCGGGCGGGGTCCCGCATCACGCCCAGCATCCGCCCGGACAGGCCCGCGCCGACCCGGTCGGTGGCGATGGTGATCTTGATGCCGTCCATGTCCGCAGGGTAGGGCGGCGCGGCGGACCGGCTCCAGCCGTCAGGCCGGGGCGCCGAGCGAGCGCAGCCGGCGTACGGCCTCGCCCAGTTCCGCCGCGCCCGAGACCCCGGCGAAGCTGAGCCGCACGTAGGGGCCGGGCGGTTCCGCGCAGAAGTACGGGCGGCCCGCGGCGACCGCCACCCCGGCGCGCAAGGCCGCCGCCGCGAAGCCCGCGTCGTCCTCGCCCTCGGCCAGGCGTACCCACAACTGATAGCCGCCCGAGGGCAGATGGGACAGGGTCAGTCCGGGCAGCTCCCGCCGCAGGGCGCCGGCGAGCAGGTCCCGCCGGTGGCGCAGCTCGGCGGCGACGGCCCGCAGGTGGCGGGGCCAGGCGGGAGCGCCGACCAGCTCCAGGGCGGCTTCCTGGAGCGGCCGGGACACGAAGAAGGAGTCCACGACCTGGATCGCCCGCAGCCGGTCCAGCACCGGGCCGCGCGCGGCGAGCGCGCCCACCCGCAGGCTGGGCGACGTGGCCTTCGTCAGGGACCGGACGTGGACGACGACCCCGTCCTGGTCCTCGGCGGCCAGCGTCGGGGGCAGCGGGCCGGCGTCCTCGTGGGCGAGGGCCCGGGCGTAGTCGTCCTCCACCACGAAGGCTCCGGCGGACCGGGCGATCCGCAGCACCTCGGCCCGCCGCCCGGGAGCCAGCACCGCACCCGTCGGGTTCTGGAACAACGGCTGGCATACGAACACCCGCGCACCCGTCGCCTCGAAGGCCGCGGCCAGCAGCTCCGGCCGGACCCCGTCGGCGTCCACCGGGACGGGCACCGGCCGGCATCCGGAGGCGCGGGCGATGGCGAGCAGCCCGGGGTAGGTCGGGGACTCCACGAGGATCGGCGCCCCGGGCGGGGCCAGCGCCCGCAGGGCGGTGGTGAGCGCGCTCTGGCCGCCCGCCGTGATCAGTACGTCGGCGGCCCCGACGGCTCCGGCGGCCCCGCCGATCTCCCGGGCGAACCAGTCGCGCAGCTCGGGCAGCCCCTCCATGGGCGGCCGTTCCCAGGCCCCGGGGCGCCGCCCCGCCCGGGCCAGCGCGGCGGCCATGGCCCGCTCGGGCTGGATCGAGGGGTGCAGGTAGCCGCTGTTGAGCCCGATCACCCCGGACGGCGGCGCGGCCAGGCAGGCCAGCACCCCGGAGGCGTCCACCGAACGCGGGACCACCTCGCCCGCGCCCTCCGCGCTCAGGGCGACCTCCTGCCAGGAGGTGTCCCCGGGCGCGGGCACCGCCGTACGGGGCCGGGCACGGAAGACCCCGGCGCCGGGCCGGGTGACGACCAGCCCCTCGGCAGCCAGCTGCGCGAGGGCGCGGGAGACGGTGACGGGGCTGACCCGGTAGCGATCGACCAGGGCCCGGCTCGATGGGAGCTTTCCACCCACCGAGTAGCGGTCGAGCTCCGACCGCAGAGATTCCGCCAGCTCGGCCACGCTGCTACGCTCGTACATGACAGCACAGAATAGCGCTACTCCCCGCATGGCGATAGCGGTCGAGGATCCCGCACACCGGTCCGCCACGGGCGGGCGCCGCGGCGGCCTCGGCCGCCGGGCCACCGGCGGTACCGCACTCGCCGGGCTCGGCGTCATCGCCTTCTCGCTGACCTTCCCCGCCACCGCCTGGGGCCTGGAGAGCTTCGGCCCCTGGTCCTTCGTCGCCGTGCGCAGCCTGCTCGCCGCGCTCATCGCGGGGGCCTTCCTCCTGGCCGGGCGCGTGCCGCTGCCCGCCCGCGCGCACTGGGCCGGCCTCGCCGTGGTCGCCGCCGGAGTCGTCGTCGGCTTCCCGCTGCTCACCACGCTGGCGCTGACCACCTCCACCACCTCGCACGCCGCCGTCGTGGTGGGCCTGCTCCCGCTGACCACGGCCGCCGTGTCGGCACTGCGCACCGGCGCCCGCCCCTCGCGCCGGTTCTGGGGCGCGGCCGTGGCCGGGGCCGCCGTCGTGCTCGGCTTCACCCTGGCCCAGAGCGGCGGCGCCCTCTCGGCCGGCGACGGGTACCTCTTCGGGGCCCTGCTGGTCTGCGCGGCCGGGTACACCGAGGGCGGCCGCCTCGCCCGCGTCCTGCCCGGCTGGCAGGTCATCGGCTGGGCGCTGGTGCTGTGCCTGCCGCTCAGCCTGGCCGGCTCCGCGCTGGGGCTCGCGTACGAGCCGGTCCGCCTGAGCGGCCACGGGGTGGCCGGGCTCGTCTGGGCGGCGGCCGGCTCCACCTTCCTCGGACTGTACGTCTGGTACCGCGGGATGGCGGAGATCGGCGCCCCGCGGGCCAGTCAGCTCCAGCTCGCCCAGCCGCTGCTGACCCTGGTCTGGTCCGTGGCACTGCTCGGCGAGCACCTGTCCCCCGCCGCCCCGGCCGCCGCCTGCGCGGTCCTGGTCTGCATCGCCGTGACCCAGCGGGCCTAAACGAGGCAAACCGCCGTAAAATGCTGTCACCGATACGGACCGCCTCCGAGGAGGTCAACCATGCGCGCGACCGAGGGCGACCAGCTGGTTCAGCACGGCAGGATCGTGGGCCAGCACGACAAGGTCGGCGAAATCACTCAGGTACTCGGCGACAACGGCACCCCGCCCTACCGGGTCCGCTTCGCCGACGGTCACGAGGCAGTCATGTCCCCGGGCCCCGACTGCGTCGTCAAGCACCCGACGGAGCCCACGCACTGACCGCACCCGCACCCGCACGACGCATCCGGACCGGCCGGACCGGCCCCGCACGGTCCCCGCCTCACCTCGGCGGCACGGCCGTCGGGTAATGGTCGGCGACGACCCTGGCCATCGCACCATTGGGGTCCGCGACCACCTGCTTCGCCGAGAAGTAGACGTGGCCGCGGACCTCGGGGTAATCGCGGGCGAACGTCAGGTGCTTGGACAGCTCCTTCGGATCGCGCCAGGCGGCGGTCGCACTGCCCCGGTCGCAGCGGTACAGCGCCTCGCCCACGTACAGCGCCACGCCGGTGCCCGCCACCGTCTGCGCCCACCAGGGAACGAGCTTCGCGTAATCGGCGGTCGGATGGCCGATCTGCCAGTACACCTGCGGCACGATGTAGTCGATCCAGCCCTCCCGGACCCACTTGCGGGTGTCCGCGTACAGGTCGTCGTACGTTTCCACCCCCGCCTGCGTCGGCGAACCCAGCGGGTCCCGCTCGCTGTTGCGCCAGACCGCGAACGGGCTGATGCCGAAGCGCGCCGCCGGGCGGACCGTCCGCACCCGCTCGGACATCTCGCGCACCAGCGCGTCGGTGTTGCCCCGCCGCCAGTCCGCGCGGGAGGCGAAGCCGCCACCGTGGCGCTCGTACGCGTCGGTGTCGTCGAACTCCTCCCCCTCGACGGGGTAGGGGTAGAAGTAGTCGTCCCAGTGGACCCCGTCCACCTCGTACCGGGAGACGGCGTCGAGCATGGCCTCCTGCACGAAGGCGCGCACCTCGGGCAGCCCGGGGTTGTAGTACAGCTTCTTGTTGTACGCGACCGTCCAGTCGGGATTGCGCCGGGCCGGATGGTTCTCGGCCAGGCGATCGGGGTCGGTGTGGTTGGCCACCCGGTACGGGTTGAACCAGGCGTGCAGCTCCAGCCCCCGGGCGTGCGCCTCGGCGACCGCGGTGCCGAGCGGGTCCCAGCCCGGGTCCTCGCCCTGCTCCCCGGTCAGCCACTGCGACCAGGGCTCGCGGGCCCCGGGCCACATCGCGTCGGCGGCGGGCCGGACCTGGAGGATCACGGCGTTCAGGCGGCGGGCGACCGCGGTGTCGAAGAGGCGGATCAGCTCGTCGCGCTGGTCCGCGGCGTCCAGCCCGCTCTCGGAGGGCCAGTCGACGTTCTCCACAGAGGCGATCCACATCGCGCGGAACTCGGCAGCCGCCTTCCCGCGCGGAGCGCGCCCGCCCGCCGCCCGCGCGGGGACCGCTCCGCCCGTCGCGGCCAGCAGCCCGGCGGCCCCCGCCAGCAGCCCCCGACGCCCGATGTACGCCATGTGACGACTCCGTTCCGTTGCGTGACAGTGCCCTGCATCTGACAGCATGCCCGCCCCGGCCCCCCGCCAAGGTGAAGGTCGGGGGTAACGTCGTGGGGCGTGGCGGGCGCCGGGACGCAGTGACACTGCGCAGCACGGGGGACCCGCCGACGGATGAGCAGCGAAAGGCACGAAGTGACTGACCTCCCTTCCGACATCACCCGGGTCGGCGTAGTGGGCTGTGGCCAGATGGGCGCGGGCATCGCCGAGGTGTGCGCTCGCAGCGGCCTTGAGGTGAAGGTCGCCGAGACCACCGGCGAGGCCCTGGAGATCGGGCGCACCCGGCTGCACAACTCGCTGACCAAGGCCGCCGAACGCGGCAAGATCAGCGAGGAGGAGCGGGACGCCACCCTGGCCCGCCTCACCTTCACCACCGATCTCGGCGAGTTCGCCGACCGCGACCTCGTCATCGAGGCGGTCGTCGAGAACGAGCAGGTCAAGACGGAGATCTTCCAGGTCCTCGACCAGGTGATGACCCGGCCGGACGCGATCCTCGCCTCCAACACCTCCTCGATCCCGCTGGTCAAGCTGGCCGTCACGACCTCGCGGCCCGACCAGGTCATCGGCATCCACTTCTTCAACCCGGCCCCGGTGCAGCAGCTCGTCGAGCTGATCCCGGCGCTGACCACGAGCGAGGAGACCATCAAGCGGGCCGAGGCCCTGGTGGGGAAGGTCCTGGGCAAGCACGCGATCCGCGCCCAGGACCGGTCGGGCTTCGTCGTCAACGCGCTCCTGGTCCCCTACCTGCTGTCGGCGATCCGGATGTTCGAGTCCGGCATCGCGAGCCGCGAGGACATCGACAACGGCATGGAGATGGGCTGCGCCCACCCGATGGGTCCGCTCAAGCTCTCCGACCTCATCGGCCTCGACACGATCGCCTCGATCGCCGATTCGATGTACGCGGAGTACAAGGAGCCCCTGTACGCCGCTCCCCCGCTGCTCCAGCGGATGGTCGACGCCGGCCGCCTCGGCCGCAAGACCGGCTCGGGCTTCTACCCGTACGGCTGATCCGCCCGTACGGCCGCTCCCGTACCGCCGCGGCCCGCGGGCCCGCGGCCGGCGGCCGGCGCGGTCAGCCGAGCCGCAGATGGTGCAGGAGCAGCAGCCCGGCCGCCATGTTGGCGGCCGGGATCTCGCCGCGCGCGATCATGTCCGGCACGAGTTTGAGCGGCACCCACTCGCGGCGCGAGGACTCGAAGTCGTCCTCGGGATGTCCGATGTACGTCGCCCCGTCCGCCCAGTAGAGGTGGTGGCGGGCATCGGTCAGCCCGTTGGCCGGCTCGACGGTCATCAGGTGGTGGAGGGGCCCGGGCCGCCAGCCCGACTCCTCCTCCATCTCCCTGGCCGCGGCGGCCGCGATGTCCTCGCCGTCCTCGACCACGCCGGCGGGCAGTTCCCAGCCCCAGCTGTCGGTGATGAACCGGTGCCGCCACAGCAGCAGCACCTCGTTGGCCTCGTTGACGGCCGTGGCGACGGCGACCGGCCGCAGCCGGATCACGAAGTGGTCCAGGTGCCGGCCGTCGGGAAGTTCCACATCGGCGAGGTTCACGTCGAACCAGCGGTTCTTGTACACGGTCTGCTCACTCAGGTTCGTCCACTGCACGGTTGTGCCACCTTCCGTTCGAGTAGGTGGCAACATGGCAGCAGTTCGCGCGCTCACAGGGGAACGCGCAGCGCCCCGTCGATCAGCTGCGCGGTCTCCTCCGCGCCGGAACACCCGCTGGTCAGCAGCTGTTCGCGGACCGCCCGGAGCCGGTCCCGCAGTCGCAGCGACTCCATGCCCTTGGCCCGTTCGGCCATCTCGGCGGCGGCCGCCACCGCCCGGTCCGCCTCGCCCTGGCGCAGCTGGATCTCGCACAGCATCGCCAGCCGGTGGACCCGCCCGCGGTCGTGCGCCGGAGTCCCGACCGCCGCCGTCGCCTGCTCGTGGGCGGCGTGCAGGTCACCCAGGCTGAGGAGTGCCTCGGCCACCTGTACGTTGACCAGCCCCGGCTGCACGTACCCCGTCTCGTCCGGCTCCGTGCCGGGCCGGATCCGCTCGGCGGCCGCCTCGGCGTTGCGGATGCAGGCCAGCGCGGCCGCGGTGTCCCCGAGTTGGGCGTAGGCCTTGGCCTGCATGGCGTACAGGTCGGCGGTCAGGGCCGGGGTGGTGTGCCGGCCCGCGGCGCGCAGCGCGGCCTCGGCGAAGGCGACGGCCTGGCGGTACTCCCGCAGGTGCAGGGACTGGTTGACGATCAGTGCGATGACGTAGGCGCCGAGCCCCCGGTCCCCGCTGGCCTTCGCGAGCCGCAGCGCCTGGTGGAAGTAGCGCTGGGCGAGCCCGTGGGCGTCCGAGTCGTACGCGCAGATGCCGGCCACCGCCACCAGGGACCCGGTGGCCCGGTGCAGCTGGCGGCCGAGCCCGTCGGGGTAGCTGCCCCGGAGCATCGGCGCGGTCTCGCTGCCGAGGAAGCGGACGATCCGGGCCCGGGTGGCCACCCCGCCGGCCCTCCGGTACATCAGCTCGTAGTGGGCGCGGGCGGCCCGCAGGATCTCGATGTGCTCGGGGCCGATCCTGTTCGGCCCGTCACGGGAGACGTCGGCGTCCTCGGGCGGGTTCTCCCACTCCCAGACCGGGATCACGGCGGGAGTCCCGGTGACGGCCTCGGCGGTGAACAGCTGGACGCGGCCCTGCTCGTCGGAGCGCCACAGGGCGGCGGCCCGGTCGACGAAGCCGCTGAGCGGGGAGCCGTGCGGGGACGCGGGCTGGCCGGGCAGGCCGAGCCCGACGTCGTCCAGTGACACCGGGCGCCGGAGCCGGCCGCCGAGCACCTCGCAGATCAGGTCGGGCACCTGGCCGCGCGGCCGCTGCCCCTTCAACCACCGGGTGACGGCGGTGTGTTCGTAGCGCAGGGCGAGCCCGCGGGACCGGCCCGCCTGGTTGATGTGCGCCGCGAGTCCGGCGTGGGACATGGCCGCCTCGGCAAGGAGGGCGTCGAGAAGGGCATTGGGCTGCATGGGCCCCTCCAAGGGCTCTTCGGTCTCAGGCTAGTGGGTGCGCGGTTCACACGGGGTGTACTCCTTTCGATTCACACAGGGTGTGAACCGACTACGCGCATAAATGCGAAACGCACTCTCCCGCAACGAGCCCTGGGGACGCTTCACTTAAGAGCCTCGCCAAAGAGGCAGCCCGGGTCGTCGGCTCCCCCTCGTACAGTGCGACGACCCGCACCGCGCCGTCCGCCTTGCTGTCTGCCCGACACTCCATGGCAGGCGGGCGGCGCGCTCCGGCTCCGCCGGCGCCCGGTTGGTCGCCGGGCCCCGGCAGGGGCCGTGGAACGCGCGCCGGGCCCTCCCACCGGGCCCGGTGTGCGGTCCCCCTCCGGTCAGGGGTCGCCGGTCACTGCGCGACACCAACAGAGCCCCCTCCTCGACGAGTTGCCCGCCCGCACGGCGCAGCGGCGCTCTCACCCGAATGAGTGAGCGGGGCCTCCCTCCCCCGCAATGCCGCAGGGGCGTGCCCGGAAGACCGGACACGCCCCTCTGGCATCACACCACTCGGCGGCTACGCGCCGCGCAGCACCGCGCCCGTACGCTCGCCCGCCAGCGCCACCGCCGCGTCACGCGCGGCCGTGGACTCCTCCGCGGTCAGCGTGCGGTCGGCCGCGCGGAAGCGCAGCGCGTACGCCAGGGACTTCTTGCCCTCGCCGACCTGCTCGCCGGTGAACACGTCGAACAGCCGCAGGGATTCGAGCAGTTCGCCGGCGCCCTTGCGCAGCGCGGTCTCGACGTCGGCCGCCGGGACGGACGCGTCGACGATCAGCGCGACGTCCTGGGTCGCCACCGGGAAGGTGGAGATCCGGGGCGCCTCCACGGCCTCGCCGCCGGCCGCCGCGAGGCGGTCCAGGTCGAGCTCCATGGCGCTGGTGCGGGCCGGCAGGCCCATCGCCTTGACGACGCGCGGGTGCAGCTCACCGGCGTGCCCGATCACCGTCTCCACCCCGTCCAGGGTGACGAGCAGCTCGGCGCAGCGACCGGGGTGCCACGGCCCGTACTGGCCCTGGCGCACGACGAGCTCGACACCGGCCTCGGCGGCCAGCGAGCGCGCGGCCTGCACCGCGTCCGCCCAGTCGGCCGGACGGCCCTTGCCCCACCAGCCGGCCTGCTCGCGCGCACCGGCCAGCACGACCGCGGCGTACCGCGGCTGGGCCGGCAGGGCGGCGTTCAGCGTGGCGATCTCCTCGGCCGTGGGACGCCGGTCGACGGGCAGCCGTACGGCCACACCCGGCTGCGGACCGGCCCGGAAGACCGAGCCCGTCTCGAAGAGGGCCAGGTCGTGGCTGCCCCGGCTGTCGTTGCGGCGCAGCGCGCCCAGCAGGCCCGGCAGCAGCGTGGTGCGCAGCGCCGGCTCCTCGTCGGAGAGCGGGTTGACCAGCTTGACCACCTGGCGGGCCGCGTCGTGCGCGGGCAGCTGGAGCTGGTCGAAGACGCCCTCGCCGACGAACGGGTAGCTGAGCGCCTCGACGTAGCCCGCGCCGGCCAGCGCGCGGCCGACCCGGCGGTGCAGCTGCTGCCGGGCGGTCAGACCGCGGCCGGAGGGCAGCTTCGGCAGGGTCGACGGGAGGTTCCCGTAGCCCTCCAGCCGGATGACCTCTTCGGCGAGGTCGTTGGGCTCGGCGAGGTCGGGCCGCCACGAGGGGACGGTCACGACGAGCTCGTCCTGGCCGTAGACGTCGCAGCCGACCTCCTGGAGGCGGCGGACGACGGTCTCGCGGCCGTAGTCCATGCCCGCGACCCGGTCCGGGTGGTCCGCGCGCATCGCGATGGTGCGCGGGGCGCCCGGGGCCGTGAGCTCGGTGACGCCCGCCTCGGCGGTGCCGCCCGCGAGCAGCACGAGCAGGTCGACGGTCCGCTGCGCGGCCGCGGAGGCCGCCTGCGGGTCGACGCCGCGCTCGAAGCGCTTGGAGGCCTCGGAGGCGAGCTTGTGGCGGCGGGCGGAGCGCGAGATCGTCAGCGCGTCGAAGTGCGCGGCCTCGACGACGACGTCCGTGGTGCCCGAGACGATGCCGGTCTCGGGGTCGGTCACGGATTCGGCGATCTCGGTGTTGGCGCCGCCCATGACACCGGCGAGGCCGATCGGCCCGCTGTTGTCGGTGATCACCAGGTCCTCGGCGTCGAGCGTGCGCTTGACCCCGTCGAGGGTGGTGAACTTCTCGCCCTGCTCGGCGCGGCGCACGCCGATCGCGCCGTCCAGGCGGGAGCGGTCGTACGCGTGCAGCGGCTGGCCGAGTTCGAGCATCACGTAGTTGGTGATGTCGACGGCGAGCGAGATCGAGCGCATGCCGGCCTTCTGCAGGCGCCGCGTCAGCCAGATCGGGGACTTCGCCTCGGGGTCGAGGCCGGTCACCGTACGCGCGGTGAAGCGGTCGCAGCCGGCCGGGTCGTCGATCTTGACCAGGTAGCCGTACGAGTTCGGCGCGGGCACGTCGAGCAGCGCCGGGTCGCGCAGCGGCAGGCCGTACGCGGTGGCGGTCTCACGGGCCACACCGCGCATCGACAGGCAGTAGCCGCGGTCCGGGGTGACGGCGATGTCGAGGACCTCGTCGATGAGCTGGAGCAGCTCGATCGCGTCGGTACCGACCTCGTGCTCGGGCGGCAGCACGATGATCCCGTGCGTGCCGTCGTCGCCCATGCCCAGCTCCTCGCCGGAGCAGATCATGCCGTGCGAGGTCTTGCCGTACGTCTTGCGCGAGGCGATCGCGAAGTCGCCGGGCAGGACGGCACCGGGCAGGACCACGACGACCTTGTCGCCGACGGAGAAGTTCCGGGCGCCGCAGACGATCTCCTGCGGCTCGCCGGTGCCGTTGGCCCGGCCGACGTCGACCGTGCAGAAACGGATCGGCTTGCGGAAGCCCTCAAGCTCCTCGATGGTCAGCACCTGGCCGACGACCAGGGGGCCCTTGAGACCGGCGCCGAGCTGCTCGACCCTCTCGACCTCAAGGCCGGCATCTACGAGCTTGGCCTGCACGTCACGACCGGTTTCGCCCGCGGGCAGGTCGACGTACTCCCGCAGCCAAGAAAGCGGGACCCGCATCAGATCTCCATCCCGAACGGCCGGGTGAACCGGACGTCACCCTCGACCATGTCTCGCATGTCTTCGACGTTGTGGCGGAACATCAGCATCCGCTCGATGCCGAACCCGAAGGCGAATCCGCTGTACTTCTCCGGGTCCACACCGCAGGCGATGAGCACCTTGGGGTTGACCATTCCGCAGCCGCCGAGCTCGATCCAGCCCTCGCTGGAGCAGGTACGGCACGGACGGTCGGGGTTGCCCACCGACTCGCCGCGGCACACGTAGCACTGCATGTCCATCTCGGCGGACGGCTCGGTGAACGGGAAGAAGTTCGGGCGCAGCCGGGTGGTCATGTCCTTGCCGAAGAGCGCCTGGACCATGTGGTCCAGGGTGCCCTTGAGGTCGGCCATGGTCAGGCCCTCGTCGACGGCGAGCAGCTCGACCTGGTGGAACACCGGGGTGTGCGTCGCGTCGAGCTCGTCGGTGCGGAACACCCGGCCCGGGCACACCACGTACACGGGCGGCTCCCGGTCGAGCAGCGAGCGCGCCTGCACCGGGGAGGTGTGGGTGCGCAGCACGACGCCGGACTCGTCGCCCTCGGTGCCCTTGGGGCCCTGGACGAAGAAGGTGTCCTGCATCTGGCGCGCCGGGTGGTCGGGCGTGAAGTTGAGGGCGTCGAAGTTGAACCACTCCGCCTCGACCTCGGGGCCCTCGGCCACCGCGTAGCCCATGGCCGTGAAGATGTCCGCGATGCGGTCCATCAGCGTGGTCAGGGGGTGCCGGGCACCGGCGGGGACGCGGTCGTGGGGCAGCGTGACGTCCACCGCCTCCTCGACCAGCACCCGCTCGTCGCGCTCGGCTTCGAGCGCGACCGTGCGGGCCCCGAAGGCCTTGTTCACGGCGCCGCGGGCCTGGCCCACGCGCTTGCCCGCCTCGGCCTTGGCCTGCGGCGGCAGGGCGCCGATCTCGCGGTTGGCGAGCGCCAGGGGCGAGCGGTCGCCCATGTGCGCGGTCTTCGCCTCACGCAGCGCGTCGAGGTCGCCGGCGGCCGCGAAGGCGGCGAGCGCCTCGTCCCGCATGCGCTCGATCTCTTCCGGTTTCAGTGCCTCGACCTCGACAGGGTCGTACGACTTGTTCGGTGCCGACATCTCTTCCCGTACTTCCGATGGCTGGCTGGTGGGTCCCCCGCGCGACACGCAGGGCGCGCTCGGCACAAGGACACAAAGGTGCCAAAGGACGAGTCTAAAGGTCGCTGGGGGTGAAGGAGCCCGTGGGCCGCCTGGCGAGACCCTCCGCAGGACTACTGCGTGAGGTAGGCCGGCGCGCCCACGGGCAGGATAAATCGGAACTCGGCGCCGCCTCCGGGGCCGCGGCCGACCGTGATGGTGCCGCCGTGGGCCTCGACGATGCCCTTGACGATGTACAGGCCCAGGCCGGTGCCACCGCGCTTGCTGCCCCGCCAGAAGCGGGTGAAGACGCGTCCCATCGACTCCTCGGGGATACCGGGGCCCTCATCGGTCACGGTGACGGCGGTTCCCTTCTCGGTCTTGCCCGCTGCGTTCGTCAGGCTGGTCGGCGATACGTCGATGGTGACCGTTCCCTCTCCGTGCCGCACCGCATTTTCCAGGAGGTTGCCGAGGATCTGGTCGATCTTGTCCGGATCGGCCCACAGATCGGGGAGCGCGCAGGTGACCCGTACGAGGAAGCGGTCGGGCGCCTGCCCGTTCGCGGTGAGCGCCTGGACGTGGCGGCCCACGGCGGTCGCGATGTCCACCGGCTGGCGGCGCACCTCCAGGCGGCCGGAGTCGATGCGGGAGATGTCGAGGAGCTCGGCGATGAGGCGGGTGACGCGGTTGGCGTCGGCATCGACGGTCTCCAGCATCAACCGCTTCTGGTCGTCGGTGAACCGCTCCCACTTGGCGAGCAGGGTGGCGGTGAAGCCCTTGACGGAGGTCAGCGGGGAGCGCAGCTCGTGGGCGACGGTGGCGATCAGCTCGGCGTGGCTGCGCTCGGTGCGCCGGCGCGCCTCGGTGCCGCGCAGGGTGACGACCAGGCGGCGCAGCGGGCCGGTGGGGTGGGTGCGCACGTACCGGGCGGAGACGAGCACCTCGCGGCCGCCGGGCAGCAGCAGGTTGCGCTCGGGCTGGCCGCGCCGGGTGGCGAGGCCCCCGTACGGGTCGGTCAGCGTCCACCAGCGGCGGCCGTCGAGGTCCTCCAGCGGCAGCGCCCGCTCGATCCGTACGCCGAGCGCCTCACCGGGAACCAGAGCGGTGATCCGGGCGGCGGCGGAGTTGAAGCAGATCACGCGGCCGGTGGCATCGGCGACGACGAGCCCGTCGGGGAGGTCGTCGGGGTCGATGCCGAGGGCCTCGAACTCCGCGAACCCGGCCGCATCACGGGTCTCGCGGGGTTCGTGCGGCTCTCGGGGCTCCTGCGCCCCGGGCGCGGCCGGTGCGGCGCGGCCCGAGCCCTGTGGGGGCACGGCCGCCAGGGACGGCGTCCCGGACGCCGTCACGGCCCCTGGCGAGCTGTTCGTACCGACGGTCATGTCCCCGTACCCCACATCTCCGAGTAGCGCAGTGGGCCCCCGGGCCGCCACATTACTAGCTGGGGGTCACGGAGCGGCACCCTCCGGGAGCCCGCTGTGCACGCGCGGACGCGTAGAGGCACACCGCGGCGGCCGTGGCGAGGTTCAGGCTCTCGGCCTTGCCGTGGATCGGGACGCGAACGACGGCGTCCGCGAGCGCCCGGGTCTCCTCGGGCAGGCCCCACGCCTCGTTGCCGAAGACCCAGGCCGAGGGGGTGCCCATCGTGCCCGCGTCGAGCTCCGCGTCCAGGTCGTCCTCGCCGGCCCCGTCGGCCGCCAGGATCCGTACGCCGGCTGCCCGGAGCCCTTCGACGGCCTGCTCCACGGGGACGCCCACCGCCACCGGCAGGTGGAACAGGGAGCCCACGGAGGCCCGTACGGACTTCGGGTTGTACAGGTCCACCGAGGCGTCGGTCAGTACGACCGCGTCCGCGCCGGCGGCGTCGGCGCAGCGCAGCACCGTGCCGGCGTTCCCGGGGTCACGGACGTGCGCGAGGACGGCGACGAGCTTGGGCCGGGCCGCCAGGATCTCCTCGAAGGGGGAGTCGAGGAAGTGGCAGACGCCGACGAGGCCCTGCGGGGTGACGGTCTGCGAGACCTCGGCGAGCACCTCGTCGGAGGCGTAGTGGACGCGCGCCCCGGCGTCCAGCGCGGCCTCGATGATCGCGTCGTGGCGCTCGGCGGCCTCCACGGTCGCGAACAGCTCGATCAGGGTCGAGGCGCCGCCCGCGCCCCGGTGCTCGACGGCCTCGCGGACGGCCTGCGGGCCCTCGGCGATGAACCGGCGCTCCTTGGTGCGGAAGTTGCGCCGCGCCAGGCGCCTGGCGGCGGCCACCCGCGGGGATCGGGGGGAGATCAGCTCGGCGGGGGCGGGGGTACCCATGGCGGTCGGCTCGCTTCCGTGCGTACTGCGGGTCGAAACAGGTGGATCGGCCACAACGCACCGGACCCGCAGGCACAGGGCCTGCGGGTCCGGGCTGAAGCCTGTGAAGGGCTTGCTGCTCGCTGCTGCTTAGGCGGCGGCAGCGGCCTTCGGGGCGTTCACGTCGGCCGGGAGCGCCTTCTGCGCAACCTCGACGAGCGCGGCGAAGGCGTTGGCGTCGTTGACGGCCAGCTCCGCGAGGATCTTGCGGTCCACCTCGATGTTGGCGGCCTTCAGACCCTGGATGAGGCGGTTGTACGTCATGCCGTTCTGGCGGGCAGCGGCGTTGATGCGCTGGATCCACAGCTGACGGAAGTCGCCCTTGCGCTTCTTGCGGTCGTTGAAGTTGTAGACCAGCGAGTGGGTGACCTGCTCCTTGGCCTTGCGGTACAGGCGCGAACGCTGACCGCGGTAGCCGGAGGCCGCTTCGAGGATCGCCCGGCGCTTCTTGTGGGCGTTTACTGCCCGCTTGACGCGTGCCACTTTTTAACTCCTTGTAGCGGGGCCGTGGGTGTCTTCACACGGCCCGAATTCGATGGGGTCCCGGTCTTGACGCTCATCCGCTCCCTGCACGGGAGCGGAGAACATCACTTGCCGAGAAGCTTCTTGATCTTCGCGGCGTCGCCGGGGGCCATCTCCGCGGTGCCGGTGAGGCGGCGGGTGACACGGGACGACTTGTGTTCGAGCAGGTGGCGCTTGCCGGCACGCTCACGGAGCACCTTGCCGGAGCCGGTGATCTTGAAGCGCTTCTTGGTACCGCTGTGCGTCTTGTTCTTCGGCATAGCGCCGTTATCTCCTCGTCGGTGGCGCCCCCGCCGGTCCGGTTAAGGGGACCGGCGCCAGGGAGCGTCATGTTGTGTCGGTGATCCGAGACAGGCTGCCTCGGAATCAGGCTTCGGCCGGTGCCTCGGGAGAGGCGGCCTCGGGGGCTTCGACCTCGGCCTCGGCCTCGGCGTCGGCCTCGGCAGAGAGGACCTCGGTGCCCTCCTCGACGGGAGCTTCCTCGGAAGGAGCCTCGTCGGCGGCGACACCCTGGCGCTCGGCCTTGCGGGCGGCCTGCGCCTCGCGGGCTTCGGCCATCGCCTCGGTCTTCTTCTTGTGCGGACCGAGGACCATGATCATGTTGCGGCCGTCCTGCTTCGGGTTCGACTCGATGAACCCGAGGTCCTCGACGTCCGAAGCGAGACGCTGCAGCAGTCGGTAGCCGAGTTCCGGCCTGGACTGCTCGCGACCACGGAACATGATCGTGATCTTGACCTTGTCGCCCTGCTTGAGGAACCGAACGACGTGACCCTTCTTGGTGTCATAGTCGTGCGGGTCGATCTTCGGCCGGAGCTTCATTTCCTTGATGACCGTGTGCGCCTGGTTCTTGCGCGCCTCACGGGCCTTCATGGCCGACTCGTACTTGAACTTGCCGTAGTCCATGAGCTTGCAGACCGGCGGGCGTGCGGACGCCGCGACCTCGACCAGGTCGAGGTCGTACTCCTGCGCCAGCTCAAGGGCCTTGGCAAGCGGCACGATGCCGACCTGCTCACCGCTGGGACCGACGAGTCGTACCTCGGGAACGCGAATCCGGTCGTTGATGCGGGGCTCGGTGCTGATGGATCCTCCTCGGTAGCACCACACGGCTGCCTGGCAGACAGCCGCTGACGTCTGATGTCGTCAGACCAACCGCGGCGGAACATGAAAAATGCCCCGCCGGGCACAGGCAGGGGCTCCAATACAACCGGAGCACCGCCGCATGCGATCGCGGGGCGCAGACTCGGGCAGCTTTCCATCGTCCGTACGGAACGATGGATGCCACCTGACCGGTGACCCGCCGCCCCGGAGGGTGGTCGGGTGGGAGAGCGGAGCCTCCACTTGTGGGCCGGGGACATGCGTCTCCGGCCGGTCGTCAGTTCAATATAGCATTCCGCGCCGGGTCCGCTCACCCGGCCGGCTCCGGCCGTGATCGGAGCAGGGCCCGGTCAGCGGCCTGCGCGGCCCGGCTTATCGTGTGAGGCATGACTGACGCGACCCCCACCCCCGCCACCGAGGCCGGCGCCACGCCGGACGCCCCCGACTACGACGCCATGACCCACGACATCGCGGACGTGCCCGCCGTCGAGGTGATCACCACGGTGGCCGTGCACCTGCTGAGCGCCGCGGCGGTCAACCTGGGCCTGGACAAGCCGGACTCGGAGCACAAGGACCTCGACGAGGCCCGCAAGCTGATCACGGCCCTGGCCGGCCTGGTCACGGCGAGCGCCACCGAGATCAGCTCCTTCCACGCGGCTCCGCTGCGCGACGGCCTGAAGTCGCTGCAGCTCGCCTTCCGCGAGGCCTCGATCGTCCCGGACGAGCCGGGCCAGGGTCCGGGCGAGAAGTTCACGGGCCCGGTCTTCGGCTGAGCCGTACGCCGTACACGGGGAAGGGCCGGGGCATTGCCCCGGCCCTTCCCGCGTTCCCGGTGCTCAGCGGGTGAAGAGCGGCTCCCCGGCCGGGGCCGGGGCCTCCTGGGGGAGCAGCGCCAGGTCGAGTCCGCGTACGAGGCGGGCCCGCAGGGTCTCGTCGGCGGCCAGGGCCTCGGCCAGGCGGCGGGCCGCGGCGGCCTGGGCCCCCTGCGCCCCGGCGCCCAGCACGATCGCGAGGGTTCCGTCGGCGTCCGCCCCGCCCGGGCCGAGGTGGGCGCGGAGCACGGCGGGCTCGGCGGACACGGCGGCCCGTACGGCTTCCCGCACCGCGGGATCGGCCAGTGGGCCGGCGTCGGTGCGGCCCTCGGCGAGCGCGAGCAGTGCGGGGCCGGTCAGCTGGTAGGTGACCGGGCCGGCCAGGTCCAGGACCACCGTGTCGGCCTTCTCGTGCGCGGCGGCGGCCAATGCCTGGTGCAGGGGTACGGCGACCGGGCGGGCGGCCGGGTCCCAGAGGGCCAGCGAGGCGGTCGAGGTGAACGCGGGCAGCGCCCGCCGGTCCCCCGCCCGCAGGGTCGGCACGGCCATGTCGCTGGTCTTCTCGCGCTTCAGGCCGCTCTCCGGGTCGGTCTCGACCTCGCCGAGCACGGCGACGACCGGGACCAGCAGGCGGGCGCCCCTGAGGGCGGCCAGCAGCTCCGGCTCCTTCGCCCGGTCCTCGGACCAGGCGGCCAGGGCCGCGCTCAACCGGGGGTCGGCGGAGCCGTCGTCGTCGGAGAAGCCGGGGTCGGGAATGTTTTTGTTCGCCACAGTTACCCGACCCTATCCCGGCCCCGGCCGCGGTCCCGCCGGGCGCCCCGCGGACGCCGGGCCAGTACGGCGGCCAGGACGAGCAGCGCCAGCCCGGTGGCCGCGGCCACCGGGACCCCGAGGCGGGCGCCGCGATCGGCGGCCCGTACCGGCTCGGGGCCGGGGCCGAAGTACGGCCGCCCGGCGGCGACCGGCGCGGGGACCGGCGGCTCGGCGCGCAGTGCGTCGGCGGCCTGGAGGGCGGCGACGGGATCCACGAGGCCGTGGCCGCGGGAGTCGTCGCGCCCGCCGGGCGGGGCGTCGGAGGCGGTTTCCTCCAGCAGCCTCTTGAGCTGGGCCGGGGACAGGTCCGGGCGGGCGGCCCTGACGAGGGCGACGGCGCCGGATACGTAGGCGGAGGCGGCGCTGGTGCCCCAGCCCTCGTAGTAGGAGCGGTCGGGGTCGGCGATGACGACGTCGACGCCGGGGGCGCTGACGGTGGCGTACCAGTTGCTGGTGGAGAAGGGGGCCTTCTTGCCGCCGCGGTCGACGGCGGTGACGGCGATGACCCCGGGGTAGGCGGCCGGGTAGGAGGCGTGGTCGCCCTGGCGCCCGCCGTTGCCGGCCGACGCGACGACGGCCACGCCCTTGGCGAGGGCGTACTGGACGGCCTCGTCCTCGGCGGCCTCGTGGTGGGCGGAGTCGCTGTCGTCGCCGAGGGAAAGGTTGATCACGTTCGCGCCGTGGTCGGCGGCCCAGCGGATGCCCTCGGCGAGCGCGCCGCCCTTGCTCTCGCGGGCCTCGGCCCGGCCGGGGTCGCCCTCTTCGAGGATCACGCGGACGGGGAGGATCTTGGCCAGCGGGGCGATGCCGAGGACGCCCTGGCGGCGGTTGCCGCCGTGGCCGTGCCCGGCGATGATCCCCGCCATGGCGGTCCCGTGCCGGGCCCAGGCGCGGTCGCCGCGCCCGGCGCCCATGCCGATGAGGTCGGCCCCTTCCAGGACCTGCCCGGCGAGGTCGGGGTGGGTGCCGTCGACCCCGGTGTCGAGTACGGCGACCGTGACCCCGGCGCCCCGGGTGATCCCCCAGGCCTCCTCGGCCCGCAGCGCGGTGAGGGCCCACTGCCGCTCGCGGATGTTGTCGGCGGCGGCCGGAGCGGCGCCGGCGCCGACGAACAGGGCCCCGAGCACGAGGCCGACGGCGGCCCGGGAGCGAGCCGTCGGGGTGGAACGGGCGGAACCGGCGGAACGGAACGGACGGGCGGAACGGACCTGAAGGGCTCGGCGCTCGGCGCGTCCGGCGGGGCGGGCGCCGGCCGCCGGCGCGGCGGTCCACCGGCGGGTCATCGCGGGTTTCCGGCAGGGGCGGTGGGTGCGGCGAGGGTGTGTACGGCGCGCTCCATGCGCTCGGCGACGGCCTGGGCGGCGTGGCCGAGGCCCGCTTGGGCGACGGCTCCGGTGGCGTCCTTGCGCATCATGTCCTCGGCGGGGCGGGGGGAGTCGAGCGTGCGGCCGTCGGTGAACGCGGAGACGGCGTAGACGACGACGGGGGCGTCGGGAACCACGGACGCGGTCCAGGCGGCGCGCTGGCTGTCGGCGAAGCCGTAGCCGGGCGGGGCGGGGAGGCGTCCGCGCAGGGTCGCCATCCCGGCGGCGTCGGCGGGGGTGAAGACCAGGCCGACGGTGACGAGTGAACTGCGGGTGGCGTCACTGTAGGTGGCGCGCAGGACGCGGGTGCATCCGGTGGCGGCGAGGGCCGCCCGCCAGTCGGCGGCGAGCGCGGGCCCGCAGTCGGAGTCGGGGGCGAGCGCGACCCGGATCCAGGTCCGGTCGGCCCCGCCGGGGCCGGCGTCGGCGCCGTCGAGGACGGGCGGGACCAGGGTGTCCACGGGCGTCTCGCGCCACAGGGATCCGGCCTTGCGATAGGCGGCCGCGGCGGCCAGGGGCCGCTGGGCGTCGCGCTGCTGCGCCCATCCGCCGACCCCGGCTCCGCCGAGGAGGGCGACCCCCAGTACGGCGCACACCACGACGGCGACGCCGCGACCGGCCCCGCACCGCCCTGATCCGGATTCGGATTCGGATTCGGCCACGGGCTCGGACCAGGCCGCGGCCTGCGGTGTAGACGCACTCATCCGGCGGCTCCGCCCCCCGTTCCGTCCGGCTGCCACCCCGTACTCTACGCGCCCTCGCCGTCCCGGCCCCGGGGCCGGGACGGCTCGCCGGGCGAAGGCCGGGACGGCTCTCCGGGCGAAGGCCGGGCCCGGGCCGCGGCCGCTGACCCCTACCCACCGGTAAGACCATCTGGCAGGCTGCCGCCCATGAATCTTCCCGCCGGTGGAGACCGAGCCCGCTACGACCGGGCCACCGCGCACCTCGACGCGCCCCTGGCCATCGTCGATCTCGCCGCCTTCGACGCCAACGCCGACGATCTCGTCCGCCGCGCGGCCGGCAAGCCGATCCGGGTCGCCAGCAAGTCCGTCCGCTGCCGCGCGCTCCTCGAACGGGTCCTGGCCCGGCCCGGTTTCGCCGGGATCATGTCGTACACCCTCGCCGAGAGCATCTGGCTGGCGCGCTCGGGATTCGAGGACGTGCTCCTCGCCTACCCCTCCGCCGACCGCACCGGCTTCGCCGAGCTGGCCGGTGACCCCAAGCTGGCCGCGGCCGTCACCGTCATGGTGGACGACCCCGCCCAGTTGGAGCTGATCGAGGGGGCGCGTGACGGGGGGACCCAGGAGATCCGTGTCTGCCTGGAGCTGGACACCGCCCTCCACCTCCTCGGCGGCAGGTTCCGCGTCGGCGCCCGCCGTTCGCCGCTCCGCGAGCCGGCCCAGCTCGCGGACCTCGCCCGTACCGTCCGAGCCCGCCCCGGCTTCCGGGTCGTCGGGATCATGGGCTACGAGGGCCACGTCGCCGGCGTCGGAGACGCCCTCGCCGGGCGCCCGTTGCGCTCCCGGGCCATCCGGCTCATGCAGGCCGCCGCCCGCAAGGAGCTCGCGGCCCGCCGCGCCGAGGCCGTACGGGCCGTCCGCGCGATCGTGCCGGACCTGGAGTTCGTCAACGGCGGCGGCACCGGCAGCGTCCAGCAGACGGCCTCCGAGGACGCGGTCACGGAGATCGCCGCCGGCTCGGGGCTCTACGTGCCGAGGCTGTTCGACAACTACACGTCCTTCCGGGGCCGCCCGGCGGCGCTGTTCGCCCAGCCGGTGGTCCGCAGGCCCGGCGTCGGCGTGGTCACCGTCCTCGGTGGCGGGTACCCCGCCTCCGGTGCGGCCGGCGCGGACCGGCTGCCGGTCCCGTACCTCCCGCAGGGCCTGCGCTACGACCCCCAGGAGGGGGCCGGCGAGGTGCAGACTCCGCTGCTCGGAGGCCCGGCCGACGATCTGCTGATCGGCGACCGGGTCTGGTTCCGCCACGCCAAGGCGGGGGAACTGTGCGAGCGCTTCGACGAATTGCACCTCGTCGAGGGCGACCGGGTGACGGCCACCGTCCCGACGTACCGGGGCGAGGGCCGCACCTTCCTCTGACCGGCTAGAACACCGAGTCCGTCTGGTCGGGGACGACGCTCGTGTCGCCCCGGCGGACGGGCCCCGGCGTGCCGTCGTGGTCGACGTAGCCCGTGGTCGAGCACGGGTACGGCGCGGCCTTCTGCTTCTTCGGCTCGATGAACATCGGGTTCACGATCCACTTGCCGTCGCTGTCGTCGTACGCGCGGCACATCAGCTCGTTCTTGTTCCGGTTCACCACCAGCCGCAGCGCAGTCGCGTCCCGCAGGAACGAGACGTCGGTGTCGGAGTCACCCGCGGCGAACACCTGGCGGCGGGCGGCCGGCTGGACCTTCTCGGCGGCCGCGCCGCGCACGCCGAAGACCTCCTGGTTGATCCAGCAGCGCTTGCCGTCGACGTACGTGATCATCGTGTCGGCGCCGTCCTTGACCGACCCGCAGCCCTTGAGGTGCGCGGTGAACCTTCCGCCGGACGTGGTCGTGTTGCGGATGCCGAGGACGTGGTCCGCGGCGATGCCGGCGCCCTTGGCCCAGACCTCGACGACCGGCTGCGGCGAGGCCGAGCTGATCCAGACGTCGAAGCCGGCCTTGCGCAGGCCGTCGATGAGGTCCTTCTGCTGGTCGTAGTAGCGGACCCAGCCGGTGACGGAGGCGCTGCCGACCTGCTGCGTGGCACCGATCGGCGCGGCCAGGTTCTCGGCGCGCGCGGCGGCCGCGAAACCGCGGACCTCGCGGGCGGTCCAGCCCTGCATCAGCTGGGGCAGCCAGGCGTACGCGGGCTCGGTGGTGCGGTGGTCCCAGCCGGCGAAGGCGGCGGCGCCCGAGCGGGTCGCGGCGGTGCCGTAGACGGCGGCGATCTCGTCGGCGCAGCCCGCGCCCGCGGGGGTGCCCGTCGCCAGCGGGGAGCCGGGGCGGGCGAGCGCGGCGCAGGCGTCGGCGAGGGACCGGGCCGCGGCGGGGGTGAGGTGGCGGCTGGTGGTGGTCCAGTCCCCGCCCGCGGGCTGGCGGATCCTGCCGTTGCGCAGCAGCCAGTACATCTGGGCGTCGCCGACGTCGTTCTTGACGACGGTGTTGTCCCAGTCGAAGACGGCGACGGGCTTGGCGCGGCCGGGCCGGTACGGGTTGCACGCGCCGTACCGGTCGA
The DNA here is from genome assembly GCF_040681715.1 of Streptomyces sp. NPDC051582. Classification (NCBI taxonomy): domain Bacteria; kingdom Bacillati; phylum Actinomycetota; class Actinomycetes; order Kitasatosporales; family Streptomycetaceae; genus Streptomyces; species Streptomyces sp. NPDC051582. Next base: position 61,213 of record NZ_JBFAZJ010000008.1, read on the forward strand.
TCAGCTGCTGGAGCCGGGCCTGGTTGTCCCCGTACCAGCCGGCCGCGAGCCGCGGGGTGGTGCAGTGGGCCGCCTGGGCGGCGGGCGCGGCGGCGACGAGGGCGCCGGCGGCGATCGCGGCGGCGGCCCCGACGGCCTGGAGCCGTCGTGCGGTGCTGCGTGGGGTCACGGAGGTGAACACTCCCTCGGGGGTCGTGGAACAGCCGGGCGTCGCGCGACGCCCGGCTGTCGGGGGATGCGGAACGCGGAACGGGTCGCCTACAGGGGGGTGACGTACGCGCCCGAGATGCCGCCGTCGACCAGGAAGTCGGTGGCGTTGATGAACGAGGAGTCGTCGCTCGCGAGGAACGCGACGGCGGCCGCGATCTCGGTGGGCTCGGCGAACCGGCCCAGCGGGATGTGCACGAGGCGCCGGGCCGCGCGCTCCGGGTCCTTGGCGAACAGCTCTTGCAGCAGCGGGGTGTTGACCGGCCCCGGGCACAGCGCGTTGACGCGGATGCCCTCGCGGGCGAACTGCACGCCGAGCTCGCGCGACATCGCGAGCACGCCGCCCTTGGAGGCGGTGTAAGAGATCTGCGAGGTGGCGGCGCCCATGATGGCCACGAAGGAGGCGGTGTTGATGATGGAGCCGCGGCCCTGGCGCTGCATGTACGGCAGGGCGGCCTTGCAGCACAGGTAGACGGAGGTGAGGTTGACGTCCTGGACCCGCTTCCAGGCCTCCAGGCCGGTGGTGAGGATCGAGTCGTCGTCCGGGGGCGAGATGCCCGCGTTGTTGAAGGCGATGTCGACGGAGCCGTAGGTGTCGAAGGCGGTCTTGAAGAGGGCCTCGACCTCCTCCGGGCTGGTGACGTCGACCTTCACGAAGAGCCCGCCGACCTCTTCGGCGGCCGCCTTGCCGGCGCTCTCGTCGATGTCGGCGCAGACCACGTTGGCGCCTTCGGAGGCCAGGCGGCGGGCGGTGGCGAGGCCGATGCCGCTGCCGGCTCCGGTGATGACGGCGGTACGGCCGACCAGGCGGCGGCAGACGATCTCGGTGTCAGAAGTGGTCATGATGGGCTCAGGCCTCCGTGCTGATGAAGACGTTCTTGGTCTCGGTGAATGCGGTGAGGGCGTCGGGTCCGAGCTCGCGGCCGAGTCCGGACTGCTTGTAGCCGCCGAAGGGGGTCCAGTAGCGGACGCTGCTGTGGGAGTTGACGGACAGGTTGCCCGCGGCGACGGCGCGCGAGACGCGCAGCGCGCGGCCGATGTCGCGGGTCCAGAGGGAGCCGGAGAGCCCGTACTCGGTGGCGTTGGCCAGGCGTACGGCGTCATCCTCGTCCTCGAAGGGGAGGACGACGGCGACGGGGCCGAAGACCTCGGCGGCCGCCACGGGCGCGGTGGGGGCGACGTCCGTGACGAGGGTCGGCGGGTACCAGAAGCCGGGGCCCCCGGGGGCGGAGCCGCGGACGGCGGTGAGGTCGTCGGTGACGAACGACCGTACGCGGTCCAGTTGCACCCGGGAGATCAGCGGGCCCATCTGGGTCTTCTCGTCGGCGGGGTCGCCGACGACGACGCCCTCGATGCCGGGGGCGACCAGCTCCAGGAACCGGTCGTAGGCGGAGCGCTGGACGAGGATCCGCGTACGGGCACAGCAGTCCTGGCCGGTGTTGTCGAGGAAGGACATCGGCGCAGCCGCGGCGGCCGCTTCGAGGTCCGCGTCGGCGAAGACGATGTTGGGGCTCTTGCCGCCGAGTTCGAGGGTGACGCGCTTCACCCGGTCGGCGCACTTGGCCATGATCTGCTTGCCGACCGGGGTGGACCCGGTGAAGACGATCTTCGCGACGCCCGGGTGCTCGACGAGCGCGTCGCCGGCGACGCTCCCGCGGCCGGGGAGCACCTGGAAGAGGTGCTCGGGGATCCCGGCTTCGAGGGCGAGTTCGGCCAGGCGCAGGGCGGTGAGCGGGGTGGTCTCGGCGGGCTTGAGCAGCACGGCGTTGCCGGCGGCCAGGGCGGGGGCCAGGCCCCAGGCGGCGATCGGCATGGGGAAGTTCCACGGGGCGATCACCCCGATGACGCCGAGGGGTTCGAGGAAGGTGACGTCGATGCCGCCGGCGACGGGGATCTGCCGCCCGGAGAGCCGCTCCACTCCCCCGGCGGCGAATTCGAGCAGGTCCCGGACGTTGCCGGCTTCCCAGCGGGCGTTGCCGATGGTGTGCCCGGCCTCGCGGACCTCCAGCCGGGCGAGTTCCTCGATGTGCCCGTCGACGACCGCGGCGAAGCGGCGCAGCAGCCGGGCCCGGTCGGCGGGGGCGGCCGCCGCCCAGCCGCGCTGGGCCGCCGCGGCCCGCGTGACGGCGGCGTCGACATCGTCCCGTGTGGCGGCCGGGACGATGGCGACGACCTCCTCGGTGGCCGGGTTCAAGACTGTCAGCTTGTCGGGGGCCAGCGCGTCGGACACGTATTGCCTCACAGATTTTCGGGGGCAGGGTTGGCGGTGACCGGTCGGCCGGGTGGCGACCGGATGGCCGGATGACTACAGGCGTTCGAAGGAGCGCCGCAGCTCCCAGTCGGTGACGGCGGAGTCGTAGGCGTCCAGTTCCACGCGGGCCATGTTGCGGTAGTGGGCGACCACTTCGGGTCCGAAGGCGGACTTGGCGATCTCGCTGTTCTCCCAGAGCTCGGCCGCCTCGCGCAGGGTGGTGGGAACGTGCGCGAAGTCGGCGGTGTACGCGTTGCCCGCGCAGGCCTCGGGCAGTTCGAGCCGGTGCTCGATGCCGTACAGCCCGGCCGCGACCAGGCCGGAGACGGCGAGGTACGGGTTGACGTCGCCGCCGGGGAGGCGGTTCTCGAAGCGCATGGAGCGGCCGTGGCCGACGACCCGCAGAGCGCAGGTCCGGTTGTCCACGCCCCAGGCGACGGCGGTCGGCGCGAAGGATCCCGGCCGGAAACGCTTGTACGAATTGATGTTCGGGGCGTAGAGAAGGGAGAAGTCGCGCAACGCGGCCAGCTGGCCGGCCAGGAAGTGCCGCATCACCGGTGACATTCCGCCTGGGCCGTCGCCGGCCATCGCGTTGTGCCCGTCGGCGTCACCGAGCGAGAGGTGGATATGGCAGGAGTTGCCCTCGCGCTCGTCGAACTTCGCCATGAAGGTGAGCGAGACGCCCTCCTGGGAGGCGATCTCCTTGGCGCCCGTCTTGTAGACGGCGTGCTGGTCACAGGTGGTCAGCGCCTCGTCGTAACGGAAGGCGATCTCGTGCTGGCCGAGGTTGCACTCGCCCTTGGCGGACTCGACGGTCAGCCCCGCGGCCTGCATCTCGTTGCGGATCCGGCGCAGCAGCGGCTCGATGCGGCCGGTCCCGAGGACCGAGTAGTCGATGTTGTACTGGTTGGCCGGGGTCAGCCCGCGGTAGCCCGAGTTCCAGGCCTGCTCGTAGGTGTCCTGGAAGACCATGAACTCCAGCTCGGTGCCGACCATGGCCGTGTACCCGTGCTCGGCGAGGCGTTCCAGCTGGCGGCGCAGGATCTGGCGGGGTGCGGCGACCACGGGCGAGCCGTCGTTCCAGGCGAGGTCGGCCAGGAGGAAGGCGCTGCCCGGGTTCCAGGGGATGCGGCGCAGGGTGGCGAGGTCGGGGTGCATGGCGAAGTCCCCGTAGCCGCGGTCCCAGGAGGACATCTCGTATCCGTCGACGGTGTTCATGTCCGTGTCGACGGCGAGGAGGTAGTTGCAGCCCTCGGTGCCGTGGGCGAGGACCTCGTCGAGGAAGAACTGTGCGGCGAACCGCTTGCCCTGGAGGCGCCCCTGCATGTCGGGGAAGGCCAGGACGACGGTGTCGATCTCGCCGCTCGCCACGAGAGCGCGGAGCTCTTCGGGCGCGAGCGGCGGCTTGCGGTCTACCACTGGAATCTCTCCTTCGGTGAGCCGAGAAGGCCTAAGGTATTGAACAGAACCATTGCTTGGGAAGGGGAGGAGCCGAGATGACCGACACGGCGAGCGAAGGCGGCGCGATCGCGCGGCTGAATCCGGTACTGCGGCAGGTGCGGGCGGGCAACGGTTTCGAGGAGGCCCTGGAGCAGATCCTCCAGGTGGTCCGGCTGGGTCTGGTGCCGGGCGGCGAACGGCTGCCGCCCGAGCGGGAGCTGGCCGAGCGGATGGGGATCAGCCGGGTCACCCTGCGCGAGGTGCTGAAGGTGCTCCAGGACCAAGGCCTGGTGGAGGCCCGGCGCGGGCGGTACGGGGGAACGTTCGTGCTGCCCCGCCCCGACACCCCGGCCGGCGGCACCGAGGACGAGCTGCGCCGGCGCGTGGTCGGGGTGGACATCGAGGACGTCCTGCGGTTCCGCGAGGTCCTGGAGGTGGGCGCGGCCGGACTGTGCGCCTCCCAGGGGCTGACCGAGGAGGGCTCCGAGCGGCTGCTCGGCGCGCTGGCCGCCACCCACGACGCCCCGCTGACCGATTACCGCCGCCAGGACACCCTGTTCCACCTCACCTTGTGCGAGCTCGCCGGCTCGGCCACCCTCACGGCCCAGTACGCCGCCGTCCGGGCCACCGTGAACGACCTGCTGGACTGCATCCCGCTGCTCGTGCGCAACCTGGAGCACTCCCAGCAGCAGCACAGCGCGCTCGTGGAGGCGGTGCTGGAACACCACGCCGACGCGGCGCGCGAGGTGATGCGCGAGCACTGCTGCGGAACGGCCGCCCTGCTGCGCGGATTCCTGGCCTAGCGGGTGGGCCCGGGGCGGCCCGTGAGCTTTTCGTAACCCCTGTTTAACGCAGGGGTCTTGCGCACTCCACTCCCCTACGGCAAAGGTACGCCCCACAACCATTGCCCTAGGCAGGAGCGCACATGGCCGACGACATCGAGGCACGGCTCACGGCCGTACCCGAACCCACCACATCGACAGAGGGCGGCGACGGCTATCTGGAGCGGCGTACGCTGCGCCGCGGCAGCGCCGGCTGGCTGCTGCTGACCGGCCTCGGCGTCGCCTACGTCGTCTCCGGCGACTTCTCCGGCTGGAACGTCGGCCTCGCCCAGGGCGGTTTCGGCGGGCTCGCCATCGCCACCGCCCTGATGGGCGCGATGTACGCCTGCCTCGTCTTCTCCCTCGCGGAACTCTCCGCGATCCTGCCCACGGCGGGCGGCGGCTACGGCTTCGCCCGCCGGGCGCTCGGCACCTGGGGCGGCTTCCTCACCGGCACCGCGATCCTGATCGAGTACATCCTGGCCCCGGCCGCGATCTCCATCTTCATCGGCGACTACGTCGAGTCCCTGAACCTCTTCGGCCTCACCTCCGGCTGGCCGGTCTACCTCGCCTGCTTCGCGGTCTTCATCGGCATCCACCTCTGGGGCGTCGGCGAGGCCCTGCGCTTCTCCCTCGTCGTCACCGCCGTCGCCGTGCTCGCGCTGATCGTCTTCGCGCTGGGCGCCTTCACCGAGTTCGACCCCTCGAACCTCGACGACATCGCCGTGGACACGACCGCCGCGGGAGCGAGCTCCTGGCTGCCGCTGGGCTTCCTCGGCATCTGGGCCGCCTTCCCCTTCGGCATGTGGTTCTTCCTCGGCGTCGAGGGCGTACCGCTGGCCGCCGAGGAGGCCAAGGACCCGGTGCGCTCCATGCCACGGGCCCTGTCGATCTCCATGGGCATCCTCGTCCTGCTCGCCCTGGTCACCTTCCTGGCCTCGACCGGGGCCCGCGGCGCCGACGCCATCAAGGACGCCGGGAACCCGCTGGTCGTCGCCCTCGACGGCAACCCCGGCCTCTCCTGGCTGAAGACCTTCGTCAACTACGCCGGTCTCGCGGGCCTCGTGGCCTCCTTCTTCTCGCTCATCTACGCCGGCTCCCGCCAGCTCTTCGCCCTCTCCCGGGCGGGATACCTGCCGCGCTTCCTCTCGCTCACCTCGAAGCGCAAGGCCCCGTACCTGGGCCTGCTCATCCCCGGCGCGATCGGCTTCGCGCTCGCCGCGGCCACCGGCAACGGCCCGCGCATGCTCAACATCGCGGTGTTCGGCGCGACCATCTCGTACGCGCTGATGGCCCTCTCCCACATCGTGCTCCGCAAGCGGGAGCCGGGGCTGGAGCGCCCGTACCGCACGCCCGGCGGCATCGCCACCTCCTCGGTGGCCTTCGTCCTCGCCCTCTCGGCGCTCGTCGCCACGTTCCTGGTGGACAAGGACGCGGCGTTCATCGCCCTCGGTGTGTACGCCGTCGCCCTCGCCTACTTCGCGTTCTACAGTCGGCACCACCTCGTGGCCTCCGCACCGGAGGAGGAGTTCGCGGCGCTGGCGCAGGCCGAGGCCGAACTCACCCGGGACTGACCGTCGTTCCCCATCCCCTGGAGGTGGCAACCGTGCCCAGGCCGCTCATCGGCATCACGACCTACGTGGAGGAATCCACCCGCTACGGGGTGTGGGACGTCCCCACGTCCCTCGTACCCACCGGGTACTACGAACTCGTCCAGGCGGCGGGCGGCGCGGCCGTGCTGCTCCCGCCGGACGAGCCCGGTGCGGCGGCGGAGGTGCTGAGCCGGCTGGACGGCCTGGTCGTCGCGGGCGGCCCCGATGTGGACCCGGTCCGCTACGGGGCCGACCGGGACCCGTGTACGGGCGCTCCCGCGACCCGGCGCGACGAGTGGGAACTCTCCCTGATCGGGGCGGCCCTGGCGGCGGGCCTGCCGGTGCTGGGCATCTGCCGGGGCATGCAGGCGCTGAACGTGGCCCTCGGCGGCACGCTGATCCAGCACATCGACGGCCACGCGGTCGCCCCGGGCGTCATGTCCTGGCACCCGGTCCGCCCGGTCGGGGGCACCCGGTACGCGGCCCTGGTCCCGGAGGAGGCGGAGGTGCCGACCTACCACCACCAGGCCGTCGACCGCCTCGGCGAGGGCCTGATCGCCTCGGCGCACGCGGTCGACGGAACGGTCGAGGCTATCGAGCTGCCCGATCCCGCCCATTGGGTCCTCGGCGTCCAGTGGCACCCTGAGCGCGACAAGGACACCCGCGTCATGGCGGCCCTGGTCGAGGCCGCCGCGATGGCCCCGGCCCTGCGGGTCTGAGGGCGCCGACGTGCGCGCCGCCCTCCGGGTCGGAAGACTGGAGGCATGAGGGACAAAGCCGTACTGGAGGGCGGACCGGCCGACCTGCCCGACCGGGTGGTCGACGCCCCGTCCTCCGGCGAGGACCTGAAGATCCCGTTCCGCGGCGGGTACGAGCACTACCGGCCTACGGCGCGGGTCCAGGACGGCCCGCTGGGCTCGCTGCGCGTGTTCGAGTGGTGGGAGCGGACCGAAATCGCCGGATGACGGGGTGCTGCCATGACGCACACCGCGCAGTGGAAGGTCCGCGCCGCCGACCGGGACCTGGTCGCACTCGGCGAGGCCCCCAGGATGCCGCGCACCGGCTACGGCCGGTCCCAGGACACCGGGGACCCGACCCGGCGCGGGCGCCGAGCCCCGGTCCACAGCTCGAACCACACCACCTTCCCGATGCCGCAGCCGCGCGGGTGCGCACCCCAGTCCGCGGCCAGCGCCGCGACGATGGCCAGCCCCCGCCCGGCCTCGTCGTCGGGCGCGGCCTCGCGCCGCACCGGCAGCTCGCGGCTCGCGTCGAGCACCTCCACCCGCAGCCGGCCGTCCACCCACTCGGCCCGCATCCAGACTTCCCGGCCCGCCGGGCCCCGCGCGCCGACGAGCAACGGCCCGGTGGGCAGGGGCGGTTGTACCCGTCCGGTACCGGCCAAGGACGCACTCGTTGGAGTGACCTGCGGTGTGCCGGGCCCGCCCGGGGGTAAGGGCCGGGGCGGACAGCGGTACGGGCGGGGGCGCGATGAGCGAGGCGTGGCGGTACGGCGGCAACTGCGTGGAAGTCGCCCTCGACTGGCGCAAGTCGACGTACAGCGATTGGGAGGGCAGCGACTGCGTCGAGGTCGCCCACTCCACCCACACCGTCCACGTCCGGGACTCCAAGCGAGGCGAGGACGGGCCGGCGTTCGCCGTCCCGTCCTCGGCCTGGCGGGCGTTCCTGTCGCAGATCAGCTGCTGAAGGCGACCGACCGCAGCTTCAGCCGCTCCGAGCCCCGGCCCGTGAGGGGCCGCAGCGTGAAGTAGTCACCCTCGCAGTCCGGTTCGGTGAACACGGTCGCCGTCGCGGTGGTCCGGTTGCGCGGCGAGTGGGCGGGCTCGCTGGCACCCGGGTCCGCCACCTCCGGCAGGGTGTGGCACTCGCCGCCCGCCGGGTCGAGCAGGCGCGCGTGGTGCGTGGCGCCGTCCAGACCGACGTACGCGTACTCGAACTCCCCCACTGCGGCCGAGGCCGACGTCGGGACGGCCAGGAGCAGGGTGAACGCGCCGAAAGCGGCGACGGCGGCATTGCGGAGACGCATCAGGTTTCCCCTCGGAAGAGCAACAACGTGCACGTGCCACCCTTCCGGTGGGACCCTCCCCGGGTCACCGTCCGCCCCGCGGCGAATCGATCCCTCCTCGCCCGAACGGCCTACGGACGGCGCCGGGTCAGCGACAGCAGGTCGCGCGCCGGGCCCGCCGGGCGGGCGCCCGCCGGCCAGACCGCCCGCAGGGCGCGGCCGAGGCCGGCGTCCGGCACCGGGACCTCCACCAGGCGGCGGGCCGCCAGTTCGTCCCCCAGGGCCAGCTCCGACAGAACGCACGGGCCGGCGCCGCTGACCGCCGCCGATTTCACCGCGGTGGTGGACGCGAGTTCCAGCAGCGGCGCCGCCAGGCCGCCGGCCGCCGCGAGGGCCGCGTCCAGGACCTGGCGGGTGCCGGAGCCGCGTTCCCGCAGGATCAGCGGGCTCCCCGCCAGCTCCGCGGCCTCGATGCCCTTCGAGCGCCGCGCCCAGGGGTGCGTCGGGGCCACCGCCACCACCAGGCGGTCCTGCGCGATGACCGTCGAGTCCAGGCCGTCCGGCACCCTCAGGCCCTCCACGAAGCCGAGGTCCGCCTCGTGCACGAGGACCCGCTGGGCGACGTCGGCCGAGTTCCCCGCGTGCAGCGACACCGCCGTGTCCGGCCGGTCCGCGCGCAGCGCGATCAGCCACCCCGGCAGCAGGTATTCCGCGATGGTCATGCTGGCGGCCACGCGCAGCCGCGAATCGCGCCGCCCGCGCAGCGCCTGCGCCCCCGCGTCGAAGGCCTCGGCCGCCTCCACCACCTGCCGGGCCCAGTCCGTCACCAGCGCCCCTTCCGCCGTCAGGGTCGAGCCCCGCGGCGAGCGGTCCACCAGCGCCACGCCCAGCCGCGCCTCCATCGCCCGGATCCGGCTGCTCGCGGCGGGCTGGGTGATGCCCATGTGCTTGGCCGCGGCGCTCAGGCTGCCGACCCGGGCGACCGCGAGCAGCAGCTCCAGCGCCCCCAGGTCCGGTACCCGGTGTGCCAGCGGAACCCACTCCTCGTTACCCATAAAGTCAGTTTATGGCCTTATAGAGAGGTGGCCCCTGCCGTGCGGTCGGGCCCGTCCGCAGGCTGGATCCATGGCCACCACCCTCGTGCGACCCCGCACCGTAGTCCCCCTCGCGCCCCGGACCCACAAGGTCCCCGCGCTGCGTCACCTCGGCCCCAACTGGTACGCCGCCGTCATGGGCACGGCGATCGTCGCCAACGCCGGGGCCACCCTGCCGTACCAGCTGCCCGGCCAGCGCGTGGCCTGCCAGATCGTCTGGGCGCTGTCCGCGGCGGCCCTGGCCGTCCTGCTCACCGCCCGCGCCGGGCACTGGCTCCACCACCGCGACCAGGCGCGCGCCCACCTCCTCGACCCCGCCGTGGCCCCCTTCTACGGGTGCCTGTCGATGGCCCTGCTGGCCGTCGGCGGCGGCACCCTGATCGTCGGCAAGGACCTCATCGGCGTACCCGCCGCCGTCGCCGCCGACGCCGTGCTCTTCACCGCCGGCACCGCGATCGGCCTGCTCATGGCCGTGGTGGTGCCCTATCTGATGGTGGTCCGGCACAAGGTCGAGGCCGCGCAGGCCACCCCCGTGTGGCTGCTGCCCCTGGTCTCCCCGATGGTCTCCGCCGCCGTGGGCCCCCTGCTGATACCCCACCTGCCCGCGGGCCAGCCCCGCGAGGCCCTGCTGCTGGCCTGCTACGCCATGTTCGGCATCAGCCTGATGGCGACCCTGCTGATGCTGCCCCTGATCTTCGGACGGCTGATCCTGAACGGTCCGCTGCCCCTGGCCCTGACTCCGGCCCTGTTCCTGGTGCTGGGCCCCCTCGGGCAGTCCACCACCGCCGTCAACCAGCTCGCCGACGTGGCGCCCGGCGCCATCGACGCCCCCTACGCCCACGCCCTCGGCGCCTTCGGGGTCGTCTACGGAGTGCCCGTGATGGGGTTCGCCCTCCTGTGGCTGGCGCTCGCCGCCGCGATGCTGGTCCGGGCCGCCCGGGGCGGAATGGGCTTCGCCATGACCTGGTGGGCTCTGACCTTCCCCGTGGGCACCTGCGTGACCGGCGCCGCCGGCCTGGCCCGCCACACCGGCCTGGACTCCTTCGCCTGGCTCGCCGCCGTCCTCTTCCTCGGGCTGGTCACGGCCTGGCTGGTGGCCGCCGCCCACACCCTGCGGGGGCTGTTCAGCGGCCGGCTGCTGCCGAAGGCCGCCTGATCGCCGCCGACAGGACCGCCGGGGCCTCGGCCAGCGAGGGTCCGTACCAGGTCAGGTGGCGTCCGCTGACCAGCGCGCAGGGACGGTCCGGGAAGGCTTCCGGGCCGTCCTCGCGCGTGAAGCGGTACGGCTCGTCCGGGAGCACCACCAGATCGCAGTCGGCGGCGGCGAGCTCCTCCACCGGAACGCGCGGATACCGCTCGGCGTGCCCGGCGTAGAGGTTGTGCACGCCGAGCCGGGCCAGCAGATCGCCCGCGAAGGTGTCCCGGCCGAGCACCATCCAGGGCCGTCGCCAGATCGGCACGAAGGCCCGCAGCGCACCGGCCGGCTCCACGCCCGCCCAGGCCGCCTCCGCCTCGTCCAGCCACTTCGGCCGCGTCAGCCCGAGGGCCCCCACCAGCACCCGGTCCAGCTCGGTCAGCGCCTGCGGCAGCTGCCGCACCTCGGTGACCAGCACCTCCACCCCGGCCGCGCGCAGCGCCGCCAGGTCGGGGGCCCGGTTCTCCTCCTCGTTGGCGATCACCAGGTCGGGGCGCAGCGCCGTGATCCGCTCCACGTCGGGGTTCTTCGTACCCCCGATGCGCACCGCGCCGCGCCCGTCGAGGTCGCCGGGGTGCGTGCACCAGTCGGTCACCCCGACGAGCAGCCCGGGAGCGCTCACGGCCACCGCCTCGGTCAGCGAGGGCACGAGCGAGACGACGCGCGTCCGGGCGCGGCTCACTGCCCGGGAGAGGGGGGCTCGGAGGTCGCGTGGATGTGCTCGCCGACCGCCACGACCAGGAGCCGGGTGTCCTCGGAGACGGCCCGCCAGCGGTGGCGCACTCCGCCGGACAGGAAGAGCGCATCCCCGCTCTCCAGCCGGTACGCCCGCCCCTCGGCCTCCACTTGGCAGGCGCCCGACACCACGTACATCAGCTCGTCGTTGCGGTGCTGGTACTCGCGGCCGGCGTCCTGGTCCCCGGTGAACTCCAGCGCGTGCAGCTGGTGGTGTCCGCGTACGAGGGGACGCACGCCGGGGACCGGCGTGAGCCCGGAGTCGTCGCCGGCCCGTACGAGGTCGACCGTGCGCGCGGTGTCGGAGGCGGCCAGCAGCTCGACGGCCGTGGTCTCCAGCGCGTCCGCGACCCGTTCCAGGGAGCGCATGCTGGGCCGGGCCCGCTCGTTCTCTATCTGGCTGAGGAAGGGCACCGACAGACCGCTGCGCGCCGATACGGCGGCGAGGGTCAGGTGGAGCGCCCGGCGCCGCTTGCGCACGGCCACGCCCACCCGGAGCGGTTCCTTGGCGTCCTTGTCCCGTTCCTTGTCGTCCGAGCCGTCCCTGTCGTCCATGGCGGGGCTGCCCTCCCCTTGTCTGGTCCGTCGGCGTACGTCGGCGTCCGGCGCACATCGGAGTGCTGTAAGCACCTTACGCAGCAACCGCCCCCGGTTTCGCGTGCAAGAGCCGACAAGGGTACGCCCCGGGTGAAACTCCCGTGCCGTTTTCGAGCGCTCTTGCGGCCACTTCTCCCGCCTGCGGGCGCAACCGCCGACTGCGGGCGCGTGCGCGGGGTGCGGCATCATCGTCACCGTGACGACGACTCGACGCCTGATGCTGCTGGACACCGCCTCCCTCTACTTCCGCGCGTACTTCGGCGTACCGGACTCCGTGAAGGCCCCGGACGGCACCCCGGTCAACGCCGTGCGCGGGCTGCTCGACTTCATCGGGCGCCTCGTCCAGGACCACCGTCCCGACGATCTGGTGGCGTGCATGGACGCCGACTGGCGTCCGGCCTGGCGGGTGGAGCTGATCCCCTCGTACAAGGCCCACCGGGTCGCCGAGGAGACCGAGAGCGGCCCGGACGTGGAGGAGACCCCCGACACGCTGTCCCCGCAGGTGCCGATCATCGAGGCGGCGCTGGACGCGTTCGGCATCGCCCGCGTGGGCGTCGCCGGGTACGAGGCCGACGACGTGATCGGCACGCTCACGGCGCGCGCCACGGGCCCGGTGGACATCGTCACCGGCGACCGGGACCTGTACCAGCTGGTGGACGACGCCCGGCGGCGGCGCGTGCTGTACCCGCTCAAGGGCGTCGGCACGCTCCAGGTGACGGACGAGGCCTGGCTGCGCGAGAAGTACGGGGTGGACGGCTCGGGGTACGCGGACCTCGCGCTGCTGCGCGGTGACCCGAGCGACGGACTGCCGGGAGTGCCGGGGATCGGCGAGAAGACGGCGGCGAAGCTGCTGGACGCGTACGGCTCGCTGGCCGGGATCATCGCGGCCATCGACGACCCGAAGTCGAAGCTGACACCCACGCAGCGCAAGCGGCTGGACGAATCCCGGCCGTATCTGGCGGTGGCTCCGAAGGTGGTCCAGGTGGCTTCCGACGTCCCCCTTCCGGAGTTCGACCCGGCCCTTCCCGCGGCGCCGGCGCAGCCGGAACTCGTCGACGCGCTGGCGCGCCGGTGGGGTCTGGGCGGAGCGGTGTCGCGCCTCGGCAGCGCGCTGCGCCCTTGAGGTGCTAACTTAGGTAATCCTAAGTTTCAGGGGAGCAACAGGAGACGCCGTGGCAGAAGGACGCGCCCGCAAAATCGGCACCGCAGTCGTCGTGCGCACAGAGCGGCTGACGCCGCACATGGTGCGCGTCGTGCTGGGCGGCGCCGGACTGGTCCGATTCAGTGCGGGCGAGTTCACGGACCATTACATCAAGCTCCTCTTCGCCCCCGAAGGGGTCACCTACCCCTCGCCGTGGGACCTGGACCGGATCCGCGCCGAGTACGCGCGGGACGCCTGGCCGCGCCAGCGGGCGTACACGGTCCGCGCGTGGGACCCCGCGCACCTGGAGCTGACGCTCGACTTCGTCGTCCACGGCGACGAGGGGCTGGCCGGTCCCTGGGCGGCCCGCGTCCAGCCGGGTGAACTCGTCCGCTTCCTCGGCCCGGGCGGCGCCTACGCCCCGGACCCGGCGGCCGACTGGCACCTGCTGGTGGGCGACGAGAGCGCCCTGCCGGCCATCGCGGCCGCGATGGAGCAGATGCCGGCGGGCGCGCGGGTGCGCGCGTTCGTGGAGGTCGAAGGGCCGGACGACGAGCAGAAGGTCGCCACTGCGGACGGTGTCGTCCCGGTCTGGCTGCACCGCGGATCCGGCCCGGTCGGCGCGAAGCTCGTCGAGGCGGTCAGGTCCCTGGAGTTCCCCTCCCGCGACGTCCACGCCTTCGTGCACGGCGAGGCGGGCTTCGTGAAGGACCTCCGCAGCCACCTGCGCCTGGAGCGGGGCATCCCCAAGGAGCGGCTGTCGATCTCCGGTTACTGGCGCCTCGGCGAGACGGACGAGGGCTGGCGGGCGATCAAGCGCGACTGGAACGCCAAGGTGATGGCCGAGCAGGAATCCGCGGCCTGACCACCCGCCGGGCCCCGCCCTGACCCAAGGGCGCGGCCCGGCCCCGCGCGTCCCACCGCAGCCGCGGCCCCCCGCCCGGCGTCCCACTGCGCTTCGCGGGGCGCGGTCGCCCGTTCGGCGGGACAATGTCGCCATGCGTACGCTCCGCTTGCTCGGCGCAGCAGGAGCCGCCGTCGTGTTCGCCGCGACCGGCGCAGCCGCCGCGCCCAGCCCGCCGCCCGCGCCGAAACCCCAGATCACGGACGCGGAGGTCAATGCCGCGCTCGCGCGCCTGCCCGGTTTCGTCACCGCCGCCATGCGCAGCACCGGGGTCCCCGGGGCCGCCGTCGCCGTCGTCCACGACGACAAGGTCGTCTACCTCAAGGGCTTCGGGGTCCGGCGCACCGACGCGCCCGGCGCCATCGGCCCCGACACCGTCTTCCAGGTCGCGTCCGTCTCCAAGCCGATCTCCTCCACGGTGGTGGCCGGAGCCCTCAAGGACCCCGCCGACTGGAACGACCGCACCGAACTCCCCGGCTTCGCGCTGAAGGACCCCTGGGTCACCGGCCACGTCACCACCGCCGACCTCTTCTCCCACCGCAGCGGCCTCCCCGACCACGCCGGTGACCTCCTCGAAGACCTCGGCTACGACCAGGCGTACATCCTCGACCACCTCCGCCTGGAGCCCCTCACCCCCTTCCGGGCCAGCTACAACTACACAAACTTCGGCCTCACCGCGGCCGCCGAGGCCGTCGCCCGGCAGAAGGGCACCACCTGGGAGAAGCTCAACCAGGACGTCCTGTTCAAGCCCGCCGGGATGACGCACACCAGCACCGAGTTCTCGGCCTTCGCGAACGCCCCCGACCACGCGGCCACCCACGTCAAGAACCCGGACGGGACCTGGTCCCCGCGCTACGTGCGCGACCCCGACGCCCAGGCACCGGCCGGCGGCGTGAGCTCCACCGCCACCGACATGGCCCGCTGGCTGCGCCTCCAGCTCGCCGACGGCACCCTCGACGGGAAGCGGATCGTCCCCGCAGGCACCCTCGCGGCCACGCGCCTTCCGCACATCGTCTCGCAGGCGCCGACCCCGCCCCTGGACCACACCGGCTTCTACGGGCTCGGCTGGAACGTCTCGTACGACGACGCGGGACGGCTGCGCCTGAGCCACTCCGGCGGCTTCGAACTCGGCGCCAACACCAACGTCACCATGCTCCCGCTGGAGAAGCTCGGCATCGTGGTCCTCACCAACGGCGCCCCGGTCGGCATGGCCGACGCCATCGCGATGGACTTCTTCGACACCGCCGAGCACGGCGGGCCGACCACCGACTGGCTCCCCCTCTTCGCCGAGCTCTACGCCCAGCAACTGGGCCCCGGCCCCTCCGCCACCGATTACGCGCACCCGCCCGCGGGCGCCAAGCCGGCCCGCGCCGACAGCGCGTACACCGGCACCTACGTGAGCCCGTACTACGGGAAGCTGACCGTCACGGCGAACGCGGGCGGCAAGGGCGGTCTCACCCTCTCCCTCGGCCCGCAGCCGATGCGCTTCCCGCTCACCCACTACGACGGGGACACCTTCAGCTACGTGACCGCCGGCGAGAACGCCGTCGGCCGCACCGGGGTGACCTTCAAGGACGGCACGGTCCGCATCGAGTACCTGGACGCCAACCACTTGGGCACCTTCACCAAGCAGTAGGCACCGGCGCATAGCCTGGACCCGATGAGACGCAGAACCCAGGCACCCCCTTCGCCCCTGCCCCAGGTCGCCGGCATCGACCCGGTCCGGCTGCGGCTGCCCGCCGACCCCGACGGGCGCTGGCCCGACCTCGGCGGCTACCTCGCAGCGCGCTACGCCGGCACCCGCGGCGCCGGGTCCATCGCCCACCTGCTCGGCGCCGGTCGGGTGTTCGGGCCCGGCGGGCGGGTACTGGGCGCGCAGGACCCGTACGAGCCGGGCGCCTACCTGTGGTTCCACCGGGACATGGAACCCGAGCCCGTGGTGCCGTTCCCGATCCGCGTCGTCCACCGCGACGCGCACCTGCTCGTCGTCGACAAACCGCACTTCCTCGCCACCACCCCGCGCGGCAGCCACGTCACGCAGACCGCCCTGGCCCGGCTGCGCACCGAGCTGGACCTGCCCGAGCTCAGCCCGGCGCACCGGCTGGACCGGCTGACCGCCGGACTGGTGATGTTCAGCATCCGCCCCGAGGACCGCGGCGCGTACCAGCTGATGTTCCAGGAGCGTCGCGTGCTCAAGCGGTACGAGGCCCTGGCCCGCCACGATCCGGCGGTCGCACTCCCGCGCACCGTCCGCAGCCACATCGAGAAGACCCGCGGGGTGCTGGCCGCGACCGAGGTCCCCGGCGCGGAGCCGAACGCGCAGAGCCTGGTCGAACTCCTCGACACCAAAGGGGAACTGGGCCGCTACCGGCTGACCCCGCACACGGGCCGCACCCACCAGCTGCGGGTGCACATGAACGGCCTCGGGCTGGCGATCCTCGGCGACCCGCTCTACCCGCAGGTCACCGACCCGGCCCCGGACGACTACCGCAGGCCGCTCCAGCTCCTGGCCCGCACGGTGGCGTTCACCGACCCGGTCACCGGCGTCCCGCGCCGCTTCGAGAGCGGCCTGCGCCTCGGGGCCTGGGAGGACCTCGCCGCCTGGCGAGGTCCCGAGGGCCCCGAAGCCGGCTAGCCGACCGAGCTGTAGGCCACCACGCCGCGCAGCAGCGCGTCGACGGCCTTGCGGGCGTTGCGGGCCACCGTGCTCCCGCTGTCGCCCGAGGCCGAGGGCGCCGCGGCCGCGACCTGCCCCAGCACGTCGATGACCTGCTTGCACCAGCGCACGAAGTCGCCGGCCGGCATCTCCGCCTCCCGCAGCACCTCGTCCAGGCTCTTGTCGGAGGCCCACTGGTAGGCCGCCCACGCGAAGCCGAGGTCCGGCTCGCGCTGGCCCACGCCCTCCGCCTGGTTGATGCGGTGCTCCTCCTCCAGCGCGTCGAGGCGGCCCCAGATCCGGACCATCTCGCCCAGCGCGGCCTTGGCCGCGCCGCCCGGCACCTTCGGCGCCACCGCGTCGTCGGACTGCCGCGCCTCGAACACCAGCGCCGAGACGCAGGCGGCCAGTTCCGCCGGGGACAGTCCCTCCCAGACGCCCTCGCGCAGACACTCTGACGCCAGCAGGTCCAGCTCCCCGTACAGCCGGGCGAGCCGCTTGCCGTGCACGGTGACCTCGTCCTCGCGCAGGTAGTCCAGCTCGGTGAGCAGCGCGTGGATCCGGTCGAAGGTGCGGGCGATCGTGTTCGTCCGCCCCTCGATGCGCCGCTCCAGCTGCTGGGTGTCCCGCTTGAGCCGGTGGTAGCGCTCCGCCCAGCGCGCGTGGTCCTCGCGCTCGTCGCAGCCGTGGCAGGGGTGCGCCCGCAGCTCGGCGCGCAGCCGCGCGATCTCGCGGTCGTCGGCGGCCGCGGCCCGGCCCCGCCCGCGCCGCTCCGGCGCGATGTGCCCGGCCTTGGCCCGCAGTTGGGAGGCCAGGTCCCGACGGGACTGCGGCGAGCGCGCGTTGAACGTCTTGGGGATCCGCATCCGCTCGATGGCCTCGACCGGGACCGGGAAGTCGATCGCGGCGAGCCGCTTGACCTGCCGCTCCGCGGTCAGCACCAGCGGGCGCGGGCCCTCGGCGTACTCGTACCCCCGGTGCCCGTTGACCCGACCGGCCGGCACGCCCGGGTCCAGGACGAGGGCGAGCCCGGCGAACTTGCCGGTCGGCACGTGGATGATGTCGCCCGGCTTGAGCTTCTCCAGCGAACCGGCCGCCTGCACCCGGCGCTGGGCCGCGCCCTGCTTGGCCAGGTCCGTCTCGCGGTCCTTGAGGTCGCGGCGCAGCTGCGCGTACTCCTCGAAGTTCCCGAGGTGGCAGGTCATGCCCTCCTGGTAGCCCTCCAGGCCCTCCTCGTTGCGCTGCACCTGCCGCGAGATCCCGACGACCGAGCGGTCGGCCTGGAACTGCGCGAAGGAGGTCTCCAGCAGCTCGCGCGAGCGGTGCCGCCCGAACTGGCTGACCAGGTTCACGGCCATGTTGTACGAGGGCTTGAAGCTGGAGCGCAGCGGATACGTCCGGGTGCCCGCGAGCCCGGCGAGCCCCGCCGGGTCCATGCCCCGCTGCCACAGCACCACGGCGTGGCCCTCGACGTCGATGCCGCGCCGCCCGGCCCGGCCGGTGAGCTGCGTGTACTCGCCGGGTGTGATGTCGGCGTGCTGCTCGCCGTTCCACTTGACCAGCTTCTCCAGGATCACCGTGCGCGCGGGCATGTTGATGCCCAGCGCCAGGGTCTCGGTGGCGAAGACGGCCTTGACGAGGCCGCGGACGAACAGCTCCTCCACGACCTCCTTGAAGGTGGGCAGCATGCCGGCGTGGTGCGCGGCGATGCCCCGCTCCAGGCCTTCGAGCCACTCGTAGTACCCGAGGACGTGCAGGTCCTCGGTGGGGATGGAGGCGGTCCGCTCCTCGACGATCTCACGCACCCTCAGGCGGGCGCTGTCGTCGTTGAGCCGCAGGCCGGCGAAGAGGCACTGCTGGACGGCGGCCTCGCAGCCGGCCCGGCTGAAGATGAAGTTGATGGCGGGCAGCAGCCCGTCGCCGTCGAGCCGGGCGATGACCTCGGGCCGGCTCGGGGTCCAGATCCGGCCGCGGGAGCGCCGCTCGCGCTCGCGGTCGGCCTCGCGGACCATCTTGCCGCGCCGCCGGTCCTTCGGACTGTACGTACGGGTGTTCTCCTCGCGCGCCATGCGCAGCAGGTCGGGGTTGACCTCCCGGCGCGCGGAGCCGCGGCCTCCGTGGTCGGACTCCTCCTCGAAGAGGTCGTAGATCTTGCGGCCGGCCATGACGTGCTGCCACAGCGGGACGGGCCGCTCCTCGGAGACGATCACCTCGGTGTCGCCGCGCACGGTGTCCAGCCAGTCGCCGAACTCCTCGGCGTTGGACACGGTGGCCGACAGGGACACCAGCGTGACCGACTCGGGGAGGTGGATGATCACTTCCTCCCAGACGGCTCCGCGGAACCGGTCGGAGAGGTAGTGCACCTCGTCCATCACGACGTAGCCGAGGCCGCGCAGCGACTGCGAGCCCGCGTAGAGCATGTTGCGGAGCACCTCGGTGGTCATCACGACCACGGGCGCCTCGGAGTTGACGCTGTTGTCACCGGTCAGCAGCCCCACCTTGTCGGCGCCGTAGCGCTTGACGAGGTCGGCGTACTTCTGGTTCGACAGCGCCTTGATGGGCGTCGTGTAGAAGCACTTGCGGCCCTGTCCGAGGGCGAGGTGCACGGCGAACTCGCCGACGATCGTCTTGCCCGAGCCGGTCGGGGCGGCGACGAGGACGCCCTTGCCGGCCTCCAGTGCCTTGCAGGCCTCGACCTGGTACGCGTCCAGGTCGAATTCGTACATCTCGCGGAAGGGGGCCAGGGCGGTGGCTTCTTCGGCGGCGCGGATCCGGGCAGCGGCGTACCGCTCCGCCGGTGAGAGTTCTTCGGTCATCTTGTCTTCGAGCCTACCCGCCGCCCCTGACAACAGTCGCGATCATTTATACGGACCGCGCGGCCGCCGCCGCGGCCGCTACACCAGGAGCCGCAGGGCCCCCGGGACGCACTCCGCGCTCACCGGCAGCGCTCCCAGCGGCTCGCCGTCGGCGTACGCGGTGATCCCGGCGGCCTCCAGCGTGATCTTCGCGGCCCGGTGGACGGTCACCTTCGGGTGACCGAGGTGCGTCCCCTTGTAGACCTGCGGAAAGACCTTCAGCAGGGTGGTCCGGCTGCAGTCGCCCACGACCACGACGTCGAAGAGCCCGTCGTCGGGGACGGCGTCCGCGCAGATGCGCATGCCCCCGCCGTACGAGGAGCTGTTGCCGACGGCCACCAGCGTGGCCTCGGTCTCGATGACCGGGCCGTCGTCGAGGGTGATCCGGTACGGGAACGGCCGGAAGGAGGCCAGCTCCGCCAGGATCGCCAGGTCGTACTTGAACCGGCCGGCCGGCAGCCGCATCCGATTGCCGCGGTCGTTGACCCGCGAATCGAAGCCGGAGCACAGCACGGTCCCGTACCAGGCCTGCGCCCGGCCCGGGGAGCCCGCCAGCCGTCCGAGGTCGATCTCGCGGATCCGGCCCTCCTTGAGCGCGTCGGCGGCCAGCCGCCCCGCCCGGGCGGGCTCCCGTACGGGCAGACCCATGGCCCGCGCGAAATCGTTCCCGGTGCCCACGGCGACCACCCCGAGCGGTACCGGCGTCCCGGCCAGCGCCTGCAGGGCCAGGGAGACCACCCCGTCGCCGCCCACCGCGATCACCGCCCCCGTGCCCTCCCGGACGGCGGCCCGCAGCCGGGCCAGCGCGTCCCCGGCATCGGCGCCGAGCACCGTCCGTACGGAGAATCCCGCGGCCCGCAGCGCCGAAGCGGCCGGCTGCGCGGCGTGCGCGCCCCGGCCGCGCCCCGCGGTGGGATTGACGAAGAGGGTGATCTCAGCGCTCACCAGGGGTCCCCGCGTACGTGTTCATGGGGGAGGAATGTACCTGTCAGGTCGCGTCGTCGTAACCGTTGATCTGCCTGCGCCCGCCGTCGGCCTGCTCCGGAAGGGCGGTCGGGGCCTGGACGGGCTCCATCTCGCCGATCGGCGCGGGCGTCAGGTCCACCTCGGAGGCCTCGTCGTCGTCGAGCAGCGCGTCCGGGTTGCCGCGGCGCCGCCTGCGGTCGTTGACCAGGCAGATTCCGAGGGCGATGAAGTAGAGGGCGACGATCGGCGCGGCCAGCGAGATCATGGTCAGCGGGTCACCGGTGGGCGTGGCGAACGCGGCGAAGATCGTGATGCCCAGCACCATGGCCCGCCACCAGCTCGCCAGCCGCTTCGCGGTCAGGACCCCGGTGAAGTTGAGGAGGATCAGCAGCAGCGGCAGCTCGAAGGCGAGGCCGAAGACGACGACCATGCGCGTGACCAGGTCGAGGTAGTCGTCGACCGGGAGCAGGTTGCGCGCGTTGTCCGGGGTGAATTCGAGAAGGATCGTCGCGGTCTGCGGCAGCAGCTTGTAGGCGAGCACCCCGCCCGCGGCGAACAGCGGAGCGCCGACGGCCACGAAGCCGACCGCGTAGCGCTTCTCGTGGTTGTGCAGGCCGGGGGCGACGAAGGCCCACAGCTGGTAGAGCCACACGGGCGCCGAGAGCACCACACCGGCGGTGAGCGAAACCTTGAGGGCGATCGAGAAGGGGGCGATGAGGCCGTTCACGGTCATGTCGGCGCAGGGCCGGCCGTTGCGCTGCGAGACCACCCCGTTGGTGCAGCCGACGGAGTCCAGCATCGGCTTCAGCATGAAGTCGATCAGGTCCTTGTAGTAGAACGCCGCCACGATGGTGATCACGAGGATCGCCAGGACCGACTTCAGCAGGCGGTTTCTCAGCTCACGCAGGTGCTCGACAAGCGGCATCCGCCCTTCGGCGTCCTTGCCCTGCTTGCCTTGCTTCTCCTGCTTGCGGGCAGACTTGAGCAACCCACGTCCCTTGTCTCGTTGCAGATGACCGGCGCGATCCGGGCCGCGGGCGCTCCGCCCGGCGGCCGGGCGATCAGCCCTGGGTGGTGTGGTTCGGCTCGTTGACCGGACGGGAGCTGGTCACGTCGCCGGGGGCGGCCTTGATGGTGCGCGGGGCGGCGGCCTGCGGCGGGGCCTGGTCGGCGACCGTCGCGGCGGTGGCGTTGTCCTCCGCCGCGCTCTCCGCCTTCATGGCCTTGGCCTCGCTCTTGAGGATGCGGGCCGACTTGCCGAGGGAGCGCGCCATGTCGGGGAGCTTCTTGGCACCGAACAGCAGGAAGATCACGGCGATGATCAGGAGGATCTCAAGAGGCTTCAGATTGCCGATCATGTCTGACTTCCTTCTCACCGAAACGGCTGGTTGTGGTGTCGGCGGCCGCGGATGCTGATCCGTGACCGCTCAGGCAAGGATCGTAACCCCCGGGGGTTAACGCCCGGCAATCCCCGGGGGTATCCCGCCTTGCGTGCGGCTGGGACCGACGGTACGGGTCCTGACCCGCACTTTCCAGAGACCTGCGGGCCACGATCCTGCGGTTTGTACCGGTTTTATGGACGGGCGGCGCCGCCCGTCCGCGCCAGGTCGCCCGCCGCGCGCTCCAGGTCCCCCGAGGCGTCCGCGATCCGCCGGCTGGCCAGCTCGACCTGGCCGGACAGCCGCCGCACCTCCACGAAGACCCGTACGGCGAGGACGGCGAGAACGGCGAGCCCGAGGAAACCCAGGGCGATTGCGAGCATCGGCCACAGCATGGGTCGAGCCTAGGCCACCGGCCGCCTCAGACGCTGCGCAGGGTGCTCACGCCGCCGCCGGTCAGCAGTTCCACGATGCGCTCACCGGCCGGTTTGCGCACCGAGGCCCCACAGGCGGGACAGGTGAACGAGTAGAACGTGGTGCGCCGGCTCCCGCCGATCACCAGCCGCAGGGCCCCCGCGTCCAGCTCGAAGCGGGCCCGGCAGTCCGAACAGGCGGCTTTGAAGGAGACCGGCGGCCCCGATGCGGCCTGCACCTTCCGTGAACCGGACATTGGCGACATCGCTCGGCGCTCCCCTCAGACCGTCCCTGGCGGACGGCGCGGCTCCCATGCGGCAGGGCCCGAACCGCCCGGCCCCGCCGCCTCCCCTTGCCCAGCCCTGCTCGTACCGCTGCTTCAGCCCTGTTCCCCGTAACCGGCCAGCGCCTCCCGCGCCGCCTGCCGCGCGCTGTCGGCCAGCTCCGCGGGCGCCACGATCCGGCCCTCGCGGCCCAGCCGCAGCGCGAGCCGGCGCAGCGAGGCCGGGTCCGGACTGCGCAGCGTGATCCGCAGGCCGCCGTCGGACAGCTCCTCGGCGCTGTCGTGCGGGTAGTACTCGGCGACCCAGCGGCCGCCCGGCCCGACCTCGACCACGACCTCCGGGTCCTCGGCGGCCGGCTGGACGAGCCCCTCGGACAGGTCGCGCGGCTCGATGGCGGGCGGCTCGGCCCGCTCGTCCAGCAGCCGGATCTCGGCGACGCGGTCGAGGCGGAAGGTGCGCCGGGCCTCGGAGAGGTGGCACCAGCCCTCCATGTACGTGTGGCCCACCGCGAACAGCCGGATCGGGTCGACCTTGCGCTCGGTCAGCTCGTCCCGGGCCGGCGAGTAGTAGCGCAGCCACAGCCGCCGGCGCTCGGCGATGGCCCGGTCGACGTCCGCGAAGACCCCGCCCTCCGCCTCGAAGGTCACCGAGAGCCGGGAGCTGGCCCCGGCCGCTTCCCCCGCGGCCGCCTCCAGCTTCGCGGTGGCCCGCAGCAGGGCGTCGCGGTCGCTCTCGCGCAGCCCTGGCAGCGTGGCCACGGCGCGGGCGGCGACCAGCAGCGCGGTGGCCTCGTCGGCGGCCAGGCGCAGCGGCTCGGCGGTGGACTCCCCCGAGGCGTCTGGGTTGCGCCACCAGATGCGCTCCCCGTCGGTGTCGATGTCGAGCAGGTCCCCGCCGCGGAAGCTGGTCCCGCACATGGGCAGCACGTCGAGGTCCGAGATCAGCTCGTCCTCGGTGATCCCGAAGGCCCGGGCGACGTCGGCGACGTGTGCCCCGGGGCGCTCGCGCAGGTACGTCACCAGGGACAGCATCCGGCGGGTCTGGTCGATGGCGTTGGCAGCCATGCTGGTACGTCTCCCCCTCAGGGCACGTCTTGCGAACGGTGCGGTGGTGCGATCGGTGCGGCGTGACGGGCGGTGGCCGGGCCGGGCCCGGCGGACCGGATCCGCCCCGTCCGGTCCGCCGGGCGGCCTCAGCCCGCGGCCACGGCGCGCAGCCGGTCCACGACGTCCGCCCGCAGGTCGGCGGGTTCCACGACCACCACGTCCGGCCCGAACTCGACCAGCCAGGCGTCGAGCCCGTGCCCGTACGGGATCTCCAGCTCGTCCCAGCCGTCCCCGCCCTCGCGCACGGCGGTGGCCTTGGCCCGCAGCGGGTACCCGGCGCCGCTGCGCAGCCGGATCAGCGCCGAGCGGTCCGCGCTCTCGCCGGCCCAGCTCGCCACGGTCTCCCGTACGGTGACCACGTCCGGCACCTCGGCGGTGTACTTGGCCGACCGGGACTTGACCTTGCCGGTGATCCGGGAGAGGCGGAACACGCGCTCCGCCCCGCGGTCGCGGTCGTATCCGGCCAGGTACCAGTGGCCGCGCCAGCACTCCAGCGCCCACGGCTCCACCTGCCGGGTCTCGGGGCGCGCGGCGGTCGACTTGCGGTAGTCGAAGACCACCGGCCGGCGGTCGCGGCAGGCCAGCATCAGCGGCTCGAAGGCCGCCTCGTGGACCGGGATGCGCGGCTCGATGGCACTGTGCTGGCCCTCGTACGGGTCCCCCGCCTCGGGCATCCCGCCCGCCCGCAGCTTCTGCAGGGCGCCACTGGCGGCTCCGGCGAGGCGGGCCTGCTGCCAGACCTTGGCCGCGAGTCCCAGGGCCGCGGCCTCCTCGGCGTCGAGGGAGACGGGCGGCAGCCGGTTGCTGTCGCGGCGGGCGAGGTAGCCGGTCTCGCCCTCCAGGTTCTCCACCGTCTCGATGACCAGGCCGAGTTCACGCAGATCGTCCTTGTCCCGCTCGAACATGCGGTTGAACGACTCGTCGTTGCCGGCTTCCATGTACGCCTCGATGGAACCGCGCAGCTCGCGCTTGCTGAGCGGCCGGCGGGTCCCCAGCAGACACAGCGCCAGATTCATCAGCCGCTCGGCCTTGGCAATCGCCATCGACGCCCTTCCGCCCTTCTCCGCCCACACGTTGCACCCACGGCACGCAGGACACGCCCCGTGACCGTTGACCGTACCGCCCCGGCGGGCCCCGGCAAAAGCGAGGGCCCCCGCCTGACGGCGGGGGCCCCTTTTACGATCGCAGGTCGTCGGATCAGACGCCCATCAGGTCGCAGACGAAGATCAGCGTCTCGCCCGGCTTGATCGCGGAGGTCGGGCTGTTGTCGCCGTACGCCAGGTGGGCCGGGATGACCAGCTTGCGCCGGCCGCCGACCTTCATGCCCTGGACACCCTGGTCCCAGCCGGCGATGACCTGACCGATGCCCAGGATGAACTGCAGCGGGGCGCCGCGGTTCCAGGAGGCGTCGAACTCCTCACCGGTGGAATAGGACACGCCCACGTAGTGGACGGAGACCTTCTTGCCGGCCTCGGCCACGGGACCGTCGCCCTCCCAGATGTCCTCGATGACCAGGTCGGCCGGGACCGGGAAGTCGGGGAAGTCGATCTCGGGCTTTTCGAGCTGGTTGCTCACGGAACTGCTCCTCAAAACTGAATCAGGCCAACCCGGACAGTCTTACATCACGGCGAGGATGTCGAGGCTGAAGACCAGCGTCGAGTTGGCCGGGATGGTGCCCGTCTCCTTGTCGCCGAAGCCCTGGTCCGGCGGGATGACCAGGAGGATGCGGCTGCCGACCTTCTTGCCGACCAGGCCCTCCTTGAGCCCCTTGACCGAGAGCTGGTCCATCGGCCAGGTCACCGTCTGGTCCGTGGCGTACGTGCTTTCGAAGGTCTTGTCGTCCTTCCACGTCTTGCCGTTGAACTTGACCACGACGCTGTCGGTGTCCTTGACGGCCGCGCCGTCACTCTCCAGCACGTAGTTCGAGACCAGCTTCGCCGGCGGCGTCACGTCCTTCGGAACGGTCACGGAGACTTCCTTGCCGTCCGTGTTCGTACCGATCTTCGGCAGGTCCTTGTCGTCCTGCGCGACCTCCTTGCCCTTGGCCGAGGCCGGGACCGAGGTGCCCTTGACGATGTCCACGACGAAGACCAGCGTGGCGTTCGGCTTGATCTTGTCGCCGGAGCCCTTGTCGCCGTAACCGAGGTCCGGCGGGATCACCAGCTCCAGGCGGCTGCCGACCTTCTTGCCCTCAAGGCCCTGGTCCCAGCCCTTGATGACCATTCCGGCACCGATGGTCACCTCGAACGGCTTGCCCTTGCCGAAGCTCTGGTCGAACGGCTCCTTGCCGTCCCAGACCTGACCGAGGTAGTTGACCTGGGCGACATCGCCCTTCTTCAGCACCGGGCCGTCGCCCTCGCTGACGGTCACGACCTTCAGTTCCTTCGGCGGGTCCCCCTTGCCCTTCGACAGGGTCGGGGTCTCACCGAACTTGGCACCCTTGGTGATCGCGGGCGCCCCGTTCTTCATCTCGGCAGAGTCGGAGCCGCTGTCGCCACAGGCTGCTGTCGACAGCAGCAGAAGGGGTACGACAAGCAGGCCGGCAAGTCGGCGCACGTGTTCCTCAGATCTCAGACGGCGGTGCGGTCGACGCCACTCTAAGCCGTGGGCAGGGCCCCGTACGAGATCCGTACGGGGCCCTGCCCAAGATCAGCGGGATCTCACATCCCCGCGATCAGCTTCTCCACCCGGTCGTCCACCGACCGGAACGGGTCCTTGCACAGCACGGTCCGCTGCGCCTGGTCGTTCAGCTTCAGGTGCACCCAGTCGACCGTGAAGTCCCGCCGCTGCTCCTGCGCCCGGCGGATGAAATCGCCGCGCAGCCGCGCCCGCGTCGTCTGCGGCGGCACCGACTTGCCCTCGAAGATCTTGAGGTCGTTGCAGATCCGCGCCGCCTGCCCCTTGCGCTCCAGCAGGTAGTACAGCCCGCGCCGGCGGTGGATGTCGTGGTACGCGAGGTCTATCTGCGCCACCCGCGGGTTCGACATGGTCATGCCGTGCTTGGCCCGGTACCGCTCGATCAGCTGGTACTTCATGACCCAGTCGATCTCGGTCCCGATCCGGTCCAGGTCCTCCGCGTCGATCGCGTCGAGGGCGCGGCCCCACAGCTCCAGCACCTGGTCCACGGTGCCGGTACGGATCCCCCGGCGCTCGGCGAAGTCCACGGCCTTGTCGTAGTACTCGCGCTGGATCTCCAGCGCCGAGGCCTCGCGGCCGCTCGCCAGACGCACCTTGCGCTGGCCCGTGATGTCGTGGCTGACCTCGCGGATCGCCCGGATCGGGTTCTCCAGGGTCAGGTCCCGCATCACCGTGCCCGCCTCGATCATGCGCAGCACCAGGTCGGTCGCACCGACCTTCAGCAGCATGGTCGTCTCGGACATGTTCGAGTCCCCGACGATCACGTGCAGGCGGCGGTAGCGCTCGGCGTCCGCGTGCGGCTCGTCCCGGGTGTTGATGATCGGCCGCGACCGGGTCGTCGCGGAACTGACGCCCTCCCAGATGTGCTCGGCCCGCTGGCTCACGCAGTAGACCGCACCCCGGGGGGTCTGCAGCACCTTGCCCGCGCCGCAGATCAGCTGGCGCGTGACGAGGAACGGAATGAGGATGTCCGCCAGGCGGGAGAATTCCCCGTGCCGGGCCACCAGATAGTTCTCGTGGCAGCCGTACGAGTTGCCCGCCGAGTCGGTGTTGTTCTTGAAGAGATAGACGTCGCCCGCGATTCCCTCCTCGTGCAGGCGGCGTTCGGCGTCGACGAGCAGACCTTCGAGAATGCGCTCGCCTGCCTTGTCGTGCGTGACGAGTTCCGTCACGTTGTCACATTCGGGAGTTGCATATTCCGGATGCGAACCCACGTCGAGGTACAGGCGGGCGCCGTTCCGCAGGAAGACATTGCTGCTGCGGCCCCATGACACAACACGGCGGAAGAGGTAGCGCGCCACTTCGTCAGGAGACAGTCGGCGCTGTCCCCTGAACGTGCACGTGACGCCGTACTCGTTCTCCAGCCCGAAAATGCGGCGGTCCATGACTGAACATTACGCCTTCCGCACTGTTCTGAAACCGGGTTCGTGAACGCCGTTTCGATCAGTTGCCGACGAGCCGCTCCGCCGGACCGCCCGACGGGCCCTCCGGCACGCCCCCGCCGACGCCTTCCGCGGCCACGGCGGGCGAACCCGTCACCGTACGGGTCCGGCCCGGAGCGGCCATGACGCGCTGAGTGAGCGTCAGCACCAGCAACGCCGACGCACCCGCTACACACGCCACGGCGAACCCGCTCGCCGAACCACCCAGTTCCACCGCCGGACCCGCCGCGGCCGTGCCGATCGCCGCGCCCACACCGAAGAAGGTCACCAGCCACGAGAACGCCTCCGTCACCGTTCCCGCCGGAGCGTGCCGGTCCACGACGATGAAGGCGCACGCCAGCGCGGGCGCCAGGAACACGCCCGCCAGCGCCGCCAGCGCCGTCATCGCCACCGGCCCCGGAACCAGTACCAGCGGCAGGTAGCACACCGCCAACAGCGCCACGATCACGCGCAGCCGCCGCTCCGGCGCACCCGCCCACTGGCGCGCCCCGTAGAGCACCCCGCCGGCCAGCGCGCCCAGACCCAGCGCCGCCATCAGCCAGCCGTACACCGACTGGCCCCCGTGGTCATCGGCGTACGCCACACCCGCCACCGTGATCGAGCCCAGCGCCATTCCCACGAAGAAGAACGCGCCCAGCAGAGCCCGCAGCCCCGTCGAGCGCAGCGCGCCCAGCCAGTGCGCCTCGCGCGGCTCCGAACGCCACTTCCGCGAGGGCTCGCTGAGCACCACGGACAGCGCCCCCACGACACCGAGCGCATGGATCACCAGCAGCGCGCCGGCCGGATCCCACAGCGAGACGCACACCGTCACCAGCAGCGGCCCGACCGTGTACATGATCTCCTGCGCCACCGCGTCCATCGCGTACGCGGCGTGCACCCGCTCCTGCTTGCCGCCGAGCACCGAGGGCCACAGCGCCCGCAGCCCGCCCTCCAGCGGCGGTGCGAAGAACCCGCCGACGACCACGGCCCCGTACGCGACCGCCGCCGACACGGTGCCCGCGAACGCGAGCCACGCCATGCCCAGCGCCGAGAGCACCGCGGCCGGCAGCTGCACGCGCGGCTGCCCGAAGAGGTCCACGGCCCGCCCCAGCAGCGGCTGACCCACCGCGTTCGCCACTCCGTAGACCGCCGCGAGCGCGCCCGCGAGGCTGTAGCTGCCGCCCTCCGCGCGCGTGAACAGCACGATCGCGATCGCCGCGGTGGCGTTCGGCAGCCGGCCGACGAGCGTGCCCGCCAGCAGCCTCGCGGCATGCCGGGTCCTGAGCAGCTCCGCGTATCCCGCGGCCATGTCCGCCCCCTTCTGCCCGGAGTCCAGCCGGGAGTCAATCTAGTAATACGTATAACGTCGGAGGTCATACGTACCATGGCCACACCACGGGGGTCCAACCCGACCATCACCCCACCCCCTCCGACCTCGGACAACAGGAGCACGGTGTGACGAGACCCACCAGCCGGGACGTGGCCACCGCCGCCGGGGTCTCGCAGGCCACCGTCTCCCTCGTCCTCGGCGACAAATGGCGCGGCCGCGTCTCCGAACGCACCGCCGGCCTGGTGCGCGAAGCCGCCACCACCCTCGGCTACCGGCCCAACCTCGCCGCCCGCAACCTCCGCCTCGGCTCCACCCGCACCGCCCTCCTCGTCGTCCCCGCCCTCACCAACGAGTTCTTCGCCCGCGTCTACACCGGCGCCGCCCGCATCGCCGCCGAACACGGCTTCGGCGTCGTCCTCTACCCCTCCCCCGACGGCACCGGCCCCGCCCGCGACCCCTTCCCCTCCGCCAGCGCCGCCCTCGACGGCGTCATCGCCTCCTCCATGGCCGCCCACGCCCTCGACGCCATCGGCGGCGACACCGAACTCCCCCTCGTCATGCTCGACAGCGACCCCACCGCCACGCGCGCCGCCGCCCACGTCAACCTCGCCATGGCCGACGGCATGCGCCAGATCACCGAGCACCTCCTCGCCCTCGGCCACCGCCGCGTCCTCCACCTCGCCTCCGCCGTCGACTCCTGGACCTTCGACGTCCGCGCCGAAGCCCTGGCCGCCCTGCTGGGCCCCCACGCCGAGCTGCGCACCGTACGGGCCCCGCTCACCGTCGCCGACGCCCACACGGCCATGGAGGCGGTCCTCGCGGCCCCCGGAGCCAGGCCCACCGCCGTCGTCTGCGACGACGACGTCCTGGCCGCCGGCGCCTGCAAAGCCGCCCGCCGCCTCGGCCTGCGCGTCCCCGAGGACCTCTCCGTCACCGGCTTCGACGACCTCGCCCTCGCCACCGCCGTCGAACCCGAACTCACCACCGTCCACCTCCCCGCCGAACGCGTAGGCGAACAGGGCATGACCGCCCTCCTCGCCGCCCTCGACGGCGCCCCCTGGACCGCCCCCGACCTCCCGGTCGACCTCGTCGTCCGCGCCTCCACCGGCCCCGCCCCCGCCTGACCCCGCCTGACCCCGTGAACGCGAAAGCGCCCCCGGCCCGAAGGCCGGGGGCGCTCACGCGCGGGATCCCTACTCGGAATCGTCCTCGGGAGCCTCGTCGTTCGACACGGCATCCGCCTGCACGGCCGCCGTGACGTCCGCCTCCAGCAGCCGCGACAGCTGCCGCCCCCGGATCCGCTTGAACTTCCGCTGCTGGGCCCGCGTCCGGTCCAGCACCGCGACCTCCAGCCGCTCCGCCGGAATCGTCTTGTCCGTACCGTTCGCCTGGCTGGACAGCGCCTGCACCGCCAGCTTCAGCGCCTCCGACAGGGTCATCCCGTCCCGGTGGCGCTGGTCCAGGTACGTGCTGATCTGCTCGGCATTGCCGCCGACCGCGACCGAGCCGTGCTCGTCCACGATCGAACCGTCGTGCGGCAGCCGGTAGATCTGGTCGCCCGCGGCCGTGGCACCGACCTCGGCCACGACCAGCTCCACCTCGTACGGCTTCTCGCCTGCGCTGGAGAAGATCGTGCCCAGCGTCTGCGCGTAGACGTTGGCCAGCCCACGGGCCGTCACATCGTCGCGGTCGTAGGTGTACCCGCGCAGATCGGCGTAGCGAACGCCGCCGATCCGCAGGTTCTCGTACTCGTTGTACTTGCCGGCGGCCGCGAAGCCGATCCGGTCGTAGATCTCGCTGAACTTGTGCAGCGCGCGGGACGGGTTCTCGCCGACGAACACGATGCCGTCGGCGTACTGCAGCACGACAAGGCTGCGACCGCGGGCGATGCCCTTCCGGGCGTATTCCGCCCGGTCGGCCATGGCCTGCTGGGGTGACACATAGAACGGAGTCGACACCGGTTGTCCGTCCCTTTCTTCTGGGCGACGAGAGGAGTGGTCAGAGCAGGGCGGCGCGCGGGCCGTCGGGCTGCTCCAGCCGGTGGTTGGTGACGGTACGGGCGAGCTCCTGCGACTCATCGTCCGTCAGCCTGCGGAAGCCCTCGTCGGTGATGACCGTGACGATCGGGTAGATGTGGCGGTACAGGTCCGGACCGCCCGTCGCCGAGTCGTCGTCGGCGGCGTCGTACAGCGCCTGCACGACCAGGGTGGTGGCCTGCTCCTCCGTCAGATCAGGCCGGAACAGCTTCTTCATGGAGCCCCGGGCGAAGATCGAACCGGAGCCGGTCGCGGCATAGCCGTGCTCCTCGGAGCGGCCGCCGGTCACGTCGTAGGAGAAGATCCGGCCCTTCTCCTTGGCCTCGTCGTACCCCGCGAACAGCGGCACGACGGCCAGCCCCTGCATCGCCATGCCCAGATTGCTCCGGATCATGGTGGAGAGCCGGTTGGCCTTGCCCTCCAGGGAGAGGGTCGTCCCCTCCACCTTCTCGAAGTGCTCCAGCTCCAGCTGGAACAGCTTGACCATCTCCACGGCCAGACCGGCCGTACCGGCGATGCCCACCGCGGAGTACTCGTCGGCCGGGAACACCTTCTCGATGTCCCGCTGCGCGATCATGTTCCCCATGGTCGCGCGCCGGTCACCGGCCAGCACGACCCCGCCGGGGAAGGTGGCGGCGACGATGGTCGTCCCGTGCGGCGCCTCGACGACCCCCTCGGGCAGCTTCCGGTTCCCCGGCAGCATCTCGGGCGAGTGCGCCCCGAGGAAGTCCATGAACGAAGACGAACCCGGCGTCAGGAAGGCTGCCGGTAGACGCCCCGTGCTACGAGTGTTGGCTTCCACGCGTTCCCTCCAGGTATTGGATGGCCCGACGGATGCGGTCGGGGTTCTCCTTCAACAGGCCGAGGCCCATGTTGCAGTTGAGACAAAGTACGCCTCGGACCCTACCCGTCTCGTGGCAGTGATCCACGTGCACGGCTGGAGCCGTTAGACAGATGCAGCAGACGCCGCCCTGCATGGCGATCATCTCGTCACGCTCAGCCTCGGTGATTCCATAGGCCCGCTTAAGGTGGCCCACCCGGTTTCCGATTGCACGGCACGCCTTGCAGCGTGTAGCGAGACCGTCAGAGGCCGCGCTGTTGCGATGCCATTCGGATTGGGGTTTCGCTTCACCGCACCCGAGACAGTGCTTGTAGCCTTCCGGGGCTGACGGCCTCGACCGCCTGCCCATAGCCGCCTCGCGCTTCCTGTGAGACTCAGCGCCGCAGTCACGGCAGTGCCTCTGCAGCCCGTCCAAGTTGGCTCGCTTGGGAGCGAACTCCCGATGCGGCTTGCCTTCGCCGCATCGGGCACACGACTTCACTTGCTCCGACCCAACCAGACCCACCCAGCCACCTTCAATTCGAAGGAGAAACGGGCCTACTGGCCACCCTTTTGCACGAAGGAGCGCACGAAGTCCTCGGCGTTCTCCTCAAGCACATCATCGATTTCGTCGAGTACGGAGTCGACGTCGTCGGAGAGCTTTTCCTGTCGCTCCTTGAGGTCGGTCGATTCCTCGACCGCCGCCTCCTCGACCTCCTCGGTCGAGCGAGTCGCCTTCTGCTGTCCGCCGCCGGTGTCCTTGGTCGCCATGTCTACCTCACCCCGCTCGGTTCGCGCGCTCATGTCGAGAGACCCCGGGATCGGGATCTCTCAAGATCAGACCCTACGTCGGACCCTACAAGGAGGGCCCGACATTCGTCCCCGCACTTTCATAACGTGCGGCTGCTTTCATGATTCCCGGACCGGGGGCTTTTCAGCCCTCAGTTCCCGCTCAGTACCCGCACCAGGTCCTCCGCCGTGCGGCAGCGGTCCAGGAGCTCCTTCACGTGCTTGCGCGTACCCCGCAGGGGTTCCAGCGTCGGGACCCGCTGGAGCGAGTCGCGGCCCGGGAGGTCGAAGATCACCGAGTCCCACGAGGCCGCGGCCACGTCGTCCGCGTACTGCTCCAGGCACCGGCCCCGGAAGTACGCCCGGGTGTCCTCCGGCGGCTTGCCCTGCGCCCGCTCCACGGCCGGCTCGTCCACCAGCCGCTTCATCTTGCCGCGGGCCACCAGGCGGTTGTACAGGCCCTTCTCGGGCCGTACGTCCGCGTACTGGAGGTCCACCAGATGGAGCCGGGCGGCGTCCCAGCCGAGCCCGTCCCGCCTGCGGTAGCCCTCCAGGATCTCGCGCTTCGCGATCCAGTCCAGCTCCCCCGACAGGCTCATCGGGTCGCTCTCCAGCCGGCCCAGCACGTCCTCCCAGCGGGCCAGCACGTCCTTGGTCTGCTCGTCCGCGTCCGAGCCGAAACGCTCGTCCACGTACTTCCTGGCCAGCTCGAAGTACTCCATCTGGAGTTGTACGGCGGTCAGCGTGCGGCCGCTGCGCAGCGTGATCAGGTGTTGCAGGTCGGGGTCGTGGGAGACCTGGTGCAGGGTCCGGACGGGCTGATCCACGGCCAGGTCGACGTTGATGAAGGAGTCCTCGATCATCGAGAGGACGAGCGCCGTGGTGCCGAGCTTGAGGTAGGTGGAGATCTCGGAGAGGTTGGCGTCGCCGATGATCACGTGCAGCCGGCGGTACTTCTCGGCGTCCGAGTGGGGCTCGTCGCGCGTGTTGATGATGGGCCGCTTGAGCGTGGTCTCCAGGCCCACCTCGACCTCGAAGTAGTCCGCGCGCTGGCTGATCTGGAAGCCGTGCTCGCGGCCGTCCTGGCCGATCCCCACCCGTCCGGCGCCGGTGACGACCTGGCGGGAGACGAAGAAGGGGGTCAGGTGGCGCACGATCTCCGAGAAGGGGGTCTCCCGCTTCATCAGGTAGTTCTCGTGCGTGCCGTAGGAGGCGCCCTTGTTGTCGGTGTTGTTCTTGTAGAGGTGGATGGGCTGGGCGCCGGGGAGCTGGGCGGCCCGTACGGCGGCCTCGGCCATGATCCGCTCGCCGGCCTTGTCCCAGAGGACGGCGTCGAGCGGGTTGGTGATCTCCGGGGAGCTGTATTCGGGGTGTGCGTGGTCGACGTAGAGGCGTGCGCCGTTGGTGAGGATGACGTTGGCGAGGCCGATGTCCTCGTCGGTGAGCTGGCTGTTGTCGGCGGCCTCGCGGGCGAGGTCGAAGCCGCGGGCGTCCCGCAGCGGGTTCTCCTCCTCGAAGTCCCAGCGGGCGCGGCGCGCCCGGTGCATCGCCGCCGCGTAGGCGTTGACGATCTGGGACGAGGTGAGCATGGCATTGGCGTTCGGGTGCCCCGGGACGGAGATCCCGTACTCCGTCTCGATTCCCATTACTCGCCGTACGGTCATGCGGCCCTCCTTGCCCGGCGGCGCTCCCGTTCGGGAGCGGCGCTCAAGTACCGCTGGTGCTCCGGTGCGTGTGCGGTGCCCGTCCCCGCACTGCGCGACCGGCGGTACGGAAGAGCCTAGAACCACTCCGCGCTGGTGGGGAGATCATTTCAGTCATTGACTTCACTCCGTCACCGGCTGAAAAGCAGTCGGTAAAGCAGTCGGCTGCGGGTGCCCGGGCAGGGCACCCGCAGCCGCCCAGTTCGATCAGAGGTACTGACCGGTGTTTGCCACCGTGTCGATGGAGCGTCCGGTGTCCGCGCCCTGCTTTCCGGTGACGAGGGTGCGGATGAATACGATCCGCTCGCCCTTCTTGCCGGAGATCCGGGCCCAGTCGTCGGGGTTGGTGGTGTTGGGCAGGTCCTCGTTCTCCTTGAACTCGTCCACGCAGGCCTGGAGCAGGTGTGCGACCCGCAGGCCCTTCTGGTTGTGTTCGAGGAAGGCCTTGATCGCCATCTTCTTGGCCCGGTCCACGATGTTCTGGATCATGGCGCCGGAGTTGAAGTCCTTGAAGTACAGGACTTCCTTGTCGCCGTTGGCGTACGTGACCTCAAGGAAGCGGTTTTCCTCGGTTTCGGCGTACATCTGCTCGACGACCGTCTGGATCATGCTGTGGACGGCGACCTCGGGCGAGCCGGAGTGCTCGGTGAGGTCGTCGGTGTGGAGCGGCAGCGAGGCCTTGAGGTACTTGGCGAAGATGTCCTTCGCCGCTTCGGCGTCGGGGCGCTCGATCTTGATCTTCACGTCGAGCCGGCCGGGGCGCAGGATGGCCGGGTCGATCATGTCCTCGCGGTTGGAGGCGCCGATGACGATGACGTTCTCCAGGCCTTCCACGCCGTCGATCTCGGCGAGCAGCTGGGGGACGATGGTGTTCTCCACGTCCGAGCTGACGCCGGATCCGCGGGTGCGGAAGAGGGATTCCATCTCGTCGAAGAAGACGATGACGGGGGTGCCCTCGCTGGCCTTCTCGCGGGCACGCTGGAAGACGAGGCGGATGTGCCGCTCGGTCTCGCCGACGTACTTGTTGAGGAGTTCGGGGCCCTTGATGTTCAGGAAGTAGGACTTGCCCTGGGCCTGTCCGGTCACTTCGGCGACCTTCTTGGCAAGGGAGTTGGCCACCGCCTTGGCGATGAGCGTCTTGCCGCAGCCGGGAGGGCCGTAGAGCAGGATGCCCTTCGGGGGCCGCAGTTCGTGTTCCTTGAAGAGGTCGGGGTAGAGGTACGGGAGCTCGACCGCGTCGCGGATCAGTTCGATCTGGTCGCCCAGGCCGCCGATCTTCTCGTAGTCGATGTCGGGGACCTCTTCGAGGACCAGGTCCTCGACCTCGCTCTTGGGGACGACCTCGTAAACGTAGCCGGAGCGGGGTTCGAGCAGGAGGGCGTCGCCGGGGCGGATGGTGATGTCCAGGAGCGGCTCGGCGAGCCTCACCACCCTTTCCTCGTCGGTGTGCCCGACCACCAGGGCGCGCTCGCCGTCCTCAAGGATCTCCTTGAGGGTGACGATGTCCCCGGCCCTTTCGAACTCCATGGCCTCGACCACGTTGAGGGCCTCGTTGAGCATGACCTCCTGGCCGCGCCGGAGGTCTTCCGGTTCGACGCTGGGGCTGACGTTCACGCGGAGCTTTCGGCCGCCGGTGAAGATGTCGACGGTGCCGTCTTCGTTCGCCTGAAGGAAGACACCGAAGCCGGCCGGCGGCTGCGCGAGCCGGTCGACTTCCTCCTTGAGTGCGATGATCTGGTCGCGGGCCTCACGGAGCGTATTTGCCAGTCGCTCGTTTTGCGCGGAGACGCCGGCCAGGTTTGTCTGGAGCTCGACGATCCGCTCTTCGAGAATCCTCGTGTGTCGCGGAGAGTCGGCGAGCTTACGTCGCAGGACGGCGATTTCCTGCTCGAGATAGGCAACCTGACCGGCGGGGTCTTCAGACCCTCGCCCCGGCCGGATGCCGCGGT
The DNA here is from genome assembly GCF_040681715.1 of Streptomyces sp. NPDC051582. Taxonomy (NCBI): domain Bacteria; kingdom Bacillati; phylum Actinomycetota; class Actinomycetes; order Kitasatosporales; family Streptomycetaceae; genus Streptomyces; species Streptomyces sp. NPDC051582. The sequence goes on from NZ_JBFAZJ010000008.1 coordinate 97,558, forward strand.
TGATGTCGTCGTCGTGGGCTGCCACGGTCCTCACCTCCTCCAAGGGGAGCTGGACGCTTCCTGACCCTACCTGGGCTGGTGGTGATTGAAACCCCTAGATCACAAAGACGGTAGAGGTGTGTCCGATCTTCACCCTTGCGTACTCCCTCACGCCAAGGAAATACCCACCCATCAACATCGGAAAGCAGCCGGTTGTAAGGTCGAAGTGTTCAACACCCGTCAGGGCTCGCGCGACTTGCCGCGGCTCGTGGCGGAAACGGATCACTGAGCGCAGGGAACGGCAGGAGATATGACCGTGCAGCAGGAGGCTTCCACGGGTGGTGCCGGGCAGGCCGGCGAGCCGCTTGAGGTGTGGATCGACCAGGACCTGTGCACCGGTGACGGCATCTGTGTGCAGTACGCGCCGGAGGTGTTCGAGCTGGACATCGATGGTCTGGCGTACGTGAAGAGCCCCGAGGACGAGCTTCTGGCGGAGGCGGGGGCGACGACTCCGGTTCCCCTGACGCTGCTGCAGGACGTGGTGGACTCGGCGAAGGAGTGCCCGGGTGACTGCATTCACGTAAGGCGCGTTTCGGACAGGGTCGAGGTGTTCGGTCCAGACGCGGAGTGACGGTTCAAACACTCCTGGCGTCTGAGTTCGTCAGCTCCTGGCGGAATTTTCCGCCGCTCCAGCGCCACTTGGCGAGCTGTTTCACGTCGGGGCTGTAGCGGGGCACCTGGGGCGAGGAGTAACCGAGGAGACTGGCGGTGACGACTCCGTCGCTGATCGTGAGATCGGCGGCGGTTTGTCGTTTCCCGGCCTCCAGCAGGGTCGCGACGATCCTCGGGGTGGCGCCGGGGGTCTTGTCCTGGGCGAGTACGTAGATCGCGTGGGGCGGGGTGCCGGATCCGGCGTCGCAGCGTACGGCGGCGACGGTCTCGGGGCGGCCGTCGCCGTCGAGGTCGCCCCGGGCGGTGGCGGTGACGGCCGTCGGCAGGCCCTTGCAGTCCAGCGGGTACGTGACGGCCGCCGGGTCGGGGGCGGTGGCCTGCGGGCCGCTCGCGGGGGCCGCGGAGGTGCCTGCGGGGCCGGCGTGGCCGGTGGCGGAGGCGTCCGGCTGGATGATTCCCGCGAGGGCTACGACGGCGGCCATGGCGGTGGCCGTGGCGAGCCAGTGGAGCGGCCTGGCGCTGCTGTGGGCCAGGAATTCCGGTGTCGGCGTCAGCTCGGCGGGGCGGTGCGGCACGCGGGGTGTCTCCTGTGCGAGGGGTGACGGGGAGCCAGCATCGTGCCACACCTCACACCGGGGCGGAACGGCCGGGTCCGTGTCGGCTGGGGCCGGTATGGGGGGTCGCTGGTGGGACAACGAAAAGGCGCTGTGGCGCAGTTCCCGGATCGTGCGGGGAACTGCGCCACAGCGCCTCGGTGTTGGGTGGGCCGGGTGGCCCCGTCGCGTCTAGGCGGAGCGGTCGCTGCCGGGTCCGTCGTAGTCCTCGCCGTAGGCGCCCTTGGCGGGGCGGCGGCGCCGCATGGGCGGCTCGACGCCGTCGGCGAGGCGGCGGGCGGTGACGAGGAAGCCGGTGTGGCCGATCATCCGGTGGTCGGGGCGGACTGCGAGGCCCTCGACGTGCCAGTTGCGGATCATCGATTCCCAGGGCTGCGGCTCGGCGAAGCAGCCGATCTCGCGGATGGACTCGACGGTCTTGGAGAGCTGGGTGGTGGTGGCCACGTAGCAGCACAGGATGCCGCCGGGCACCAGCGCCTTGGAGACGGCCTCCAGGCACTCCCAGGGGGCGAGCATGTCGAGGATGACGCGGTCGACGTCGGTGTCGGACAGGTTGTCCTGGAGGTCGCCGACGGTCAGCTGCCACGCGGGGTGGGGGCCGCCGAAGTAGCGCTCGACGTTGGCGGTGGCGATCTCGGCGAAGTCCGCGCGGCGCTCGTAGCTGTGGAGCATGCCCTGGTCGCCGATGGCGCGCAGCAGGAAGCTGCTCAGGGAGCCGGAGCCCACTCCCGCTTCCACGACGCGGGCGCCGGGGAAGATGTCGGCGAAGGCCAGGATCTGGCCCGCGTCCTTGGGGTAGACCACGGCGGCGCCGCGGGGCATGGACAGGACATAGTCGGGGAGCAGGGGACGCAGCGCGAGGTAGGCGACGTTGCCCGTGGTACGGACGACGCTTCCTTCGGGGGAGCCGATCAGCTCGTCGTGCGGGAAGGAACCCTTGTGGGTGTGGAAATTCTTCCCTGCTTCGAGCGTGAACGTGTAGTGGCGGCCCTTGGGGTCGGTGAGCTGAACCTGGTCCCCGACCTCGAAGGGCCCGCGTCGGCGGGCGGCACCGGTCGGTTCGGACATGTGACCAGTGTATTGGCTTCAGGACTGGGGCCGCGCCATGGCCTTCACGAAGGCCTTCTCGACGTCGAGGGTGGACAGGACGCCGTAGATCTCGCCGGAGGGTTCGAGGACGAGGTACTCGGTGGCGGGGGTGGCGCGGAGGTGGTCGAGGAGTTCCTCGCCGGAGAGTTCGGCGGAGATCTTCATTCCGTCGCCGAGTTCCTGGGCGAGGGTGCTGACGGCGACCCAGGGGCGGCGGTGTTCGGGGACGGAGGCGATGGCGCTCTCGCGGACGATGGAGAGCGGGTCGCCGTGGCCGTCGACGACGACGATGGCGCGGGCGCCGTGGGCGTTGGCGCGGCGCAGGGCCTCGGAGAGGGGGGTGGCGTTCTCCACGGGGACGGCGCGCCGGGTGAGGGTGCGTGCGCGCAGTTCGGGGAGGTGCTCGCGCAGGCGGGCCATGCGCAGGCTGTTGCCGGCGCCGGTCCAGATGATGGCGGCGAGGATCGCGGCGAGCAGGGCGTCCATGACGGTGTTCATGCCGCCGATGTCGTCGGTGCCCGCGCCGAGGATGCCCGTGTGGGTGATCATCGGGAGTCCGATGAGGACGGTGACGGCGAGGGCGCGGCCGACCCAGGCGGCGGCGACGGTGCCGGTCATGGGTTTGCCGGTGATGCCCCAGATGACGGCGCGGAGCATGCGGCCGCCGTCGAGCGGGAGGCCGGGGAGCAGGTTGAAGGCGGCGACGAGCAGGTTGGAGATCATCAGGCCGGCGAGCAGGACTCCGGGGACGCTGGCCGGGTCGACGAGTTCCATGCCGAGGTAGAAGGCGCCGGCGAGGAGGAGTGAGAGGAGGGGGCCGACGAAGGCGAGGACGAATTCGCGGCCGGGGGTCTCGGACTCCTTCTCGATCTCGGAGACTCCGCCGAAGAACTGGAGCTGGATCCGGCGCACGGGCAGTTTGAAGCGGAGCGCGGCGACGGTGTGGGCGAGTTCGTGGACGAGGACGGAGGCGTAGAAGGCGACGGCGAAGAAGAGGGAGACGAGGTAGCGGGCTGGGCCGAGGTCGGGTAGGACGCGGTCGAGCTGGTCGCCGAAGACCCAGGTGATGAGGGCGGCGACGAGGAACCAGCTGGGCGAGACGTAGACGGGCACGCCGAAGGGGCGGCCCATGAGGATGCCGCCGCCCGGTCCGGAGCGCTTGTCTGCGCGCTCGCCGGTTTCGTCGGTGTCTGCCACGGCTGTCCTTCGTTCGGTGCTGTCCGGCGGGTTGCGGCCGGCGGTTCTCTCAGTGTGGTGCAGGTGCACGTTCGGTGCGGGGTGGGGTCCGTGGTGGCGTGGTGTGATGCTCCGATCATGCAGTGCGATGGGGCTCGGCGTCGATGGTATGCGCGCGCTGTCGGCGGCGGGTCGTAGGGTTTTGTCCATGACGACGAGTCCCGGTCCGGTTCCCGGTACAGCAGATGCGGATGCGGCGCCGCGCGCCGTGGCGCCTTCCTCGCTCTCCCCTTCGCGGGCGAGCGATTTCATGCAGTGCCCGCTGCTGTACCGGTTCCGGGTGATCGACAAGCTGCCGGAGAAGCCGAGTGCGGCGGCGACGCGGGGCACGTTGGTGCACGCGGTGCTGGAGCGGCTCTTCGATCATCCGGCGGTGGAGCGGACCGCGCCGCGGGCGAAGGCGTTGATCCCGGGTCAGTGGGACCGGTTGCTGGAGTCGAGGCCGGAGCTGGTGGAGCTGTTTCCCGAGGCGGACGAGGGGGCGGGGCTGGCGCGTTGGCTGACGGAGGCCGAGGCGCTGGTGGAGCGGTGGTTCACGCTGGAGGACCCGACGCGGCTGGAGCCGGTGGAGCGGGAGTTCTTCGTGGAGACGGAGCTGGAGTCGGGGCTGCGGCTGCGCGGGATCATCGACCGGGTGGACGTGGCCGCGTCGGGCGAGGTGCGGATCGTCGACTACAAGACGGGCAAGGCGCCGCGGCCGGAGTACGCCGAGGGTGCGCTGTTCCAGATGAAGTTCTACGCGCTGGTGGTGTGGCGGCTGAAGCAGGTCGTGCCGCGGCGGTTGCAGCTGGTGTACCTGGGCAGTGGGGACGTGTTGACGTACGACCCGGTGGTCGCGGATCTGGAGCGGGTGGAGCGCAAGCTGCTGGCGCTGTGGGAGGCGATCAAGGAGGCGACGGAGACGGGTGAGTGGCGGCCGCGGCCGACGAAGCTGTGCGGCTGGTGCGATCACCGGGCGGTGTGTCCGGAGTTCGGCGGGACTCCCCCGGTGTATCCGCTGGTGATCGTCCCGAGGCCCGCGGCCGCGCCCGAGGCCGGGGCCGGGGCCGGGCCTGAGGCTGGGCCCGGGGCCGGGGCCGGGGAATCCTGAGGGGCCGATCAGGGCAGAATGGGCGGCGTCCGTCGATGCCGCTGTACGAATACGAGGTACCCCACCGTGGCGATCCGCGTCCTACTGGTCGACGACCAGCCGCTGCTGCGCACCGGTTTCCGGATGATCCTGGAGGCCGAACAGGACTTGGCGGTCGTCGGCGAGGCCGGGGACGGTCTGCAGGCCCTGGAGCAGGTGCGGGCGCTGCAGCCCGACGTGGTGCTGATGGACATCCGGATGCCGCGGATGGACGGGGTGGAGGCCACCCGGCAGATCACGGGTCCGGGCCGGGACGGTCCGGCGAAGGTGCTGGTGCTGACCACGTTCGATCTGGACGAGTACGTGGTGGAGGCGCTGCGGGCGGGGGCGAGCGGGTTCCTGCTGAAGGACGCGCCGGCCGTGGAGCTGGTGCAGGCGATCCGGGTGGTGGCGGGCGGCGAGGCGATGCTGGCGCCGAGCATCACGCGGCGGCTGCTGGACAAGTACGCGGGCCATCTGCCGTCGGGTGAGGAGAGCCTGCCGGACACGCTGGGCACGCTGACGGAGCGGGAGGTCGAGGTGCTGAAGCTGGTGGCGCGCGGCCTGTCGAACGCGGAGATCGCGGCGGACCTGTTCGTCAGCGAGACGACGGTGAAGACGCATGTGGGGCACGTGCTGACGAAGCTGGGTCTGCGCGACCGGGTGCAGGCGGCGGTGTACGCGTACGAGAGCGGTCTGGTGCGGCCGGGGGCCGGGGCGTAGCGCCGCCGGGAACGGCCGAAGGGGCCGGTGGCCGCGTTGCGCGGCCGCCGGCCCCTTCGCCGTTGCGGGTCGGGTCAGCCCTTGCTGATCTCCCAGAAGCGGAAGACGGTGGAGGCGTCCAGGGACCACTGCAGGCCGGTCACGTTCTGGCGGGTGACGGCGTACTGCTTGCTCTGCCAGAGCGGGAGCAGCGGGATCTCGTCGGCGACGATGTCCTGGAGGCGGTTGTAGTCGGTGTTGGCCGCGGTGCGGTCGGACTTCGCGGAGGTCGACGGGATGATCGTCCCGCTGATCTCCTTGTTGTCGTAGTTGTTGTGCACGACGTTGTCCGGGCCGAAGAACGGCTGGGTGAAGCTGTCGGCGTCGGGGTAGTCGGGGACCCAGCCCTTGACGTAGACGCCGTACTTGCCGTCCTGGACGTCCTTCTCGTACTGCGTGTACTCGACGGACTTGACGTCGGCCTCGAAGAGTCCGCTCTCGTTGAGCTGCTTGGCGATGAGCTGGAACTGCTGGTCGGTGGAGGGGCCGTTGCGCGTCGTCGTCGAGTACAGGGTGATCTTCACCTTGTCCTTGATGCCGGCGGCGCGCAGGACGGCCTCGGCCTTCTTCGGCTGGGGGGTGCCGCCGTAGCGGTCGAAGAAGGCGGTGTTGTGGGAGGCGATGCCGGCCGGGACGATCGAGTAGAGGGCGGTCGTCGTGCCGTCGTAGACCTCCTTGACGATCGCTTCGCGGTCGACGAGGTAGGCGATGGCCTTGCGGATCGGGAGCTTTCCGGCGACGGGGTCGTTCATGTTGAAGACGAGGTGCTCGACTTCGGCGCCGGTGCCCTGGACGACCTCGACCTTGTGGTCTCCGGTCTTGGTGGAGGACAGGGCGGCGATGTCCTTGGCGGCGAGGCCGCGGAAGGCGAAGTCGACGTCGCCGCCTTCCAGGACCTTCTTCAGGCCGGCCTGGTCGCCGTTGAAGAACTTGAGCGTGACGCCGGTGTTCTTGGCCTTGGCCTTGCCGCTGTAGTTCTCGTTGACGGAGAAGCCGGCGCTCTTCTCGTTGAAGGAGTCCAGCTTGTAGACGCCGGAGCCGATCGCCTTGTCGTCGGTGCGCAGCTTGTCCGCGGGGTACTCGCTGTGGTCGACGATGGAGCCGGCGCCGGAGGCGATCTTGCTGGGGAAGGTCGCGTCGGAGGTCTTGAGGCGGAAGACGACGGTCTTGTCGTCGGGGGTGTCGATGCCGGCGATCGACGCGAGCATCACGGCGGGGCCGTTGTCGTCGTTGATCTTCAGCGTGCGCTCGAAGGAGTACTTGACGTCCTTGGAGGTGAGCGGGTGGCCGTTGCTGAACTTCAGGCCGGTGCGCAGGACGCACTTGTAGAGCTTGCTGTCGCCGCCCTCGAAGTTGCAGCTCTGCGCGGCGTCGGGCTCCGGCGTGGTGCCGCCGCCCTTGGGGAAGGCCAGCAGGGACTGGAAGACGTTGTTGAAGAGCAGCCAGGAGCCGGCGTCGTAACCGGAGGCGGGGTCGGTGGACCGCACCTTGTCGGATATGCCCATGACCACGCCCTTGCCGCCGCCGTCGGCGGTGGAGCTGCCGGTCGAACCGCAACCGCTGAGCAGTGCGGCAGCGGTGGCCGCGCCGAGCGGGGCCGCAAGCCACTGGTTACGTCTCATCACGCGAACGTCCTTCACAGTCAGTCGAACTGTTTCGTTTTCGCCGGCCTGCGACACCCGCCGCCGGTCCTGCCGGTACTGCCGGTGTCAGCCGCTGACGCCCCGGCCGAGTTCCCACAGCTGGAGGTCGGAGATGGCGTTGACCGACCACTCCACTCCGGTGATCCCGTCGCGTGCGGCGACGTACTGCTTGCCCTGCCACAGGGGCAGGACGGGCACGTCCTCGGCGACGATGTCCTGCATCTCCGTGATCGCGGGGGCGGCGACGTTGCGGTCGACGGCACGCCGGGATTCGGGGATGAGCTTGGTGCGCACCGCGGTGTTGGCGTACGGCGTGCCCAGGAAGTTGTCCTGCTCCAGGAACGGGGCGAGGAAGTTGTCGGCGTCCGGGTAGTCGGGGAACCAGCCGAGCCCGTAGGCGGCGTAGTCGCCCTTCTTCTGCGCGGGCCGGAAGTCGGACCAGTCGGAGCCCTGGACGGTGACGTCGAACAGCTGGGTGGAGTTCAGCTGGTTCTTGAGGGTTTCGAACTCGGTGGCCGTGCCGTCGCCGTAGTGGTCCTTGGTGTAGTTCAGCGTCAGCTTGACCGGGGTCTTGATCCCGGCGGTCTTCAGCAGGTCGGCGGCCTTGGCGGTGTTGGCTTCGCCGTACTTGTTGAAGAAGGCGTTGACGTGGCCGGGGACCGAGGAGGGGACCAGGGAGTACAGCGGCTGTGCGGCCTTGCCGTAGACCTTGTCGATGATCGCGTTGCGGTCGACGGCGGCGGCGAGGGCCTGGCGTACGGCCTTGTCCTTGACGCCGGGGGCATCGGTGTTGAAGCCGATGTAGCGGATTTCCAGGCCGGGCATCGGGACGAGCTTGACGCCCTTGGGCGGCTTGGCGGCGAACTCGGTGATCTGGGCGGGCGACAGGGTGCGGGAGACCATGTGGACGGTTCCGGCGGTCAGGGCCCTGCCCATGGCCGCGGAGTCGTCGAAGGTGCGCAGTTCGACCTTGTCGTTCTGCAGCTTCAAGTCGCCCTTGTAGTTCGGGTTCTTGCTGAAGACGGCGCGGACGAGGTGGTTGTCCTTGACCTCGGCCTTCATCGTGTAGGGGCCGGATCCGTCGACGGCGAAGCCCTCGCGGAGCTTCTTGGCGTCGTAGTTCTTCTCGCTGACGATGCCGGTGGCGGGGGTGGAGAGCTTGTACGGGAAGGTCGCGTCCGGGGTCTTCAGGTGGAAGACGACGGTGTCGGCGGACTTCGCCTCGACGGTGTCGAGGGTGGAGAGCAGCGAGGAGGGGCCGTTCTCGTCCTTGATGGCGAGGACGCGGTCGATGGAGTACTTGACGTCCTTGGCCGTGAGGGGCTCGCCGCTCGCGAATTTGAGGCCGGGGCGCAGGGTGCAGCGGTAGCTCTCGTTGCCGGCGTCGGTGAAGCGGCAGTCGGAGGCCGCTTCGGGGACGGGCTGGCCGCCGCCGCGGGGGGTGTGCATCAGCGTCTGGACGGTCTGCCGCAGGACGTTCCAGGCGCCGGCGTCGTACGCGTAGGCCGGGTCGAACGGTGCGGGGGCGTAGTCGGCCGCCTCGAACCGGTCGGTGGTTCCGACGACGATCACTCCGGATCCGGCTGCGCCTCCGCTCGTGCTGCCGCAGGCGGCGAGCGTGGGGGTGAGCAGTCCGGCCGCGGCCGTCAGCACCAGGGTCTTGCGGTTCATGCTGGAAGTACTCCCTTGACCGGCACTTGCTCAAAGCGGCGTAAAGGGCACTTCGCGGCGGTCGCCCGTTCAGGGCGGAACGATCGGGCCGGTGTTGTGACGATCGGTCCACGCGGTTCCGGCACATGGGTGTGCGTCCGGGACAGCAGAGGTGCGGCGTAGTGCCCGCGTCGACATTAGTGGTCTGGGAGGGGATGGCTTGAACTGGCAGGAGTTGGGGCGTAATCGCACGGTGATGGGTGCGGACTGGCTGTTTATGTGCCGGTCGCCTCAGATTCGGTCAGGAGCTGATCAATCCGGACACAAGGGCAGGTTTCCAGGCCTCCGGACAGGTGCGTCGGGGGCCGGTCGGGTGACAAAGGTCACCCGACCCAACTGCCACGGAAAGGATGGAATTTCAGCCTCCAGGCCATGGAACGGAAGATCCTTCCGTGGGACCTCGGTCACACCGCGATTCCGTTCGGCACTGAGCGTACGCGATCAGTTCATCGGAGTGATGAGGGAGCGCAGGAACGGAAGGTCCACGTCCTCCAGCGAGCGGACGACCGTACGGCCCGGGGCGGGCGCGATGACCCCGACGGAGGGCACGGCCACGACCCGGCAGCCGGCCGCCTCGGCGGAGGCCACCCCCGTCGCGGTGTCCTCGATGACCGCGCAGCGCGAGGGGTGGGCGCCGAGGGTGCGGGCGGCGAGCAGGTAGGGGTCGGGGTGCGGCTTGGTGCGGGCCACCTCGTCGCCGGCCACGCTCAGCGCGAACCGCTCGGGGCCCAGGGAGCGCAGCACCCGGTCGATGACGCGGCGGTGCGAGGCGGAGACGAGGGCGGTGGGCACGTTGTGCCGGGCCAGCTCGGCCAGCAGCCGCTCGGCGCCGGGCATCATCGGCACCTGATCGGCGATCCGCGCCTCGAAGCGCTCGTTGAGCAGGACGCTCAGCTCCGAAAGGGTGATGGCGGCGCCGGTGGACTCGATGAGGAAGGCGGCGGAGCGGGTCATCGGCCCGCCGACGACGACGTCGCGCCAGGCCTCCTCCAGGCGGTGGCCGAGCTCGGCGAAGACGTCGACCTCGATCTCCCACCAGAAACCCTCGGTGTCGACGAGGGTGCCGTCCATGTCCAGCAGCACCGCCTGCAGGGCATGCCCGTCGGCCGTACGGGCGACGGGCGCGGGAACGGTGCTGGTCATCCGGCACACACCTCTCTCAGGGGACGAGAAGGCCGGCCGCCTCTTCCCCATGGGCATTCCCCCGGGGAACAGGCGACCGGCCTGTATGGGACCGACAAGTGTACGTCGGTCCGCGTCAGCGTGCGTTGAAATACTTCGCTTCGGGGTGGTGGATGACGATCGCGTCGGTGGACTGCTCCGGGTGGAGCTGGAACTCCTCGGAGAGGTGGACGCCGATCCGCTCCGGCTGGAGGAGGTCGGCGATCTTGGCGCGGTCCTCCAGGTCGGGGCAGGCCCCGTAGCCCAGCGAGAAGCGGGCGCCGCGGTACTTCAGGTCGAACATGTCCTCGACGGCCGCCGGGTCCTCGCCGCCGAAGCCGAGCTCGGCGCGGACGCGGGCGTGCCAGTACTCGGCCATGGCTTCGGCGAGCTGCACCGACAGGCCGTGCAGCTCCAGGTACTCGCGGTAGGAGTCGGATTCGAAGAGCTTGGCCGTGGCCTCGCCGATCTTCGACCCGACCGTGACCACCTGGAGGCCGACCACGTCGGTCTCGCCGGACTCCTCCGGGCGGAAGAAGTCGGCGAGGCACAGGCGCCGGCCGCGGCGCTGGCGCGGGAAGGTGAAGCGGGTCCGCTCGTTGCCGTCGTCGTCGAGGATGATCAGGTCCTCGCCCTTGGACACGCAGGGGAAGTACCCGTAGACCACCGCGGCTTCGAGCAGGTTCTCGGTGTGCAGCTTGTCGAGGAGGCCGCGCAGCCGCGGACGGCCCTCGCTCTCGACGAGCTCCTCGTACGTGGCCCCGCCGGCGCGGGCCTGCTTGAGGCCCCACTGGCCCTTGAACAGCGCACCCTCGTCGAGCCAGGAGGCGTAGTCCTTGAGCGGGATGCCCTTGACCACGCGGGTGCCCCAGAACGGCGGGGTGGGGACGGGGTTGTCGACGGCGACGTCGGAGCGGCCGCCCTTGTCCTCCGGTTCGTCCACCTGGAGGACGGGCGTGTCGCGCTTGGCGACGCGTCGCTGCTTGAGCTCGGGCAGGGAGGCCCCGGGGACTCCGCGCTTGACGGCGATCAGGGCGTCCATCAGGCGCAGGCCCTCGAAGGCGTCGCGGGCGTAGCGGACCTCGCCCTCGTAGATCTCGTGGAGGTCCTGTTCGACGTAGGCGCGGGTGAGGGCGGCGCCGCCGAGGATCACCGGGTAGTCGGCCGCCAGCTTGCGCTGGTTGAGCTCCTCCAGGTTCTCCTTCATGATCACGGTCGACTTCACGAGGAGGCCGGACATGCCGATGACGTCGGCCTTGTGTTCCTGCGCGGCTTCGAGGATCGCGGAGACCGGCTGCTTGATGCCGATGTTGACGACGTTGTAGCCGTTGTTGGTGAGGATGATGTCGACGAGGTTCTTGCCGATGTCGTGGACGTCGCCGCGGACGGTGGCGAGCACGATGGTGCCCTTGCCCTCGTCGTCGGTCTTCTCCATGTGCGGTTCGAGGTAGGCGACCGCGGTCTTCATGACCTCGGCGGACTGGAGCACGAACGGCAGCTGCATCTGGCCGGAGCCGAACAGCTCGCCGACGACCTTCATGCCCTCCAGGAGGGTGTCGTTGACGATGTCGAGGGCCGGGCGGTCCTGGAGCGCCTCGTCGAGGTCGGCCTCCAGGCCGTTCTTCTCGCCGTCGATGATGCGGCGCTGGAGCCGCTCGTCGAGCGGGAGCGCCAAGAGCTCCTCGGCGCGGCCGGCCTTGAGGGACTTGGTGTTGACGCCCTCGAAGAGGGCCATCAGCTTCTGGAGCGGGTCGTACCCCTCGGCGCGGCGGTCGTAGATGAGGTCGAGGGCGGTGTTGACCTGCTCGTCGTCGAAGCGCGCGATGGGAAGGATCTTGGAGGCGTGGACGATCGCCGAGTCCAGGCCGGCCTTGACGCACTCGTCGAGGAAGACCGAGTTCAGCAGGACGCGGGCGGCCGGGTTCAGGCCGAAGGAGATGTTGGACAGGCCGAGCGTGGTCTGGACGTCCGGGTGGCGGCGCTTGAGCTCGCGGATCGACTCGATCGTCGCGATGCCGTCACCCCGGGACTCCTCCTGCCCGGTGCAGATGGTGAAGGTCAGCGTGTCGATGAGGATGTCCGACTCGTTGATGCCCCAGTTGCCGGTCAGGTCGGCGATGAGGCGCTCGGCGATGGCGACCTTGTGCTCGACGGTGCGGGCCTGGCCCTCCTCGTCGATGGTCAGGGCGATCAGCGCGGCGCCGTGCTCGCGGGCGAGGCGGGTGACCTTGGCGAAGCGGGATTCGGGGCCGTCGCCGTCCTCGTAGTTCACCGAGTTGATGACGGCGCGGCCGCCCAGCTTCTCCAGGCCCGCCCGGATCACGGGGACCTCGGTGGAGTCCAGGACGATCGGCAGCGTGGAGGCCGTGGCGAAGCGGCCGGCGAGCTCCTTCATGTCGGCGACGCCGTCGCGGCCGACGTAGTCCACGCACAGGTCGAGCATGTGCGCGCCCTCGCGGATCTGGTCGCGGGCCATCTCGACGCAGTCGTCCCAGCGGGCGTCGAGCATGGCCTCGCGGAACTTCTTGGAGCCGTTGGCGTTCGTCCGCTCGCCGATCGCCATGTACGCGGTGTCCTGGCGGAACGGGACGGTCTGGTAGAGGGAGGACGCGCCGGGCTCCGGGCGGGGCTCGCGGACGGCCGGGCTGAGCTCGCGGACCCGCTCGACGACCTGGCGCAGGTGCTCCGGCGTCGTACCGCAGCAGCCGCCGACCAGGGAGAGGCCGTACTCGCGGACGAAGGTCTCCTGGGCGTCGGCGAGCTCGGGGGCGGACAGCGGGTAGTGCGCGCCGTTCTTGCCGAGGACGGGCAGGCCGGCGTTGGGCATGCAGGACAGCGGGATGCGCGCGTTGCGGGCCAGGTGGCGCAGGTGCTCGCTCATCTCGGCGGGGCCGGTGGCGCAGTTCAGGCCGATCATGTCGATGCCGAGCGGCTCCAGCGATGTGAGCGCGGCTCCGATCTCGGATCCCAGCAGCATGGTGCCGGTGGTCTCGACGGTGACGGAGCAGATGAGCGGGACGAAGATGCCGAGGGCCTCCATGGCGCGGCGGGCGCCGATGATGGAGGACTTGGTCTGCAGGAGGTCCTGGGTGGTCTCGACGAGCAGGGCGTCGGCCCCGCCGGAGATCAGGCCCTCGGCGTTGACCTGGTAGGCGTCGCGGATCGTCGCGTAGTCGATGTGGCCGAGGGTGGGCAGCTTGGTGCCGGGGCCCATGGAGCCGAGGACCCAGCGCTGCTGCCCGGTGGCGGCGGTGTACTCGTCGGCGACCTCGCGGGCGATGCGGGCGCCGGACTCCGAAAGCTCGAAATTGCGTTCGGGGATGTCGTACTCGGCGAGGGCGGCGAAGTTCGCGCCGAAGGTGTTGGTCTCGACGCAGTCCACGCCCACCGCGAAGTACGCGTCGTGGACGGAGCGCACGATGTCGGGGCGGGTGACGTTGAGCACCTCGTTGCAGCCTTCGAGCTGCTGGAAGTCCTCCATGGAGGGGTCCTGCGCCTGGAGCATCGTTCCCATGGCTCCGTCGGCGACGACCACGCGGGTCGCCAGTGCCTCTCGGAGGGCATCGGCCCGGGTCTGGGTGTCAGCGGGCGGGTTCGGCAACGAGGCCATGGTTGTGCTCCCTGGGATGCGACGGCTGTCGGCTTTGCACCCTCGCTGTGTCAAGGGTGCACGCGGTCAGGGTAACCGCGTGGCACCGGACCCGGTGGTGCCGTCCCACGTGGCGGACTGCATTCTGTGCCCGGGGGTCTGCCAGGGGTGTCCTGGCCGACGGAGGCCTGAACAGTTGCCCAACCATGCACAAGGTCGACATGGACCGATACTGTTCAGCATTGTCGAACTACGTCAGCAGGAGGCTGCGCGATGGCACGGAACATCCAGTCGCTCGAACGAGCCGCTGCGATGCTGCGACTCCTGGCGGGCGGTGAGCGCCGCCTGGGCCTCTCGGACGTGGCCAGCTCCCTGGGCCTGGCCAAGGGCACGGCGCACGGGATCCTGCGCACGCTGCAGGCCGAGGGCTTCGTGGAGCAGGACCCCGCCTCGGGCCGCTACCAGCTGGGCGCGGAGCTGCTGCGCCTGGGCAACAGCTATCTGGACGTGCACGAGCTGCGCGCCCGCGCGCTGGTCTGGACGGACGACCTGGCCCGGGCGAGCGGCGAGAGCGTGTACGTGGGCGTGCTCCACAAGAGCGGGGTGCTGATCATGCACCACGTGTTCCGTCCGGACGACAGCCGCCAGGTGCTGGAGGTGGGGGCCATGCAGCCGCTGCACTCCACGGCCCTGGGCAAGGTGCTGTCCGCGTACGACCCGGTCGCCCATACGGAGGCACTGGAGGCGGAGCGCGAGGCGTTCACCCCCCGGACGGTCACCGACGGCGCGGGCTTCGAGGAGACCCTCGACCTGACCCGGGCGCGCGGCTGGGCCGCGGACGTCGAGGAGACCTGGGACGGCATCGCCTCGGTGGCGGCGCCGATCCACGACCGGCGCCGGATGCCGGTGGGCGCGGTGGCCGTCGCGGGGGCCGTGGAGCGGGTGTGCGGGGAGGGCGGGGAGCCCCGTGCGAGCCTCGTGGCGTCCGTGCGGGACTGTGCGCGTGCTGTTTCACGCGATCTCGGCGCGGGCCGGTTCTAGGCCCCTTCAGGGCGTTTTCAGCCACCCCCTGGCCGCTTTCTGACCTCTTTTCGCCATATCTCGGCCATCCGATGGCCGGGTTTGGCTGATCGCACCTAGTGGTAACGATCCGACACTTTGGCCTGGCCAACCCTTGACGCGTTCTTCACCTGGGATGAAAACTGCCGTTCATCGGTCGGCATTGTCGAACACCTACCGGCAATACGCGTTAGGGTGGGGCAAGGCCAAGGACCGGTGAAGCACTCACCGAGTGCGCGGACCACCGGACGGGACCCGGTGTCCGCCCACCCCTGCAAGGCAAAGGAGTCGCGGGTGTCCACCTCCGACATCTTCATCGGCGAGACCATCGGTACCGCCCTGCTCACCCTGCTCGGCGGTGGCGTCTGCGCCGCCGTGACGCTCAAGAGCTCCAAGGCCCGGAACGCAGGCTGGCTCGCGATCACGTTCGGCTGGGGTTTCGCCGTTCTGATCGCCGCCTACGTCTCCGCCCCGCTCTCCGGTGCGCACCTCAACCCGGCGGTCACCGTCGGCCTGGCCATCAAGAGCGGCAGCTGGAACGACGTTCCGGTCTACTTCGCCGGACAGCTGCTCGGCGCCATGCTCGGCGCGGTCCTGATGTGGGTCACCTACTACGGACAGTTCCGGGTGCACCTCTCGGACCCGGAGCACATCCGTGACGCCAAGCTCGGCCCGGAAGACCCGCACCCGCACGACCAGGCCGGTCCGGTGCTCGGTGTCTTCTCCACCGGCCCCGAGATCCGCAACGTCGTCCAGAACCTCGCGACCGAGATCATCGGCACGGCCGTCCTGGTCCTGGCGATCTTGACCCAGGGCCTCCAGGACGACGGCAAGGGCCTCGGCGTCATCGGCGTCCTGATCACCTCCTTCGTCGTCGTCGGCATCGGCCTCTCGCTCGGCGGTCCGACCGGCTACGCCATCAACCCGGTCCGCGACCTCGGCCCGCGCATCGTCCACTCCCTGCTGCCGCTTCCCAACAAGGGCGGCTCCGACTGGGGATACTCCTGGATCCCGGTGGTCGGCCCGCTCGCCGGTGCCGCCCTCGCCGGAGGTCTGTACAACCTCGCGTTCGCCTGATCAGCATCGGCACGTATCGCAAGATCCGCACCGCCCCTGATTCCGCCTACCTCGACCTTCCAGGAGCAGCCACATGACCAGCAGCACCGGCCCCTTCATCGCCGCGATCGACCAGGGCACCACTTCTTCCCGCTGCATCGTCTTCGACCGTGACGGCCGCATCGTCGCCGTCGACCAGAAGGAGCACGAGCAGATCTTCCCGAAGCCGGGCTGGGTCGAGCACGACGCCACCGAGATCTGGACCAACGTCCAGGAGGTCGTCGCCGGCGCCATCGCCAAGGCCGAGATCACCGCCGCCGACGTCAAGGCGGTCGGCATCACCAACCAGCGCGAGACCACCGTCCTGTGGGACAAGAACACCGGCCTGCCGGTGCACAACGCCCTGGTCTGGCAGGACACCCGCACCGACGCCCTCTGCAGGGAGCTCGGCCGCAACGTCGGCCAGGACCGCTTCCGCCGCGAGACCGGCCTGCCGCTGGCGAGCTACTTCGCCGGCCCCAAGGCCCGCTGGCTGCTCGACAACGTCGAGGGCCTGCGCGAGCGCGCCGAGGCCGGCGACATCCTCTTCGGCACCATGGACTCCTGGGTCATCTGGAACCTCACCGGCGGCGCCCAGGGCGGTGTGCACGTCACCGACGTCACCAACGCCTCGCGCACCATGCTGATGAACCTTCACTCCCTGGAGTGGGACCCGAAGATCGCGGAGTCGATGGAGGTCCCCACCAACATCCTCCCCGAGATCAAGTCCTCCGCCGAGGTCTACGGCCACGTCAAGGACGGCGTCCTCGCCGGTGTCCCCGTCGCCTCGGCGCTCGGTGACCAGCAGGCCGCCCTCTTCGGCCAGACCTGCTTCGCCGAGGGCGAGGCCAAGTCCACCTACGGCACCGGCACGTTCATGCTGATGAACACCGGCGACAAGGTCATCAACTCCTACAGCGGCCTGCTGACCACGGTCGGCTACAAGATCGGCGACCAGAAGCCGGTCTACGCGCTGGAGGGCTCCATCGCCGTCACCGGCTCGCTCGTCCAGTGGATGCGCGACCAGATGGGCATGATCAAGACCGCGGCCGAGATCGAGACCCTCGCGCTCTCGGTCGAGGACAACGGCGGCGCCTACTTCGTACCGGCCTTCTCCGGCCTGTTCGCCCCGTACTGGCGCTCCGACGCCCGCGGTGTGATCGCCGGCCTCACCCGGTACGTCACCAAGGCGCACATCGCCCGTGCCGTCCTGGAGGCCACCGCCTGGCAGACCCGCGAGATCACCGACGCCATGACCAAGGACTCGGGCGTCGAGCTCGCGGCCCTCAAGGTCGACGGCGGCATGACCTCCAACAACCTGCTGATGCAGACCCTCTCCGACTTCGTGGACGCCCCCGTGGTCCGTCCGATGGTCGCGGAGACCACCTGCCTCGGCGCCGCCTACGCCGCCGGCCTGGCCGTCGGCTTCTGGCCCGACACCGACGCCCTGCGCGCCAACTGGCGCCGTGCGGCGGAGTGGACCCCGCGGATGCCCGCCGAACAGCGGGACCGCGAGTACAAGAACTGGCTCAAGGCCGTCGAGCGGTCCATGGGCTGGATCGACGACGAAGACGCCAGCTGACGCACCAGCTGAGTCAATCGACGAGGAGCTAAGAGATATGAGCACCCTGCAGAGCGTCCCCGCCCTGGGTACGCACCCGACCGCCGGCTCGAACGCGAGCCGCGCCGAGACCCGTGAGCAGCTGGCGAAGGCCACGTACGACCTGCTGGTCATCGGCGGTGGAATCCTGGGCACCTCGGTGGCCTGGCACGCCGCGCAGTCGGGTCTGCGGGTCGCCATGGTGGACGCCGGCGACTTCGCCGGCGCCACCTCCTCCGCCTCCTCCAAGCTCGTCCACGGGGGCTTGCGCTACCTGCAGACCGGCGCGGTCAAGCTGGTCGCCGAGAACCACCACGAGCGCCGGGTGCTGGCCAAGGACGTGGCCCCGCACCTGGTCAACCCGCTCACCTTCTACCTGCCGGTCTACAAGGGCGGACCGGTCGGTGCGGCCAAGCTGGGCGCGGGCGTCTTCGCCTACTCCGCCCTCTCGGCCTTCGGCGACGGCATGGGCAAGGTCATATCCCCGGCCCGTGCCGCCGCCGACAACCCGGGTCTGAAGACGGACAACCTCAAGGCCGTCGCGGTCTACTACGACCACCAGATGAACGACTCCCGCGTCGCCGTCATGACGGTCCGCGCGGCCGTCGAGTCGGGCGCCGTCGTCCTCAACCACGCCGAGGTCACCGGCCTGCGCACGACGCGCGGCCGGGTCAGCGGTGCCGAGCTCAAGGACCGCCTCGACGGCACCGAGTTCGGCGTCGACGCGCGCGTCGTGCTCAACGCCACCGGCCCGTGGGTGGACCACCTGCGGCGCATGGAAGACAAGCACTCGATGCCGTCGATCCGCCTCTCCAAGGGCGCGCACATCGTCATGAAGCGCAAGTCGCCGTGGAAGGCCGCCATGGCCACCCCGATCGACAAGTACCGCATCACCTTCGCCCTCCCGTGGGAGGACCAGCTGCTGCTCGGCACCACCGACGAGGTGTACGAGGGCGACCCGGCGGACGTGCGCGCCACCGAGGCCGACATCCAGCAGATCCTGGACGAGGCGGCCTTCTCGGTGAAGGACGCGGACCTGGACCGCTCGCTGATGACGTACGCCTTCGCGGGCCTGCGCGTGCTGCCCGGCGGCCCCGGCGGCGTCGAGAAGGCCAAGCGCGAGACCGTCGTCTCCGAGGGCGCCGGCGGCATGCTGTCGGTGGCCGGCGGCAAGTGGACGACGTACCGGCACATCGGCCGCGTGGTCATGGACAAGCTGGCCAAGCTGCCCGGCAGCCCGCTCACCGACGACATGGAGCCGGTGAAGTCGCTCGTGCGCCGGGTGCCGCTGCCCGGTGTCGCCAACCCGAACGCCGTCGCGCACCGCCTGCTGGTGGACCGCGAGCCGGGCACGCGGATGGACCCGCTCACCGCACGCCACCTGGCCTCGCACTACGGTTCGCTGGCCTTCGACATCGCTCGCCTGGCGAACGAGGACCCGGCGCTGGCGGAGCGGATCCACCCGGACGGCCCGGAGATCTGGGCACAGGTCGCCTACGCCCGTGACAACGAGTGGGCCGAGACGGTCGACGACGTGCTGCGCCGCCGTACCACGGTGACGGTCCGCGGCCTCGACGACGACTCCGTGCGCGCGCGGGTCGAGGAGATGCTGGGCCGCAAGGCATAGCTCGTACGCAGGCGGGGAAGAGGGGCGGTTCCGAGGGGAACCGCCCCTCTGTCGTGGGCTGTGGCCGGTGTCCCCTCAAGGCTTAGGCTGACCCACGTACACAAGGGAACTTCGGAAGGAGACCTGGGTGATCGAGCTTGAGGGCGTGCCCGAGCTGATCGACCCGGTCATGGTGGCCGCGTTCGAGGGCTGGAACGACGCGGGTGACGCGGCCTCCGGTGCGGTCGCGCACCTGGACCGGGAGTGGAAGGGCGAGGTCTTCGCGGCGCTGGACGCCGAGGACTACTACGACTTCCAGGTCAACCGGCCGACGGTGTGGCTGGACAACGGGGTGCGGAAGATCACGTGGCCGACGACGAGGCTGTCGGTGGTGCGGATCGGCGGCGCGAAACCGCGCGACCTCGTGCTCGTGCGGGGCATCGAACCGTCCATGCGGTGGCGGTCGTTCTGCAACGAGATCCTGGGCTTCGCGCACGAGTTGGGCGTGGAGATGGTCGTGATCCTGGGCGCGCTGCTCGGGGACACCCCGCACACCCGGCCGGTGCCGGTCAGCGGGGTCACCTCGGACGCGGACCTGGCACGGACGATGGATCTGGAGGAGACCAAGTACGAGGGCCCCACGGGGATCGTGGGCATCCTGCAGGAGGCCTGTACGCACGCGGGCGTCCCGGCGGTGTCACTGTGGGCGGCGGTCCCGCACTACGTTTCCCAGCCGCCGAACCCGAAGGCGACGCTGGCCCTGCTGAACCGGCTGGAGGATCTGATCGACATCCGGATCCCGCTGGGTGAACTCCCGGAGGACGCGCGGGCGTGGCAGCTCGGCGTGGACCAACTGGCCGCGGAGGACAGCGAGGTGGCGGAGTACGTCCAGACGCTGGAGGAGGCGCGGGACACGGCGGACCTGCCGGAGGCCTCGGGCGACGCCATCGCCCGGGAGTTCGAGCGGTACCTGCGCCGCCGCGATCCGGCGGCCCCCTCGGCCGAGCCGGGCGACGGCTCGTACCTGCGCGACACCTCCAGCGGTCTGACCCGCCCGCCGAAGCGCAAGCCGGACTCCGAGCCGGGGGCCGACCCCGAGCCGGGCGAGGACGACACGCCGCAGGCGTAGCCGCACGACACGATGCCCCCCGACCGGACGGTCGGGGGGCATCGGCGGTTTCGGCCGGGGCGCCTTACAGGGCCACGCCCAGGAGGGCGTCGACCGTGCGCGAGACCAGGCCCGGCGCGGACTCGTCGTCCCCGTCGGAGGCGTTCTGGGCGTCCGCCCAGCGGTCCACGGCCGCCAGCGCGGCAGGGGCGTCCAGGTCGTTCGCCAGGGCCTCGCGGACCTCCTCCACCAGAGCGTCGGCCGGCAGGCCGTCCGGGCGGGACACGGCCGCGCGCCAGCGCTCCAGACGGGCCACCGCCTGCTCCAGGACCTCGTCCGTCCACTCCCAGTCGGCCCGGTAGTGGTGCGAGAGCAGCGCGAGGCGGATCGCCGCCGGGTCCACCCCGGCGCGGCGCAGCGCGGAGACGAAGACGAGGTTGCCCTTCGACTTCGACATCTTCTCGCCGTGCAGCGCGACCATGCCCGCGTGCACGTACGCCTTGGCCATCGGGAACTCGCCCGTCAGCACCTGCGCGTGCGAGGCGCCCATCTCGTGGTGCGGGAACACCAGGTCGGAGCCACCGCCCTGGATGTCGAAGCCCATGCCCAGGTGGTCCAGGGCGATGGCGACGCATTCGATGTGCCAGCCGGGCCGGCCGCGGCCCAGCGAGCCGCCGTCCCAGCTCGGCTCGCCCGTGCGGGCGGCCATCCACAGCATCGGGTCCAGGGGGTTCTTCTTCCCCGGGCGCTCCGGGTCGCCGCCGCGCTGCGCGGACAGCAGCCGCATCGCCTCGGCGTCGAGGTGGGAGACGCTGCCGAAGTTGGCGTCGGACTCCACCGAGAAGTAGATGTCGCCGTCCAGCTCGTACGCGGCGCCGGCGTCGCGCAGCCGCTCCACCAGCGGCACGATGCCCGGTATGGCCTCGACGGCGCCGATGTAGTGCTGCGGGGGCAGCATCCGCAGGGCGGTCATGTCCTCGCGGAAGAGGGCCGTCTCGCGCTCCGCGAGCTCGGTCCAGTCCTGGCCGTCGCGCAGCGCCCGCTCCAGGAGCGGATCGTCGACGTCCGTCACGTTCTGGACGTAGATGACCTGCCGCTTGGTGTCGAGCCACACGCGCTGTACGAGGTCGAACGCGTTGTAGGTCGCCGCGTGACCGATGTGGGTCGCGTCGTACGGAGTGATGCCGCAGACGTAGATACGGGCGACGGGACCGGGGGCGAGGGTGATCGTCCCCTGGGTCGCGGTGTCGTGGATCTGGAGGTCGCGGCCCTTGCCAGGAAGGGCGGGGACCTCAGAAGCGGGCCAGGCATGCATGTGTCGAGCCTAACCGGACGCGTGTTCCGAAAACGAACCGGACCTGCACTGTTGGCTTGATCGGCGCTCTTGCGGTCCGGCTGGTTGTGTGCCTGACCGGGCTGCGCCCGGCCAGGCCTGTTCAGACCGGCGGCCAGGGGATGGCGGGCCACTGCCCGGAAGGGCTCGGGTGCACTCCGGTGCGCAGGAGATCGGCCACCCGGGCCCGTACGGCGGCCAGCTCGACCGCGGTGATCAGTTCGGCCAGCCGGGTGGCCAGCGGCTCCCCGTCGGCCAGTTCGGCCGCCAGCGCGGTGAGCACCCCGCGCGCCTCCTCGGTCAGCGGTTCACCGGCCCAGCCCCAGAGCAGGGTGCGCAGCTTGTCCTCGCGGTGGAAGGTCACCCCGTGGTCGATGCCGTAGAGCCGCCCGTCGGGCGCGGGCAGGAGGTGGCCGCCCTTGCGGTCGCCGTTGTTGATCACGGCGTCGAGGACGGCGAGCCGGCGCAGGCGGGGGTCGTCGGCGTGGACGAGCAGCGCGGTGCGCCCCTCCCCGACGTCGGCGAGGGCGACCGGCTTCCAGCCCTCCCCCGCCTCCTCGCCCTCGACGAGGGCCAGCAGGCCGGAGGGATCGCCGGCATCCTCACCGGCGGGCTCGTCGCCCCCGGAGTCCCGGGAGTCCCCGGAGTCCCCGGAGTCCCCGGAGTCCTGGGAGTCGATCCACAGCTGGACCATGCCCTCCCCGTACGGTCCGTCGCGCAGCACGGTCGGCGGCACCAGGCCCCATCCCGTGGCCTCGGAGACCAGGTAGGCGGCGACCTCGCGCTGGGCCAGGTTCCCGTCGGGGAAGTCCCACAGCGGGCGCTCTCCCTTGACCGGCTTGTACACGCAGTCGGCGCTCACGCCCCCGTTCGCCACCGTGCACAGCAGCACGGCGTTGGACGCCTCGCGGATCCGGCCGACGACCGTGAGCTCGCCCCGCGCGAGCAGCTCCTCAAGTTCCCCCGTGGCGCTCACGCCTGGCGCCGGTAGCCGTTCTGGCGCGGGCAGACGTGCCCCTCGGGATCGAGCGGAAGGCTGCACAGCGGGCACGGCGGCCGGCCCGCGTTGACCACGTCCAGGGCCCGCTTGGCGAACGCCCGGGCCTGGGCGCCGGTGAGGCGCACCCGCAGCATCGGCGGGCCGTTCTCCTCGTCCTGGAGCAGCCGCTCCTCCGCCTCGGCGAGGTCCTCCTCCGAGTCGGCGTCGAGCTCCACGAGCGCCTGCGCCTCGACGATCATCCGCTGTTCCTCGCCGTCCCAGGCCAGGGCCATGGTGCCGACGCGGAACTCCTCGTCCACCGGGACGTCCAGCGGCGCGGTGTCGGCGGCCTCGGCGGGGGCCACGGCCGGGACCGGGGCATTGCCCCCGGTGCGCCGCACGACCTCGTCCAGCAGCTCGTCCATCCGCTCGGCCAACGCCGCGACCTGGGTCTTCTCCAGGGAGACGCTGGTGACGCGGGGGCCGGACGAGGCCTGCAGGAAGAACGTACGGCGCCCCGGCATGCCGACCGTGCCCGCCACGAAGCGGTCCGGCGGGTCGTAGAGGAACACCTGACGGGGCACGTCCAGTCTCCAAGTCTCGGTGGCGGGTTGTTTCGGCCCGTCCACCCTACTGCGCGCTTCGATCAGGCCGCGCCCGCGCCGCCTCCGACAACGGCGTTGCCTCCGTCCTCCGTCGCGCTCTCGAAGTCGGCGGTGCCGGCGGGCGCCGCGTCCGGGGCGGGGGCCGGGCGCGGGGCGAGCGAACCGAAGTCCCCCGTGTCGCCGAGCCGGAGCAGGAACGGGCGTGTCGGCGTGTAGCGGACGGCCGTGACCGAGCAGGGGTCCACGTGGATGCGCTGGAAGAGGTCCAGGTGCATGCCGAGGGCGTCCGCGACAAGGGACTTGATGATGTCCCCGTGCGAGCACATCAGGAAGACGGCGTCGCTCCCGTGCTCCTCCTCGATCCGCGCGTTCCACTCCCGTACGGCGTCCACGGCGCGCGCCTGCATGGCGCGCATCGACTCACCGCCGGGGAAGGCGGCGGCCGAGGGGTGCTGCTGGACGATCTTCATCAGGGGTTCGCCGGAGAGCTCGGAGAGTTTGCGGTTCGACCAGTCCCCGTAGTGGCATTCGCCGATCCGGTCGTCGGTGTGCAGCTCCAGCTCCGGGCGCGCGGCGAGCAGCGGGGCGAGGGTCTCCCGGCAGCGCTGGAGGGGGCTGCTGACGGCGGCGGCGAGCGGCACCGCGGCGAGCCGCCCGGGCAGCGCCGCCGCCTGCTCGGCGCCGCGCTCGTCAAGGGCCACTCCCGGTGTCCATCCGGCGAGCAGCCCTGCGGTGTTGGCGGTGGACCGCCCGTGTCGTACGAGGATCAGCGTGGCCATGACGCAAGCCTAAGCGGTGGGCGCTGCGTGCGGACCGGGGGCGGCCGGGGGAGAATGCCGTCCGTGATAGTCGACTGCGCCATGTACCGGGACGGCCGCCGCTCCCCTGCGCCCGAGGACCTCTCGAACGCCCTCGACGAGGCCCGGGCCAGCGGTGACGCCTTCCTCTGGGTCGGCATGTACGAGCCGACGGAGGAGGAGTTCGAGCACGTCAGCAGGGAGTTCGGGCTGCACAAGCTGGCCGTGGAGGACGCGCTGACCGCGCACCAGCGCCCCAAGCTGGAGGTGTACGACGACTCGCTGTTCGTCGTCCTCAAGCCGGTCATGTACGACGACGACACCGACACGGTCACCACGGGGGAGCTGATGCTCTTCATCGGCGACTCCTTCGTGGTCACGGTCCGGCACGGCGAGGGGGCCCCGCTGAGCGCCGTGCGCCACCGCCTGGAGCACGAGCCGGAGGTGCTGCGGCACGGGCCGACGGCGGTGCTGTACGCGGTGTCCGACGCGGTGGTCGACCACTACATCGAGGTGGCCGCCGAGCTCCAGGCCGATCTGGAGGAGGTGGAGGCCGACGTCTTCGCTCCGCAGGCGACGGACACCAAGAACACCGCCGCCCGGATCTACGGCTTCAAGCGGCAGGTGCTGGAGTTCCGCCGGGCGACGAGCCCGCTGCTCCAGCCGATGGACCGCCTCGCCTTCGGGAACGTGCCCTTCGTCCACGAGCACGCGCAGCCGTTCTTCCGCGACGTCGCCGACCACCTGACCAAGGCGAGCGAGTACATCGAGGGCCTGGACCGGCTGCTGTCGGACGCGCTGGCCGCGCACCTGGCGCAGATGGGCGTCCGGCAGAACGACGATATGCGCAAGATCTCGGCGTGGGCGGCGATGGCGGCCGTGCCGACGATGGTGGCGGGGATCTACGGGATGAACTTCGACCACATGTGGGAGCTGCGGCAGCCCTGGGGCTATCCGGTCGTGATCCTGGTGATGGTGGGCGCCTGTCTGGGCCTGCACCGCCTGTTCAAGACCCGCGGCTGGCTGTAGGGGCTCCCCCGTCCCTCAGGCGTACTCGGGCGTGGTCACCGGCACGCCGCCCAGCGCATCGCGCCGCTCCGGCGGGCGCAGGCTGATCATGCGGTGCCAGCCCGCGAACCGCTCGTACGCGTACAGCCCGCGGATCCCCGCGGCCAGTGCGGCCGCCTTGGGCGCGGGCCAGCGCAGCAGCCGGCCCATGTGGTCCATGACGGCGAGGCTCACGTCCCGGTAGATGGAGATCTCGGCGAGGGCGCTGTCGCGCAGAACCCGCTGGATGGTCCGGCCGTGCCCCTCACGGACGAGACTGAGCAGTTCCTCGTGGCAGTAGGCGAGGTGGTTGTCCTCGTCGTGGCTGATCATGCGGACGGCCCTGCCGACCTCGGGGTGGTCACCGAACTGCCGCACCAGCATGATCATCTGGTCGGCGGCGCGCTGCTCGGTGACCCGGCTGTGGGCGAGGTAGACGACGATGTCCTCCTCGGTCAGCGGCTCTTCGCGGCGCAGCTTCTCGTGCGCGAGACCGATGCCGCGCCGTTCCAGCAGCATCGTGTAGTCGGTCTCGGGCGGCACGGGGACGGGCGGCAGGCCGCGCTTGCGCAGCAGGGCGTTGAAGATCCGGCCGTGCTTGTCCTCGTCGGCGCCGTGCCGGGTGATCTTGGGCGCGAGCGCGCGCATGCCGTCGGGCACCAGGGCAGCGATCCGGGCGTTCTCCCAGCCGCCCTGGGACTCACCGCTGGCCGCGATGGAGCAGAACAGCTGGAACGAGTCGTCGTGGTCGACGATCTCCTGGAACAGGCTGCGCGCAGAGAGCATGCATCGAGTCAACGGCCGATCCGGGGGCCCGGCAACCGAAGGGTGGCACCGCTCGGCCGAATGAACGACGGGAACGGGTGGGGGCGCGGGCGTAACCCGCAGGGCGCCGCGGGCGTTGTGCCTGTGTCGGCCGTGGCGGGGAAGACCCCCGAGCCCCCACCACGGCCGCAGAGCATCGCGGGACCCGCTTATGCCAGGCCGGCGCGCTCCATGGCTTCCGTGCCGGCGCGCAGGGCGGTGAGCCGCTCGTCCAGGGTGAAACCGGCCGGGGCGAGCGTGAGGGTGGTGACCCCGGCCTCGGCGTAGGCCCGCATCCCGTCGGCGATGCGCTCGACGGAGCCGAGCAGGGTGGTCGAGTCGATCAGCGAGTGCGGGACGGCCGCGGCCGCGCCCGCCTTGTCGCCCGCCAGGTACTTGTCCTGGATCTCGGCGGCTTCCTTCTCGTAGCCCATGCGCTGGGCGAGCTGGTTGTAGAAGTTCTGCTTCCGGCTGCCCATGCCGCCGACGTACAGGGCCGTGTACGGGCGGAACATGTCGGCGAGGCCGGTCACGTCCTCGCCGACGGCCAGCGGGACGGTCGGGCAGACGTCGAAGCCCTCCATGGTCAGTCCGGCCTTCTCGCGGCCCGCCCGGATGTGGGTGAGCGCGGTGGCCTCCAGGTGCTCGGCGGCCGGGAAGATGAGCAGGGCGCCGTCGGCGATCTCGCCGGTCTGCTCCAGGTTCTTGGGCCCGATGGCGGCGATGTAGAGCGGGATGTGCTCGCGCTCGGGGTGCACGGTCAGCTTGATCGGCTTGCCGGGGCCGCCGGGCAGCGGCAGGGTCCAGTGCTCGCCCTCGTAACTGAGCCGCTCGCGGGACATGGCCTTGCGGACGATCTCCACGTACTCGCGGGTGCGGGCGAGCGGCTTGTCGAACTTGACGCCGTACCAGCCCTCGGAGACCTGGGGGCCGGAGACGCCGAGGCCGAGGCGGAAGCGGCCCTTGGTGAGGGAGTCGAGCGTGGCGGCCGTCATGGCGGTCATCGCGGGCTGGCGGGCCGGGATCTGCAGGATCGCGGAGCCGACGTCGATGCGCTCGGTCTGGGCGGCGACCCAGGCGAGCACGGTCGGGGCGTCGGAGCCGTAGGCCTCCGCCGCCCAGCAGACGTCGTAGCCGAGGCGGTCCGCCTCCTGGGCCACGGCCAGGTTGTCGGCGTCCATGCCAGCGCCCCAGTAGCCGAGATTGATGCCGAGCCGCATGTGTCGTCCCCTTACGGTGATGCCGGTTTACCGATCAGTAACGTGGGTCTGCGGGGGACTGTAGCGCGCCAGGGCGTCCCGCGTCAGTGCCCCAGTAGTCTCAGCGGTCATGGAGCAGAGGCATCTCGGCCGCACCGGACTGCGCGTGTCCCGGATCGGCCTCGGCACCCTGACCTGGGGCCGTTCCGCGGATGGCCCGGACGAGTCGGGCGCTGCCGAGCAGTTGAAGACGTTCTGGGAGGCGGGCGGGACGCTCGTCGACACCGCCGACGTGTACGGGGGCGGTGAGGCGGAGTACCTGCTGGGGCAGTTGATCGACGGGCTGGTCCCGCGCCGGGACCTGGTGATCGCGACGAAGTCGGGTTCGGTCCGGGCGGCGGACCGCCGGACCGACGGCTCGCGCGGCCACCTCCTCGCCGCGCTGGACGATTCGCTGGCCCGGCTCGGCACGGACCACGTCGACCTGTGGCAGGTCCACGCGTTCGACCCGCAGACCCCGCTGGAGGAGACCCTCCAGGCCCTGGACCTGGCGGTGAGCAGCGGCCGGGCCCGGTACGCGGGGGTGGCGGGCTTCTGCGGCTGGCAGCTGGCGAAGGCGGCGACGTGGCAGCTGGCCGCGCCGGGGGTGCGGACGCGGCTGGCGTCGACGCAGATGGAGTACTCGCTGCTCCAGCGGGGCGTGGAGCGCGAGGTGCTCCCGGCGGCGCTGGACCTGGGTGTCGGGCTGCTCCCGTCCTCCCCGCTGGGGCGGGGGGTCCTGACGGGCAAGTACCGGGACGGCGCGACCCCGGCGGACTCCCGGGGCGCCTCACCGACGATGGCCGGCTTCGTGGAGCCGTACCTGGACGAGACGGCGTGCGGCATCGTGGACGCGGTGGCGACGGCGGCCCAGGGCCTGGCGGTGACCCCGCTCCAGGTGGCGCTGGCGTGGATCCGGGACCGGCCGGGCGTGGTCGCACCGATCGTGGGCGCGCGGACGTCCGCGCAGCTCAGCGAGGCGTTGTCGGTGGAGCCGCTTACCCTTCCGGAGGAGATCTGCCGGGCGCTGGACGATGTGTCCGCGCCCGTGCACCGCTACCCCGACCACGACTGGAGCACGCTGTGAGCACGGACCGCCAAGCCGTTCCCCCGAAGGACCCGGCCACCCCCGAGGCGGCCCCCTCCGGCACGGAAGCGGCGGACCCGCAGCCCGCCGGGATCGACGCGGGGAGCGGGGGCCCGGGTGCGGAGCCCCCGGTTCCGGGAAGGGACGGGTCGGAGGGCGAGGACGGAGCGGCGGCGCCGGCCGAGGCCGATACCGAGGCCGATACCGAGACCGAGGTCGACGCGGCCGACGGCGGCGGCTCCGACGCACCGGAGGCCGAGGCGGGGGCCGGGGCCTCCGGCGGGGAGGCGGCGGCGCAGCCCGTGGTGAGCGAGGCCGCCGCCGAGTTGGCCGCGCAGAAGGTGGAGCGGGAGCGCATCGCCCGCCGCAAGGCGGAGCGGCAGGGGCCCGTGGACGCCGGGGCCAAGCTCAGTGGGAAGGCCGCCGATCTGCTGGCCGCCGTACGGGCCGTGGAGAGCGGGGACAAGCCCTCCCCCGTGTACTTCGACGAGGCGCCCGTGGCTCCGCGGCGGGCTCCGGAGGCTCCCGCGGCCCCCCGCCCCGCCCGGCCCGCCGTCCCCGCCCCGACCGCCGCCGGCATCGACGGCGTGCGCGCCGTGCTCGCCCGCGGCGGCGCCCCCGAGGCGCTGGCCGTCCCGGCCGCCACCGCCCTCGGCGAGGACGCCGCCGAACGGCTCGCCGAAGACCCCTGGCGGCTCCTCGCCGTCGCCGGCGTACGCCCCACCCAGGCCGACGGTTTCGCCCGGGCCCTGCTCGGCCCCGACGCCGGCCCCGGCGACGAGCGGCGCGCCGCCGCCCTGGTGGGCTGGCTGCTGGAGCAGGCGGCGCTCAAGGGACACACCGCGCTGGAAGCCCCCACCCTCGAATCCGCCCTGGCCCAGTACGGCGTCCCGGATCCCGCCGAGTCCCTGGAGCAGTCCATCGGCGAGGGCGCCGTCCTCGTGTTCCAGGAGCCGCTCGGGCCGCCCGTCGCCGAAGGCGAGGAGCAGCCCGTCCGGGTGCTCGTCGGCCTGGAGGGATACGCGCTGGCCGAGGAGAGCCTGGCCGATGGCCTGGCCCGCCTCGCCAACACCTTCGACGACCCGGCGGACTGGGAGAAGGCGGCCACCGGCCCCGGCGCCGAGCTGATCCGCGCCGCCTCCGGCCACGGCCTGGTCACCCACACCGGCGGCGAGGCCGCCCGCGCCGAGCCGCTGGCCCTGCTCGCCGCCGCCCGCGATCTGGGCCTGCGCGTCTGCCTGGCCGCGCACACCCCCGCGGACGGCGCCGTCACCGTCGCGGACCTGCTCTCCGGCGCCGCCGGGCCCGGCCGGGACGGCGACGGGCAGTTCGCGGTGGACCTGCTCGTGGTCCTCGACGCCCCCCAGCTGGACGTGGAGACCGCCGCCGCGCTCGTCGAGTCCGTCCCCGACGGGGCCCGCCTGGTGCTCTCCGGAGACCCCGGGGTGCTCGGGTCCGCCGGACCCGGGCGCGTGTTCGGCGATGTGCTCGCGGCCCGCGCCTGCCCGCAGCTGGTCTCGCGGACCCCCGACCCCGGCCCGGTCGGCGAACTCGTCTCGGGCGTCGGCATCGGCGAGCTGAACCAGGTCGAGGCCCCCGGCAAGGAGGTCGTCATCGTCCCGGTCCGCGACGCCGGGGAGGCCGTCCACCGCGCCGTGCAGCTGGTCGCCGAGTCCGTGCCCCGCGCCTTCGGGATCCCCGCGGACTCCGTCCAGGTCATCACCCCGGGCCACGGCGGCTCGGCGGGGACGCGGGCCCTGAACGCGGCCCTCAAGGAGCGGCTGAACCCCGGCCCCGGCCGGTTCGGCGGCTTCGACCCCGGCGACCGCGTCGTGCACGTGCCCTCGCCCGGGCGGGCCGTCCCGGCCACGGTGGTGACGGCCGACGCGCAGGGGCTGCACCTGGACGCATCGGGCGCGCGGATTGTCGTACCGAAGGAGCGGGTGGAGTCGCAGGTGCGGCACGGCTGGGCGGTGACGGCGCACCAGGCGGCCGGCGCCCGCTGGCCCGCCGTGGTCGTCGTCCTGCCCGGAGACGCGGCGCAGGCCCTCTCCCGGGACTGGGTGTACACGGCGTTCGGGCGGGCCGAGCGGCACCTGTCCGTGGTGCACGGCGTGGACCAGGCGCTGCCGCGCGCGGTCGCCGAGGTGCTGCCGAAGCCGCGTACGACCCGGCTGACCGGCCTGCTGCGGGCCCTCGTGGCGGCGGCGCAGGACCAGCCGGAGTGACCCGCGCGTGAGGCGAGCGCGCCGCGGCCCCCGCCCTTTCGGGACGGGGGCCGCGGCGTCCTGCGTGCGGGAGGCGGTCAGGCCGGGGTCAGGCCGGGCCGCGCCGCCCGGCCGCCCGCGTCTTCTTCCTCGTCCTCGTCGAAATCGTCCGTCTCCTCGTCGAAGACGGAGCTCACGTCGAAACGGTGCAGCACGTCCTGCGGGTCGGTGTGCCCGAAGGGCGAGCCCAGCCACTCCCCCGGTTCCGCGACCTCCTCCGAAGCCGCGATCCAGAGGGTCGAGTCCCCCTCCTCCAGGCCGAACTCCTTGTAGCGGGAGGCGATCTCGTCGGGCTCGTACTCCCCGAAGAGCACGCCCAGCGCGCCGGCCGTGCCGCCGTCGAGGGCGAGCTCGGCCTCCCGGTCGTGGGCGGCGACGCGCTCGGCCTGGGCGATCAGCCTCGGCGGTTCGACGACGGCGTAGTCACGGCGGATGAGCACGCTGAAGGCCGCGGGCTCGGCGGGCCCGGTGTACGGGACACCGTCCTCGGGCGTGGGGATCTCGAACGGGGTGACCTCGTCGTACCGGTCGTAGAGGAGCTCGTCGTACTCCTCGGCGGCGGCGGCGAGTTCGTTGAAGGCGGCGTAGACGGCCGGGTCCTCGTCCCCGATCCTGCTCTCGACCGCGGCGAGGTGACGGTCGAGCGCGGCCTTGACCGCCTCGGCGGCGGCGCGTACCTCGGCAACACTGGGCAGAGCGGCATCAGACATAGTGCAGACGCTATCCGTAGCAGGGCTCTGCCCGCACAATAGATGCGATGCCGGAATACGAATTTGTCGACGTGTACGTGCCCCGCGGTGTGCCCCGCAAGGAGGCGACCCGCCTGCTCACCGATCATGCCGAGTACGGGAACTGGGAGATCGACCGGCTGGCCCTGTACCGGGACGGCAGTCGCCGGGTGCGGCTTCGCCGGAGGATCATCCGTCAGGTCCGCGCCACCTGGTGACGCGGGCCGTCCGGCACGGACCCCGGTCGGGGGCCCGCGCCGGACGGCCTGCGCGCCTCAGGCCGCGCTGCGGGCGCGCCGGTAGAGCACGGCACCGGCCAGCAGCGTGCCGGCGGCGAGCGGAAGGCCCACGCCGAGGACGTCTCCGGCGCCGGTGGCGGCGAGCCCGGCCTGCTGGGCCGGGGCGATGCCCTGGCCGGGGTGGGTCACGGGAGTGACACCGCCCTCGCCGGGCCCGGTGGGCCCGCCCGGAAGCCCGGGAGTACCGGGCTGGCCCGGGTTGCCGGGCATACCCGGCGTACCGGGGTTCCCGGGCTGACCGGGCGTGCCCGGGTTGCCGGGCTGACCCGGAGTACCGGGGTTGCCGGGCTGACCCGGAGTGCCGGGGTTGCCGGGCGTACCCGGAGTGCCCGGGTTGCCCGGCGTACCCGGAGTGCCCGGGTTGCCGGGCGTACCCGGAGTCCCGGGGTTACCCGGGTGGCCGGGAGTCCCGGGGTTGCCCGGGTGGCCGGGAGTCCCGGGGTTGCCCGGGTGGCCGGGGTGGCCCGGAGTCCCGGGGTGGCCGGGCGTGCCGGGGTTGCCGGGGTGGCCCGGTTCGTCCTCGTCGCACGGCTCGTCCGGCTCCTCGGGCTCGGCCGGGTGGCCGGGGTTGCCCGGGTACCCCGGGTGACCGGGGTGGTTCGGCGTGGCCGAGTCGTTGGAACACCGGTTCCCGAAAGCCGGGTTGAGCAGCCCCACCACCGAGACGGTGTTGCCGCAGATGTTCACCGGCGCGTCCACGGGTACGTGGTCGGAGTTCCCGGACGCCACGCCCGGAGAGTTCACGGCATGGCCGGACGTGCCGGAGTCGGCGTGTGCGTAACCCCCGCCCAGCGCGAGCACACCCCCCGCCGCCGCCATGGTGATCAGCGTCTTCCTGGTGACCGCTGCCGCTGCCTGTCGTCGCATGTGTTTGTCCCCCTGCGGTGTAAGAACAGCCGGGCCCTGAAAGCCCGGCGGCCCCGGAGCGCTGGAATGCGCTCCGGGGCCCAAGACTTCAGACGCGTCAGGCGTTGACGCAGGTGTTGCCGAAAGCGGGGTTCAGCAGGCCGATCACGTTGACCGTGTTACCGCAGACGTTCACGGGAACGTGGACGGGGACCTGGATGGCGTTGCCGGACAGGACGCCCGGGGAGCCGATGGCCGCACCCTGCGCACCCGCGTCGGCGGCGGCGAGGCCGGCACCCGCGAGAACGAGACCACCGGTGGCAGCCGCAGCGGCGACAACCTTCTTAAGCATGAGTTCCTCCTAGTTGGCAATTGCGGTCCCAGCCGCGGACCGCACCACCTGTAACGAGGAGGCGTCACCAGGGCTACGAGCGTATGAGTGCATTCACTCTTCCCAGTGAGAAACGCACACCTTCCCGATTCTCAGCAGTTGTCGATGAATCGGTCCAGAACGCGCACGCCGAACTTCAGCCCGTCGACCGGCACCCGCTCGTCCACGCCGTGGAACATCCCGGCGAAATCGAGCTCGGGCGGGAGCTGGAGCGGGGCGAAGCCGAAGCAGCGGATGCCGAGGTCGTCGAAGGACTTCGCGTCCGTACCGCCGGAGAGCATGTACGGGACGGCCCGCGCGATCGGGTCCTCGGCCTTCAGGGCGCCCTGCATCGCGTCCACGAGCCGCCCGTCGAAGTCCGTCTCCAGGGCCTTGTCCCCGTGCACGTCCTCGTACTTCACGCGCGGCCCGAGGATCCGGTCGAGGTCGGCGAAGAACTCGTCCTCGTAGCCGGGCAGGAAGCGGCCGTCCACGTGCGCGGTGGCCTGGCCGGGAATGACGTTGACCTTGTA
The DNA here is from genome assembly GCF_040681715.1 of Streptomyces sp. NPDC051582. Taxonomy (NCBI): domain Bacteria; kingdom Bacillati; phylum Actinomycetota; class Actinomycetes; order Kitasatosporales; family Streptomycetaceae; genus Streptomyces; species Streptomyces sp. NPDC051582. The sequence goes on from NZ_JBFAZJ010000008.1 coordinate 130,522, forward strand.
GCCGGCGCCGAGCATGGTCGGGGCGGCCGAGTTCCGCAGCGTCGCGCCGACCATCTTGGCGATGCCGCCCAGCTTGGCCAGGGTCGCGTCCATGTCGTCCGGGTCGAGCGGGGTGCCGAGCGCGTCCGAGAGCTCGTCCAGGAAGCTCCGTACGGTCTTGGTGACCCTCACCGGCCACTGGTGGCGGCCGAGGCGGCCCACGGCCTCGCACAGCTCGGTGATGGCGTTGTCGTTGTTCGTCATCGAGCCGTGGCCCGCGGTGCCGTCCACGGTGAGCCGCATCCAGTGCATGCCCTTCTGGGCGGTCTCCACCAGGTACAGCCGCAGGTTCTCGTTGACGGTGAACGAGAAGCCGCCGACCTCGCCGATCGCCTCCGTGACCCCGTCGAAGAGGCCGGGGTGCTTGTCCACGAGGTGCCGGGCGCCGTACAGGCCGCCCGCCTCCTCGTCGGCGAGGAAGGCCAGGACGATGTCCCGCGGGGGCTTGCGGCCGCTGCGCAGCCGGTCGCGCACGACGGCCAGCGTCATCGCGTCCATGTCCTTCATGTCGACGGCGCCGCGGCCCCACACGCAGCCGTCGGCGATCTCGCCCGAGAAGGGGTCGTGCGTCCAGTCCGCGGCGTTGGCCGGGACCACGTCGGTGTGGCCGTGGATCAGCAGCGCCGGCCGCGACGGGTCCTCCCCCTCGATGCGCGCCACGGTCGAGGCGCGCCCCTTGTGGGACTCGAAGATCTGCGGCTCCAGTCCGACCTCGGCGAGCTTCTCCGCGACCCACTCGGCCGCCTTGCGCTCCCCGGGCCCGGAGTGGTCCCCGTAGTTGCTGGTGTCGATCCGGATGAGGTCCCGGCAGAGGTCGACGACCTCGTCCTCGCCGGAGACGGTCCTGCCCGCGCTCGACTCGCTCACGCTGCTTCCTCCCACTGATCGGTACCGACTGCCTCCCCATCCTCCCGCTTCGCCCGGCTCCGCCCAAGGGCGATCCTCGGCCGCCGGGGGGTGTGATCGGGGACCCCGGAATGTTTGGTAATGTTTTCCACGTCGGAACGGCCCGCGAGGGACGCGAGACAGACACCTTGTCCGGGTGGCGGAATGGCAGACGCGCTAGCTTGAGGTGCTAGTGCCCTTTATCGGGCGTGGGGGTTCAAGTCCCCCCTCGGACACAGAGCGGGACGTTCGCAAGATCGTTCCGAGGTTTTCACGGAATGCCGGTCGAGTCGCGAGACTCACCGGCATTCCGTCGTTCCCGGTGCCTGCGGGCCTCGCGCCGGGATCGGCGAGCGTTCGGCGGAGCCGGGCTCCGGGACCGGGAACGGCCCGCGCCGGTGTGCCGCCGCTCACGGGCCGGGCGTGAACAAGCGCCCGATCAACTCGGGATACGGGAGGCCCACTCCGTCGAGCAGCTTCCTGAGGGCCTCCGGCGGGCCCGTCCGCAGCGGTGTCGGGGTGCCGACGAGGCCGGGCACCGCGGACAGGTCGCCGCCCCTGAACCGTGATTCGGGTGTGGCCGGGGGACGTATCGCATAGGTGCGCCAGACGCGTGCCGGCAGGCTCAGCAAGACCAGGTGGGGGTCGGCCCAGGCGACGAATGCCCAGCGGTCCCTGCCGTGGGCCCGGACGAGCACGCCGTTCGCGCCGTGCCGCCGGCCGAGCCGTTCGGCGGCTCTGGCAGCGACCGGCACGGGATTGCCGAAGGAGCCCGTGATCTCCCAGATCCCGTCCTCGTTCGTGGCCGACCAGCCTGCCGCGACGAACTCCTCGATCGCCTCCGCGTGCGGATCGTCCTCCCGGGCCAGGGCGATGAGCCGTTCCACCTCGCTCCAGGGGGCGACGCGGGCGAGCGCCCGCTCCGGCGGAAGGAGCAGATCCTCGCCCTCGGAGAGCTCGGCGCGCGCGACCATCGCCCTGCTCCCGTGCCAGGCGCGGGCGGCCAGGACATCGTGCTCGCCGCCACCGGTCAAGGTGGCGTCCTGGAGGAGCAGCGTCATCACGACGGCCACCACCGAGTCGAGCCGCCGCCGGGCCTCCGGTGGGAGCCCTTGCTCCGCCCCGCCGGTTCCTTCTTCGGCGCCGAGGGCCTCAAGGACGCCGCTCAGGCCGGGGCGCCAGCTCTGGTCGTCCTCGTCCCAGGCTCCGGCCGCCAGGAGCTGGACGTACAGGCTGGCCACGAGCAGCCGGACCGGAAGCGGCGCCGCGGCCGATGCCTCGGAGGGGACCAGCGTCCGCACCCAGCGTTGGATCCAGGTGCGGCAACGGGAACGCTCCTCGGGCGGGAGGTGGGGGACGCGGGACTCGATCGTGGTGGCGGTGTCCTCGTCCTGTGGCTCCTCCTCGAAGAAATCGTCGTCCTCCGCGGCGCCACCGGTGACCGCCGACACGATCCACCGCGACGAGGGGGTCTGCGGCAGGTCGAGCCGGAGGCCGCCGAACGCCAGATCCGTCAGCGGGGCCCCGATCATCCGGCGGCAGTCCTCGACGTAGGCGTCCCAGCGGTCGACTCCGCTCAAGGTCACCGAGACCGTCGTCGAGCCCGGCGCCGGACTCACCCGCGGAGCCGACGTTCCCGCGGTCAGCTCGCGCAGGCGCAGCAGATCGGTCTCGAAGCGGCGCGCGGCGCGCTCGTCGGCGAACAGCGTCCCTGCCGTGTAGTCGTATCTCAGCCGGGGACCGCTGTCGGTGCTCTGGCGTCGTGCGCAGTGCACGGGGCTGTAGACGAAGACCACCGCGGATTCCACGGTGGTGCCGTCGGGCCGGGTGCAGGTGGCGCGCACCGCCGCACCGGGCACCGTGGTGAGCGTGAAGGAGTGGGCCGACGCTCCCGCCGGGACGGTCCCGACCTGCGACCAGGAGCCCGGCGAACCGTCCGGAGAGGTGCTGATCGTCACGGGCGTGGGGTGAGTTCGGGCCAGCGAGACGTGCAGCCCGTCGCTGTCCGTCTTCGCTCCCAGCAGGACGAGCCGGTGACCGGCCGCGGCGAAGGGCCGGATGGTGCGGCCCGTCAAGCCGGCGGGGGTGGTGACGCGCCCTTCGTCGGGGAGGAGCGACAGGGTGTCGGCGGCGAGCACGGCGAGCTCGCAGTTGCCGCCGTCACTGGTACTGGTGCAGAGCGCGGCGCGGGTGAGGTTGGCGCTCCCGGTGAGCGAGTGCCGTCGGCCGTCGACCTGCCATTCGATGAACTTGCCGTGCCGCATCCGCGTCTCGTCGAGGAGACGGATCCGTGCGTCGTGGCCGCCCAGCGCCGTCCTGATCTTTTCGGAGTCGTAACTGGACCAGCGGGGCTGGAGACCGAGGGTGGTGCGCGTCGGGCTCAGGCGGCGGACCAGCGCGCCGAGGGCGTGTGCGGCCCCGTCGACGAACGGGGCGTACGCGTTCATGTCATCGACGGGTCCCGGCGGCAGCTGGTCCAGCAGGCTCCGGTGCAGGTTGTGCAGGAGCCGGGAACCGCCGTCCGGCCCGGCGGGGGCGTTGACGTGCCGTTCGGTCAGCAGGGCCGCCAGTTCCGCGAGGTGGTCGGCCGACCAGGGGGCCAGGTCCACGACGGAGGGCAGCGCGTCCAGCCAGTCGGCGAGGTCCGCCAGGAGCGCGTGGGAGTCGCCGTCCTCCGTTTCCACCACGGTCCACAGTTCGTCGTTGGCCCCCCAGCCAGACAGTGTCGGGTTCCCCGATCCCACGGCGAGCCGGCAGGCGTGTTCGCCGATCAGGAGGACGACCTTCGGGTGGAAGGCACCGCGACAGGTGGCCGGGGCGTGCAGATAGCCGCGGCCGGCCAGGCGCACGTCGACCGGGTCGTACAGGCCCTGGGCCGCGTCACCGATCACCGCGGTGCGGGCGCCGAGCCCACGGGCCACGGGGATGGCGACCTTCTCCAGGAAGGGAAGGTCGACGGTGAAGCCCAGAAGGAGCGCTTCGTGCAGCGCCTGCCGGTCACGGCGTTCGCTCCATTCCCTCAGCAGGGTGACCGGTGAGGCGAACCGGGTGTGCTGCGCCGCGCTCATGCGTTCGTCTCCAGGACGTGCCGCCCCTCCGCGGTGACGGCGAGGCCGTCGTCGCTGACGGCGAAGAGCCCCAGCTGCGCTGCCAGGGAGCCCAGTTGCGGGATGCGGGTGCCGATCTCGGAGTCTCCTTCGTCACCGGTCTTGAAGTAGCGCTCGTTGCGCAGGTGCAGACGGGAGAAGATCTTCAGCCCGCCCGTCGCCGGGTCGGTGCGCAGCTTCGCCAGGGCGACCCTGCGGGACTGGGCGAGCATGTCGTCCACCAGCCGGGCGGCCAGGTCGCGGGCGGGCCGGTCGAGGTGGTCGCTGATGAGGCCGTCGACCCAGGTCGGGTCGAGGAACTCGGCCCAGCGCCGCTGCCGGCCCAGGAAGACGGCTCGCACGTCGTCGGGCAGATGCCCCTCCCGGGACCTCAGCGCACCCGCCAGCAGAAGCAGCACGTTCGTCATCGGGGCGTCGCCGCCCTGCGCCAGGAGCTCGCGTTCGGCCGGCAGCAGCCGGCCGGTCGCGCTCTTCAGCGGCGGCAGTCCGTCCAGGACCCGCCGCACCGACGTGTCCGGCGCCTGCTGCGCCAGCCAGTCGCGCAGTTCTTCGGCCGACCGGTCGGCCTCACCGTCCTTGGAGCCGACACCGGCCACCAGCGCCGCCCAGAGCCGGCGCCAGGCGCCGACGCAATAGTGGCGCAGCAGCACTCCCCGCCAGCCGGCGGTCTCGGGGATCGCCGCCAGCACGGGATCCGTGGTCGCCTCCTCGCCGAAGGCCACCGCGGAGCGCAGCGTCTCCTGGTACCCGTCGCCCTCGTGGCCGTGGAGGTCTATCGCCCGGCCGAGGATGCGCAGGGTCGCGCGCCGGGTGCGGTCGGAGGCCTCCCACTCCCCCGGGGCGTGGGTTCCTCCGGCGCGGGTCGCGGTCAGCACCTGCGTCAGCCAGTCCTGCTCGGCCGGACACGGGACACCGAGAGCCGCCCGCCCCGCCGTCTCCAGGTCCGTGAAGGACACGGCGTCCGCGGCTGCGAGCGACAGCAGGGGCGCGAAGAGCTCTTGGACCGCGGGAGGGCACACGTGCCGACCGGGCCTGAGCGCCCCGCCCTCGACGTCCACGGTGCCGAGCACCGTGGCGGGTCCGCCGTACTGGTCCCAAAAGCCCCAGCGCCGGGGCGAGTACGACCGGCTCGGCTGCTCCTCGTCGGCGGCGCGCGCGAGTTCCAGTCCGGCCGCGCAGAAGCGCCGCACCCGGTCGACCCCGTGGGCGGGCCAGGCGGGGGGTGTCTGCTCGTGGCACTGGAGGGCCGCGAGCAGTACTTCGCTGCGGCGGACCGACCGCAGGCACGTGGCGGCGTCCCAGCGCTCGCGTTCCGCGTGCGCCGCGATCGCCGCGTACATCGAGTGGTAGCGGATGTAGCGGGTCATGGTCGACACTCCGGGAACCAGCCGGTCCACGGCCCGCATCACCGGGCCCTCCACCGCCAGGGGATACCGTCCGGAGCGCACGCCCAGTCCCTTGAGCGCCCATGCCGGCCCGAGGACGTCCGCTGTCACTTGCCACCCCTTGCCGGTTTCCGGAGCGCCGCATCGGCGGGAGCTGTCCGACCCTGCCTCAGGGTAGGTGCTGATCGCGGACGAGGGGCCGGTACCGTCGACTGGATTCCGGGGAGAACAAGGGGAGACGATGACCGACGACCTCAAGGCGATCGTTCCGGTGTGGACGCTGGCGACCGGTGACGTCCGGGTGCCCGCGTTGACCGGAGACGGGCCGATGACGGCAGAACGCTTGGCCGAACTGCGCGGTGTGCTGGCCGTCCTGGCCGAGGAGCCGATCGCCACGCTTGAGGTGCATCCGCTTCCCGGCCGGCTCGACCGCGGCCGCGGCATCCCGCTCGATGCCGCGAGTCCCCTGGCACAGCACCTGTCACAGCTCATCACGCAATCGGCGCGCAGCTCCTCCGCGGCGGCCACGGCGACCGCTTCGGGCGAAGGCCTGTACCGCATGGTCGTTCCCGCGAAGGTCGCCGCTCAGTTCGGCCAGGGCATCATTCGCCCGATGGCGGCGCAGGGGGCGGCCGGGGGCGTTCGCAGTGCCCTCGTGAACTCGACGGGCATCGCCGCCCACGCGACGTTCGTGCCGGTCGGGAAGGCGGCAGCGGCGGGCGCGGCCGGTGGGGCCGGTGCGACGGCCGGCGTCGCCGTCGGCGGCAGCGCGGCGCTCACCGTGGCCGCGCCGCTCGTGCTCATGGCCGTGGCGGTCGGGGTGAGCGCGCATGCCGACTCCAAGCGCCGGCAGGCCATCGAGCACATCACGGAGCTGCTGGAGGATCTGCGGGAACAGAAGCTCGAAGACGAGCACGGCGAACTCGACGGCTGCCGCGACGCCATCGACAAGGCCACCGCCATTCTGCTCGACCAGGGCAGGCTCGGTCTCTCGCTGGGGCTGGACTCGGCGGTGCACGCCATCAACAGCGCGCTGGGCGCCGCTGACCGCCGCCTCGCCCAGTGGCGGATCGCGCTCGACAAGCTGCCCGACGGCGAGCCCGTCGAGATCGCCACGCTGACCAGGTCGTTCCCCGGCGTGGACGAGGCCGGCGGCACCTTCCGCACCCACCTCGAACTGGCCGCCCTGGCCATTGCGCTGAAGCGGCGGGTCATCGTCCTGCAGGCCGTCGAACACGCGCAGAGCGACCCCGGCAACTTGTTCGAGACCTTCGCCCGGGCGCTCAAGACCGATCAGCAGCGCCTCGACACCCTGGAGTCGAGCATCGCCGGGGTCCTGGAACGCCTGTCGGCGCTGGAGCTGGCACGCCCGCAGGGTTTGCGGCCCGTCTTCACGACCGGTGAGGTCGATCGCCTGATGCGCGCGGCGAACCGGATCCGCAAGCTGGGCGACGGCGTCGTGTTCGACAGCCGCGCGAGGGACGTGGCGATCGAGATCGCCCGCGACGAGGACGGCTCGGTGGTCGTGTTCCCCGCGCTCCCCGCGTAGCCGGATCGAGGGCTCGGGCGCCGTGCAGCCGAAGTCCGGCGTGGTCGAGCGGGCCTGAGCCGGGGAAGCGAGAAGGACCCCGCCCGAGGGCGGGGTCCTTCTGCGCGTGCGGGAGGGGACGTCAGCGGTTCGCGGCGATCTCCGCGACGCGGCGGCGGACCAGGAACCAGCCGCCGACGAGCGCGGCGCCGATGACGGGGACGCACATGACCGTGGTGCGGCCGACGCCGCCGTCGCACCACATCAGGACCAGCACGGTGACCAGGAACACCAGCGTGACGATCTGCGTGTACGGGGCCCAGGGCAGGCGGTAGGCCGGGCGCTGCACGCCGCCCTGCTGCGCGCGCCGCCAGAAGAAGAGCGAGCAGATCATGACCATCGCCCAGGTGCCGAGGATGCCCAGCGAGGCGAAGTTCAGGACCAGCTCGAAGGCGTCCTTGGGCATCAGGTAGTTCAGGCCGACGCCGGCGAGGCCGAAGGCGGCGGTGAACAGCACGCCGCCGTAGGGGACCTTGCCCTTGTTCATGCGGGCGGTGAACTTCGGCGCGGAGCCGGACATGGCCATCGAGCGCAGGATGCGGCCGGTGGAGTAGAGCCCGGAGTTCAGGCTGGAGAGCGCGGCGGTCAGGACGACCAGGTTCATGACGCCGGCGGCGCCGGGGACGCCCAGCTTGTCGAAGACGGTCACGAAGGGGCTCTGGTCCGAGGAGTACGAGGTGTACGGGAGCAGCAGCGCGAGCAGGACCACCGAGCCGACGTAGAACAGGCCGACGCGCCACATGATCGAGTTGATCGCCTTCGGCATGATCTTCTCGGGGTTCTCGGTCTCACCGGCGGCGACTCCGCACAGCTCGACGGAGGCGTACGCGAAGACCACGCCCTGGAGCAGCAGGAGCATCGGGAGCATGCCGGACGGGAAGATGCCGCCGTTGTCGGTGATCGAGGCCAGGCCCGGGGTGTGGCCGTCGATCGGGTGGCTGGTGACGACCAGGTAGATGCCGACGAGCAGGAAGATGCCGAGGGCCGCGACCTTGACGAGGGAGAACCAGAACTCCATCTCGCCGAAGTACTTCACCGAGATCAGGTTCGCGGTGAGGACCACGGCGAGGGCGATCAGGGCGAGGATCCACTGCGGGACGCTGGTGAACATGGACCAGAAGTGCGCGTAGGTGGCGGCGGCGGTGATGTCGGCCACGGTGGTCGTGGACCAGTTCAGGAAGTACAGCCAGCCGGCCGTGTAGGCGCCCTTCTCCCCCATGAACTCGCGCGCGTAGGAGACGAACGCGCCGGAGGAGGGGCGGTAGAGCACGAGCTCGCCGAGGGCCCGGACGACGAAGAAGGCGAAGATGCCGCACACCGCGTAGGCGATCGCGAGGGAGGGGCCCGCGTTGGCGAGCCGGCCGCCGGCGCCGAGGAACAGGCCGGTTCCTATCGCCCCGCCGATGGCGATCATGTTGATGTGGCGGGACTTGAGGTCCTTGCTGTAGCCCTCGTCACCCGCGTCGACGTGGCGGGACGACGCCGGGGCGGTGGCCTCGGTCAAGGTGCGGTCACTCATGTAGCGCTTCGCCTTCGTACGTGGGACAGGCAGGCCCGGGCCGCCGCGCAGGGGAGCTGGGTGGTGTCACCTGTGCGGGGGTCCGGATGTTTTTGTCGCCCCAGGAGACCATGAGCCCCGGCCATGGCCAAAACCCGGCCTCCCCACGCGGATGCCCCCGGCGACCATGGAAACGGTTGCCGGGGGCATCGGATGAGCTGGAAAGCGAGGCAGTACCGGGTTTTCACGGGGACCGGCCGCCAAGCCGGGCGCGGTCAGTCCCGGGGGTCGGCCTCCGCGGCCTGGTCGAGGCGGAAGGCCTCGTTCCCGAGGCCGATGCGGGCGTGCACCTCGGGGCGGCGGCTGCGCAGGAGGGCCCCGTACAGCAGCCCGACGAGGACGGCGGCGGCGATGATGCCGGGCAGGACCCAGCTGAGCGCGGAACCCTTCTCGGCGCCGACCAGGACGTCGAAGTCCTTCACCGTGTAGACGGCGATGGCGAGCAGGGCGATCCCGGCGGCGCCGGCCGCGACGAGCCGCCAGACCTGGGCGGCGGCGGTGCCGCGGCGGACGAAGAAGGCGATGACGGCGAAGGAGGCGGCGGCCATGAGGAGGGTCACGCCGAGGGCGCCGACGTTGCCCATCCAGGTGAACAGGTGCAGCACGGGCGTGGTGGGGTCCCCGGCCGGCTTGTCGTCGGTGACGGCGAAGGCCAGGACGACGAGGACGGAGACGACGGTCTGCAGGAGCGAGCCGGTGGCGGGGGCGCCGGTGCCCGCGTTGGTCCGGCCGAAGGCGGCCGGGAGCAGGCCCTCGCGGCCCATGGCGAAGGCGTAGCGGGCCACCACGTTGTGGAAGCTGAGCATGGCGGCGAACATGCCCGTCACGAAGAGGACGTGCAGGACGTCGGTGAAGGTGCTGCCGAGGCGGTCCCCGGTGAGCTGGAAGAGCAGGCCGGGACCGGCTTCGGCGGAGGTCTTGACGACCTCGGAGGGGCCGGTGGCGACGGTGAGGGCCCATGCGCTGAAGGCGAAGAAGAGGGCGACGAAGCCGACGGCGAGGAACATCACGCGGGAGACGACGATGTGGGGCTTGCTGGTCTCCTCGGCGTAGACCGGGGACTGCTCGAAGCCGACGAAGGCGGCGATGCAGAAGCACAGGGCCGTGCCGAGGCCGGGGCCGCTCAGGGTCTCGGGGTTGAAGGCGTGCAGCGAGATGCCCTCGGCTCCGGGCTTGCCGAGGGCGGCGATGTCGAAGATGACGACGAGGACGACCTCGATGAGGAGGAGGACGCCGAGGACCTTGGCATTGAGGTCGATCTTGAGCCAGCCGAGCGTCCCGGTGAGGGCCACGGCCGCCAGGGCCGGTATCCACCAGGCGAGGTCGATCTGGAGGTAGGTGGCGAAGAGGCCGGATACCTCGAACCCGAGGATGCCGTAGACGCCGACCTGCATGGCGCTGTAGGCGACGAGGGCCACGAGCGAGGCACCCGCGCCCGCGGTGGGGCCGAGGCCGCGCGCGATGTACGCGTAGAAGGCACCGGCGTTGTGGACGTGCCGGCTCATCTCGGCGTAGCCGATGCCGAAGAGCGCGAGCACGACACCGAGGATCACGAACAGCAGGGGCTGGCCGACGATGCCCATGACGCCGAAGGTGGTGGGCATCACGCCGGCGACCACCATCAGCGGCGCGCTGGCGGCGAGTACGGAGAGCAGCAGCCCGGGGGTGCCGAGGCGGTCGGCGCGCAGGGCGCGGTCCTGGCCCTTGTAGGTGCGGATCTCGGGTGCGGTGCCGAGCGTGGTGGATCTGCCCGTCGCCATGGCGGGGTGTCCTTTCGGGGGAGGGTCGGGGAGCGGAGCGGGGGCTGTGCGGGTGCGGTGTGCTGGTGCGCTGTGCGGGGCGGTGCGGTGCGGTGCGGTGCGGTGCGTGAATGCGGTGTGCGGGCCCGGCGCGTCAAGCCGTGCCGAGCGCGGCGCTGCGTGCGGCGAGGAAGGCCTTGTGCGGGTCGAGGTCCGGATAGGACCAGGGGGCGGGCGTGGCGTGGCTGCCGATGCGGTGGAAGAGGGCGGCGGCCTCGGCCGGCCGGCCCTCGCAGAGCTTGGCGTGGGCCAGGAAGTTGAGGTCGACCCGGTTGCGGGGGTGGTCCTCGCGCTCCCACTCCAGCCACCAGTCGAAGGCGGAGCGCAGCACCTGGCGGGCGCGCCGGCCCGACCAGTGGGCGGCGGCCCCGTCGGGGGTGCGGCCGCGGGTGGCGGCGAGCACCCGGTAGCGCTCGGCGTGGGCGATGACCGGCAGGACGGCGAGCGGGGAGTCGGCCGGGGACTCCTCGGCGGCCCAGGCGGCGAAGTCGTAGACCTCGTGGAGGGGGTCGTGGCCGGAGGAGGGGGTGTGTTCGGCCAGCTTGGCGACCATCAGGTGGTGGGCGTGGTGGTGCTCGCGGTGGCGGGCCCGGACCTGGTCGAAGTGGCGGCTGAACTCCTCCTCGGTGCCGAAGGCCCGGGTCAGCATGAGCAGGCCCAGCCAGGGGGTGGGGTCGGCCGGGAGCAGCGCGGCCGCCCGGCGGCAGGCCTCCTCGGCCGATTCGGGGGTGCCCTTGCGGCGCAGGGCGGTGAAGACGGCGGCGCAGGCGAGCAGGGTGACGGCGTCGGGGCTCTCGGGTTCGGCGAGCAGCCATTCACGGGCCCAGGCGGTGGCGGCCGGGGTCTCGGCGAGCACGACGAGGCGGTGGCCCCGGCGGTCCCAGTCGTCGCCGGTGGCGACGAGGAGGGAACGGGCCCTGGACCACCGGCCCTGGGTGAACTGGGCTCGTACGTCGACCAGTTCGGTGTCGCACAGGGCCGGGTCGAAGAGCTGGGCGTCCCGCTTGCGGGCGCGGCCGAGGGGCGGCGGAGGCGGGGACATCCGCGGGATTCCCTCCAACACGGGCGCGGGCGGACGGTTTGGCTGGATGATCACGCACAGCAAAGCGGTAGGCACAGCTCCGCGTCAAGGTCCAGTCCACTGCGTGGCGCGTTTCAACTGGTGGGAACAAGACGACAGTTGGTGCGCTTCCACTCGTTCGCGGCGATGGCGGGCGAGCGGATGGCCGTCACGGACTCCGCGCAGCGTCCGGTGGCCGTACCGGAGGTGCCGGAGGCACGGCTGCCGTCGCTCGCGGAGGTGGACCCGGAGCCCGCCCGGGACGCGGGCGGGGGCCCGGGCGGGGCCGCACGATTGTGGCCGAATGGAACGCCTCGCAACGACCTAGACCACCGCCTTGGCGGCCGCGCGGCCCGCCGCGCGGCCCGAGAAGATGCAGCCGCCGAGGAAGGTGCCCTCCAGGGCGCGGTATCCGTGGACGCCTCCGCCGCCGAAGCCGGCCGCCTCACCCGCCGCGTACAGGCCGGCCAGCGGCTCGCCGGATCCGGTCAGGACCCGGGAGGACAGGTCGGTCTCCAGGCCGCCCAGGGACTTGCGGGTCAGGATGGAGAGCCGTACGGCGATCAGCGGGCCCGCCTTCGGGTCGAGGATGCGGTGCGGGGCGGCGGTGCGGATCAGCCTGTCGCCGAGGTACTTGCGGGCTCCGTGGATGGCCGTCACCTGGAGGTCCTTGGTGAACGGGTTGGCGATCTCCCGGTCCCGGGCCACGATCTCGCGGCGGACGGTTTCCTCGTCGAGGAGGTCCTCCTTGGTGACGGCGTTCATGCCGCGCACCAGCGCGCCGAGATCGCGTTCGACGACGAAGTCGGCGCCGCGGTCCATGAAGGCCTTCACCGGCCCCGGTACGGCCTGGCGCGCCCGGTCGATGACGTCGCGGACCGACTTGCCGGTCAGGTCCGGGTTCTGCTCGGAGCCGGAGAGGCCGAACTCCTTGCCGATGATGCGCTGGTTGAGCACGAACCAGGTGTGGTCGTGGCCGGTCTTCATGATGTGGTCGAGGGTGCCGAGCGTGTCGAACCCGGGGAAGAGCGGTACGGGCAGCCGCTTGCCGGTGGCGTCCAGCCAGAGCGAGGAGGGGCCGGGCAGGATGCGGATGCCGTGCTTGGACCAGATCGGGTCCCAGTTCTCGATGCCCTCGGTGTAGTGCCACATCCGGTCCTTGTTGATGTGGCTGGCGCCCGCCTCCTCCGCGATGCCGAGCATCAGGCCGTCCACGTGCGCCGGTACGCCCGAGAGCATCCGCCGCGGCGGGGCGGCGAGCCGGTCGGGCCACTGCGCGCGCACGAGGTCGTGGTTGCCGCCGATCCCGCCGCTGGTCACGATGACCGCCTGGGCCCGCAGCGAGAAGGTGCCGGCGCTCTCGCGGCCGCTCGCGGTGCCCCGTACGGCGTCCGAGGGCTCCAGGACCTCGCCGGTCACGGTGTCCAGGGCGCCGGCCGTCCGGGCGAGCCCGGTGACCCGGTGGCGGAAGCGGAGCCGGACCAGCCCGCGGGCCACCCCCTCGCGGACCCGCCGCTCGAAGGGGGCGACGAGGCCCGGACCGGTGCCCCAGGTGATGTGGAAGCGGGGGACGGAGTTGCCGTGGCCGTTCGCGTCGTATCCGCCGCGTTCGGCCCAGCCGACCACCGGGAAGAAGCGGACTCCCCGGGCGTGCAGCCAGGGGCGCTTCTCGCCGGCCGCGAAGTCCACGTACGCCTCGGCCCAGCGGCGCGGCCAGGCGTCCTCCTCGCGGTCGAAGCCGGCGGTGCCGTGCCAGTCCTGGAGGGCGAGCTCGCGGCTGTCCTTGATCCGCATCCGCCGCTGTTCGGGCGAGTCGACGAAGAAGAGCCCGCCGAAGGACCAGTGCGCCTGGCCGCCGATCGACTGCTCCGGCTCCTGGTCGAGCAGGATGACCTTGCGACCCGCGTCGACGAGCTCGGCGGTGGCCACGAGACCCGCGAGACCCGCCCCGATCACGATCACGTCTGCGTCGTACGTCATGTGTGCGAACCCGTCCTCCGGTCGGTGGTGGGGCAGATCCTTGGCTACGGAGCGGTAACCAGTCAACAGCGGTGGTTGGATGAGCCGTGTGAGTGCTGCTGACGAAGTGCTGGACGTGGTGGACCGGGACGACCGGGTGACGGGGCGGGCGCCGCGGGGCGAGGTGTACGCGGGCGGGTTGCTCCACCGGTGCGTGTTCGTGCAGGCCAGGGACGCGCGGGGACGGGTGTTCGTGCACCGGCGGACGGCTTCGAAGCTGGTCTTCCCCTCCGCCTACGACATGTTCGTGGGCGGGGTGGTGGGCGCCGGCGAGAGCTACGCCGGGGCCGCGCTGCGGGAGGCCGAGGAGGAGCTGGGCGTGGCGGGGCTGGCGCAGCCGGTGCCGCTGTTCAAGTTCCTGTACGAGGGGCCGGGCGGGGCTTGGTGGTCCTACGTTCACGAGGTGCGGTGCGAGCTGCCGGTGCGGCCGCAGGAGTCGGAGGTGGCCTGGCACACGTGGCTCTCCGAGGAGGAGCTCGCGGGGCGGGTCTCGGGCGGGGAGTGGGAGTGGGTGCCGGACGGACTGGAGGCGTACCGGCGACTGCGCGCGCACCGGGAGTCCCACCAGTAGATTGGCCGGGTGATCGACTTCGTCAAGGACGTGCGCCTCTGGTTCGCGCCGCAGCGGGTGAGGGACGAGGGCGAGACCCCCGACTACCGGTTCTCGCTCGCCAACGAGCGGACCTTCCTGGCCTGGATCCGGACCGCCCTCGCCCTGGTGGGCGGCGGGTTCGCGGTGGACCAGTTCCTGCCGGACCTGCGCTGGGGGGTACGGGTCGGGATGTCGCTCGCGCTGCTCGCGGTGGGCGCCGCCTGCGCACTGCGGGCGGTGAACCACTGGGTGAAGTGCGAGCGGGCGATGCGGCGGGGCGAGGACCTGCCGATCTCACGGTTCCCCGTGGTGCTGAGCCTGGGGGTGGGGCTGGTCGCGCTGGCGATGGTGCTGGTGGTGCTGATGGGCTGGACGAGCCGGCCGTGACGGCTTCCGGTCCGGCGGTCCGCGACGCGGGGCTGCAGCCCGAGCGGACCCGGCTCGCGTGGCGGCGTACGACCCTGGCGTGCTCGGTGACGGCGGTGCTGGCACTGCGGACGGCGCTGCGCGGGTCGGGCTCGCCGGTGGAGGTGCTCGGGGCGGCGGTGATCGTGCTGATCTGGCTGGCGTTCCTGGTGGTCGCGCACCGGCGGGTGCGGCAGCTGGCGGCGGCCCGGCCGCCGGGGCTCTCGGCGCGGTCGGCGCTGGCGGCGGTGGCGTGCACGGTGGCCCTGTCGGTGCTCGCGGTGGCGGTCATCTTCTGAGCCGGTGATCGGATGATCCTGCTTGTTCGCGCCGATCGGGACATAACAGGCGATATGGGTTGTTCCGCATTAGCCTCGGCGCCATGACGACCATGCACCGGGAACACCCCACCCACACCCACACCCACGGCCCCGACTGCGGGCACGCAGAGGTGTCCCACGGCGACCACGTCGACTACGCGCACGACGGCCATCTGCACCGCGAGCACGCGGGGCACTGGGACGAGTGCGAGCCCGCGGGGCACGCCTCCCACGAGGACCACGACCACGCCCACGGGCCGGCCTGCGGGCACGAGGCCGTGCAGCACGGCGACCACGTGGACTACGTGCACGACGGGCACCGGCACGCCGAGCACGACGGGCACTACGACGACCACTGACGTCCGCTGACGTCCGCTGACGTCCGCTGACGTCCGCTGACGTCCGCTGCGGCCACTGACGGCCGTTGCCGTCCGCCGACGGCCGCCGGAGGGACCGGCCACTCGGGTACGGCCCACACCCCGCCCTCCCCCGGCGCCGCCGCGACTGGCAGGATGCTGACCGCTTGTCAGAGCGACCCGGGGAGAGCGATCATGACCGCCGAAGAGCCGTACCTCGTCCAGCCCGCGACCGGGGTGTACGCCTATGTCCAGCCCGACGGCGGCTGGTGCCTGAACAACGCCGGCTTCGTCAGCGACGGGGGCCGTACCCTGCTCATCGACACCGCGGCCACCGAGCGGCGGGCCCTGGCCCTGCGCGAGGCGGTCGTGGGCGCGGGCGTGCCGCTGCCCCGCACGGTGGTCAACACCCACCACCACGGCGACCACACGTACGGCAACGCCGTCTTCGCCCCCGAGGCGCTGATCCTCGGACACGACAACGCGCGAACCGAGCAGATCGCGGCCGGGCACCAGCTGGAGCTGATCTGGCCCGCCACCGACTTCGGCTCCGTCGAGATCACCGCGCCGGACCTCACGTACAGCGACCGGACGACCCTCCACCTCGGCGAGACGGAGGTCCGGGTCATCCACCCGGGCGTCGCGCACACCACCGGGGACTCGATCGTGTTCCTGCCGCGCCAGGGCATCGTCTTCACCGGCGACCTGGTCTTCGCCGGGGGCACGCCCTTCCTGGCGATGGGCTCGCTCGCCGGTTCGCTGCGGGCACTGGAGCTGCTGCGCTCGCTGGACGCGCAGACCGTCGTACCGGGACACGGGCCGCTGACGGACCCGTCCGCGTACGAGGCCACCGAGCGCTATCTGCGGTACGTGGCCGAACTGGCCCGGGAGGGCAGGGCGAAGGGGCTGAGCCCGCTGGAGGCGGCGCGCCAGGCCGACCTCGGGGAGTTCGCGGTCTGGCGGGAGAGCGAGCGGCTGGTGGCGAACCTGCACCGGGCGTACGCGGAGCTGGCCGGGGAGCCGGAGGGGGCGCCGCTGAACATACCGGCGGTGCTCCAGGACATGACCGTGATGAACGGCGGGACGCCGATCCTGTGTCACGCGTGACACGTATGACACGTATGACACACACGACCATGTGACACGCATGACCTCGTGACATGCGTGCAGCGGGCGTTCCGACCCGCGTGCGGGCCGGAGGATTCTCCTCCGGCCCGCACTCGTTCGCCCGGCGTACTGGACGACATACCGACTGGTCGGCATGATGTCATTCGTTCGTCCCGTCCCGTCCCGTCACTCCGCACGGAGGTGCGCACCCATGACCTCAACGCCGGCGCCAGAGTCCGCTTCGGCCGGCCCCCGGGGCCTCGACCTGGAACGGCTGCGCGGTCATCTCGACCGGGTGCGGCCCGGACTCGTGGCCGGGGCGCTGCGCGGCCGGCTGATCGAAGGGGGCCGCTCGAACCTCACGTACGAGATCACCGACGGGACCGGCCGCTGGGTGGTGCGCCGCCCGCCACTCGGCCACGTGCTGGCCACGGCACACGACATGAAGCGGGAGCACCGGGTCATCCGGGCGCTGCACGGCACGGCCGTGCCGGTGCCCGAGCCGGTGCTGCTCTGCGAGGACGACTCGGTCCTCGGGGCGCCGTTCTACGTGATGGAGTACGTGGACGGGGTTCCGTACCGCAGCGCCGACCAGCTCGCCGAGCTCGGCCCCGAGCGCACCCGGCGGGCCGTGCTGGGCCTGGTGGACACCCTGGTCGACCTGCACGCGGTGGATCCGGCGGCGGTGGGCCTGGGCGACTTCGGCCGGCCCGAGGGCTTCCTCGACCGGCAGCTGCGCCGCTGGGGCAAGCAGCTCGACTCCTCGCGGGGCCGCGAGCTCGCGGGCATCGACGAGCTGCACGCCGCGCTCGGCCGCTCCCTGCCCGACTCCCCCGCCCCGACCGTCGTGCACGGGGACTTCCGGCTGGACAACGTGCTGATCGGCGGTCCGGACGACACGATCCGGGCGGTGCTGGACTGGGAGATGTCCACGCTCGGGGATCCGCTGACCGACCTCGGCCTGCTGGTCATGTACAGCTCGGACCTGGGGCTGACGGACTCGCCGGTCAGCACGACGAGCGGCGCGCCCGGCCACCCGGCGCCGGCCGAACTGATCGAGCGGTACGCCGCCCGCTCCGGCCGGGACACCGGCGCGATCGCCTGGTACACCGCCTTCGCCTGGTTCAAGCTCGCGGTGATCCTCGAAGGCATCCACTACCGCTACACGCTCGGGCAGACGGTGGGCGCGGGCTTCGACCGGATCGGCGACCTGGTCCCGGTGTTCATCGAGCACGGCCTGACCACTCTCCGGGGCCGCCACACATCCGAAAACGGCCAGGAAGGCTGAGGCACACCCATGGACTTCGCATTCGACGCCCGGACCGAGGAACTCCGCGAACGGCTCCTCGCGTTCATGGACGAGTACGTGTACCCGGCGGAACCCGTCGCCGCCGAGCAGCGCGCGCGGCTGGCCTCGCCCTGGGACACCCCGGCCGTCTTCGGTGAACTGAAGGCCGAGGCGCGCCGCCAGGGCCTGTGGAACCTCTTCCTGCCCGGCGTCGAGCACGGCGCCGGGCTGACCAACCTCCAGTACGCCCCGCTCGCCGAGATCACCGGCCGCAGCCCGCACCTGGCGCCGATGGCGACCAACTGCGCGGCCCCGGACACCGGGAACATGGAGGTGCTCTCGCAGTTCGGCAGCGAGGAGCAGCGCAAGCAGTGGCTGGAGCCGCTGCTTGCCGGGGAGATCCGGTCGGCGTTCGCGATGACCGAGCCGGACGTCGCCTCCTCAGACGCGACGAACGTCGAGACCCGCATCGAGCGTTCGGCGAGCGGTGGCGGGGCCGACGAGTACACGGTCACCGGACGCAAGTGGTTCATCTCCGGGGCCATGAACCCGGACTGCAAGATCTTCATCGTCATGGGCAAGACCGACCCCGAGGGCGCCGATCCGCGCCGCCAGCAGTCGATGATCCTGGTCCCCCGCGACGCCCCGGGCGTCGAGGTGCGCCGGGCGATGACCGTGTACGGGTACGAGGACCACGACCACGGCGGCCACGCCGAGGTGGTCTTCGACGGGGCCCGGGTGCCGGCCGCCAACCTGATCGGCGAGGAGGGCTCCGGCTTCGCGATCGCCCAGGCCCGGCTGGGCCCGGGCCGCATCCACCACTGCATGCGGCTGATCGGCATGGCGGAGCGGGCCATCGAGCTGATGTGCCGGCGGGCAGTGGGCCGTACGGCCTTCGGCAAGGAGCTGGCCGCGCAGGGGGTCGTACAGAACTGGATCGCCGACGCCCGGGTCACGGTGGAGCAACTGCGCCTGCTGGTGCTGAAGACGGCCTGGCTGATGGACACGGTCGGCAACCGGGGCGCGCACACCGAGATCCAGGCCATCAAGATCGCGACCCCGCGGGCGGTGGTCCGGATCCTGGACGACGCGGTGCAGCTGCACGGCGCGGGCGGGGTGAGCCAGGACTTCCCGCTGGCCGAACTGTGGGCCGCGGCGCGGACGTTGCGCCTCGCGGACGGTCCGGACGAGGTGCACCAGCGCTCGCTGGCCCACCGCGAGCTGAAGAAGTACGCGTCCCGCGCCTGAACGTGTGGAAATCGTGCGGGAGTTCGCATGAACCCATGTACGAAGTGGAGGCGATGCGGGGGGCCTTTTAAGAAACCTTGTTGAAAATCCCCGAACCGCCGGTACGTTCTTGATTTGCGCCTGTCAATCGGAACAGGGTTCTTCAGAAGTTTGACGCCCCACACGTCAGCAAGAGGAGAACTCTCCAGATGGCAACTCACAAGCGCTCGCGCACTTTCCGGTACGCGGCGGTCGGCACGACAGTGGCCGCCGCGGCCGCCGCGGCCCTGGTCGCCAGCCCCTTGGCCGGGGCTGCGACACCGGCCGAGGGCACGGTGTACGGGCTGGGCGCACCCGGTGCGATCAGTGGTAGCTACGTCGTCATCCTCGACGCATCCGCGAACAAGGAACAGCTGGCCAAGAAGTACGGCGGCGAGCTGAAGCGCACCTACAGCTCCGGGGTCAACGGCTTCTCGGCCGCGGGGCTGAGCGAGACCGAGGCCAAGCGGCTCGCCGCGGACCCGGCCGTCGGCAAGGTCGTGCAGAACAAGAAGTTCACCATCAAATCCACGCAGGACAACCCGCCGTCCTGGGGTCTGGACCGGATCGACCAGAGCGCCAAGGCGGGCGACAAGAAGTACAACTACCCCGACAGCGCCGGCGAGGGCGTGACGGCGTACGTCATCGACACCGGCATACGCACGACCCACAAGGACTTCGGCGGCCGTGCGACGTCCGGGTTCGACGCGGTGGACAACGACGACAAGGCCGACGACGGCAACGGCCACGGCACGCACGTCGCGGGCACCATAGCCGGGACGGCGCACGGCGTCGCCAAGAAGGCGAAGCTGGTCGCGGTGCGGGTGCTGGACGACAACGGCTCCGGCACCACCGAGCAGGTGGTCGCCGGGATCGACTGGGTCACCCAGCACCACTCGGGTCCCTCGGTCGCCAACATGAGCCTGGGCGGCGGCGCGGACGAGGCGCTCGACGAGGCGGTTCGCCGCGCCATCGCCTCGGGCGTCACCTTCGCGGTGGCGGCGGGCAACGAGTCGGCGGACGCCGGCCAGGGCTCGCCCTCGCGGGTCCCGGAGGCGATCACCGTCGCGTCCAGCACCATCGACGACGAGCAGTCCTCGTTCTCCAACTTCGGCTCGGTGGTGGACCTGTACGCGCCGGGTTCGGACATCACGTCCGACTGGAACGACAGCGACACCGGTACGAAGACCATCTCGGGCACCTCCATGGCCACCCCGCACGTCGTGGGCGCCGCGGCGGTCTACCTGGCCGGACACCCGTCCGCGACCCCGGCGCAGACGGCGGCGGCGCTGACGGCGGCGGCCACGAGCGGCGCGGTGACCAACCCTTCGGCGGGCACGGCCAACAAGCTGCTGAAGGTGGCCCCGTAGCGGATCCCGCCAGGGGTCCCGCCAGGGGTCCCGCTACGGGCGCAGGGCGCGCAGCAGCAGGTCGGCGAGATGATCGGCGACCTGCTGCGGCGTGAGCGGACCGTCCACCCGGTACCAGGTGGACAGGTGGTGGACCGAACCGAAGTGGTAGTCCACCACCAGGTCCGCGGGGGTGGCGGTGGAGAACACCCCGGTGCGCTGGCCTTCCTCGACCAGCGCCCGGAACCGCTCGTGGTAGCGCCGGCGCTCCGCCCGCACCTGCTTGAACTTCTCCGGGCTGAGCTGGTGCATCGACCGGAAGAAGATCGCCGCGTCGTCGAGGTTCTCGATGGTGGTGACCACCACGTCGGCGGCGGCGGCGCGCAGCCGCTCCTCGACCGGGGCGCCGGAATCGGCCACCGCGTCGAGGCGCTGCTGCTGGAGGCGCAGCATCCGCGCGTACACCTCGTGCAGCAGGTCGTCCTTGGACCCGAAGTAGTGGTAGAGGGCGCCCTTGGTGACACCGGCCGCCTCGACGATCTCCTGGACGGAGGTGCGGTCGTAGCCGCGCTCGGCGAAGAGCCGGGTGGCGACGGCCAGCAGCCGCTGCGGCACCGGGGTCTCGTGCGTGCCTTCGGGCTCCGTGGTCCTGGCAGCCATGGCGCTGACCTTCCTTCCCTGTTCCCTGGTCCGTACGACCAGCTGTGCGAGCGGCTGTACGACCGTACGGCTATTTTCAGCCGCGGTCGCGCAGCTCCCGTCGCAGGATCTTGCCACTCGTGGTCTTCGGCAGGACAGGCAGGATCTCCACTTCGCGCGGGTATTTGTACGCGGCGATGCGGGCGGCGCAGTACGCCGACAGCTCCGCCGGCTCGGCCGAGGTCCCGGGGCGCAGGCTCACGTACGCCTTCACGCTCTCGCCGCGGTACGGGTCCGGGACGCCGACCACGGCCGCCTCGCGCACGGCGGGGTGGGTGTAGAGCACGTCCTCGACCTCGCGCGGCCAGACCTTGAACCCGGAGGCGTTGATCATGTCCTTCTTGCGGTCGACGACGTAGAGCCAGCCGTTTGCGTCCATGAATCCGACGTCACCGGTGCGCAGTTCGCCGTCCGGGAAGGCCTTGGCGGTGTCCGCGGGCAGTCCCCAGTAGCCGGGGACGACCTGGGGCCCGCGGACGGCGATCTCGCCGGTCTCGCCGAAGGGCACCTCGGTGCCGTGCTCGTCGAGGATCCGTACGAGGGTGTCGGCGCCGGGCAGGCCCACGGAGAGGGTGCCGGAGGCGGGGTCCACGGGTGCTTCCAGGTGCACGGGCACGGAGGCGCAGGGGGCGGTGCACTCGGTGAGGCCGTAGCCGTTGCGCAGGTAGAAGCCGTACGCGGCGCGCAGGCGCTCGACGAGGGCGGGCGGGAGCGGGGCGCCGCCGCAGGAGAGCACCTGGAACGAGGCGAAGTGGTCCGCGGTGGCCTCGGGGTGGGCGGCGAGGGCCATGAACGCGGTGGCCGGGCCGACGGTGTAGGCGGGGCGGTGCGCGAGGAAGGCGTCGAGGACGACCCCGGCGTCGAAGCGGTGGGCGAGGACGAGGGTGCCGGCGTTGGCGAAGCAGGCGCCGAGCTCGCAGACCATGCCGGTGATGTGGAAGAGGGGGGCGAGGGCGAAGTAGGTGGCGCCCTCGGGGAGGGGGTGTCCGGTGACCTGCCGGACGGCGTTGTGGGTGAGCGCGCCGTGCGGGTTCATGGCGCCCTTGGGGGTGCCGCTGGTGCCGGAGGTGTAGCTGATGAGCGCGGTGTCGGCGGCGGTGAGACCGGGGTCCGGCGGGGCGGGGTGGCCCCGGCGGGCCACGGCGGTGAGGTCGGCGGGGGTCGGCGGGGCGGCGTGGGCGTGCGGGGCGGCGTGGGCGTGCGGGTCGGTGGGCTCGGCCGTGGGGTGCTCCGGGGCGGCCCAGGGGGCGGCCTCCGGTTCCGCCGGGGCGAAGACGCGCGGGTCGTTCCGGCTCTGGAAATCCCGGTCCGAGGCGGTCAGGGCGACCCGTACGGCGGTGCCGCGGGCGGCCTCGGCGGCGTACGCCGTCCACGCGCGGCCGTCGCAGACCAGTGCGGCGGCCCCGGAGTCACGCAGGATGTGTCCGATCTCACCCGCTTTGTACATGGGGTTGAGGGGCACGACCACCGCCCCGGCCTTCCACGCGGCCAGGACGGCGAGCACGAAGTGCGGGGTGTTCTGGAGCATGACGGCCACCCGGTCGCCGCGGCGGACGCCGTGGCCCGCGAGGTGGCCGGCCACCGAGTCGGAGAGCGCGTCGGTCTCGGCGTAGCCGATGCGGCCGTCGAAGTAGGCCAGCGCGGTGCGTTCGGGGGCCCTGGCGGCGGCCTCGCGGAAGGCGTGCAGGAGGCTCGGCGGCGGGGAGACGGGGGCGCGCTGGGCCTGGCTGAGCAGGCCCAGCCACGGCTTGGCCGCGTAGCCGGAGGGCCGGTTCGGCTGCGTCACCTGGTCTCCCACTTCTGCTGGATGTGGTTCATGCCGGAGAGCCAGCGGTCCGGTTCGGTGGCGCGGGCGGCGTAGTAGTCCGCGACCTCGGGGTGCGGGAGGATCAAGAACCGGCCCTTCTCCATGCCGTCGAACAGTGCGTCCGAGACCGCTTCCGGCGCGATCGCGGTCGGCGCGAGGACGAGTTCGCCCGCCGAGCCCGCCGCCGTCAGCATGTCGGTGCGGACCCCTTGCGGGCAGATGGCATGGACCTGGAGGCCGCGGTGGCGATAGGTCAGCGAGAGCCACTCCGCGAAGGCGAGCGCACCGTGCTTGGTGACACTGTACGGCGCCGCCCCGATCATGGTCAGCAGTCCCGCCGCCGAAACGGTGGACACGAAGCGCCCGCTCCCGCGCTCCAGCCAGTCGGGCAGCAGCAGCCGGGCCGCGCGCACGTGCGCCATGACGTTGGTGTCCCAGGCCGCCTCCCAGACGGCCTCGTCGGCGAACGCGTCCCCGCCGGATGCGAGTCCGGCGTTCGCGCAGTAGACGTCCACCCGGCCGCCGAGGGCCTCGCGGGCCTCGGTCACGACGGAAGAGGCGTCGCCCGGGACCGCGATCGCCCTGGCGCCGATCTCCCCCGCCACGGCGGCGGCCTTGGCGGCGTCGAGGTCGTTGACCACGACCGTGGCCCCCTCGGCGGCGAAGCGGCGGGCGAGGGCGGCGCCGATGCCGCCGCCCGCGCCGGTGACGACGACTCGCTGGTCCTGGTACGCGTTCACGGGATCACCTTTCGGGCGGGGCTCACGGCCGGATGCCGGGCAGACTAACCGGTCGGTATGTCGGGGTGGAAGAGGGGCGGCACCTAGCGTGGCGGGATGACGCTGTCGCGACGGGGGCTGCTGGGACTGGCGGGGACGACGGGGGCCTTGGGAACGCTGGGGGCCGCGGGCGCGGCGCCGGGCCCCGCCCCGGACCGGGTGGACACGGTCGCCGACCGGGTCCGCACCGGCTTCGAACAGCTCGCCGCCGACGGCTACGCGCTGCTCGCCGGCCAGCGGGTCGGCGTCGTCACCAACCCCACCGGGATCACCGCCGACGCCCGCCACCTGGTCGACGTACTGCACGCGGACTCGCGGGTGAAGCTGGTCGCGGTGTTCGGGCCGGAGCACGGGTTCCGCGGGACGGCGCAGGCGGGCGGCTCCGAGGCGGCCGGGCGCGATCCGGCGACGGGGCTCCCGGTGTACGACACGTACGGCACGAGCGGGCAGAAGCTCGCGGACGTGTTCACGGCGGCCGGGGTCGACACGGTCGTCTTCGACGTCCAGGACGTCGGGGCGCGCTTCTACACCTACATCTGGACCCTGTACGACTGCATGCGCGCGGCCGCGCTGGCCGGCAAGGCCGTCGTCGTCCTGGACCGGCCGAACCCGGTGGGCGGCCGCCGCGCCGCCGGACCCGTACTGGAGGCGGCGTACGCGAGTGGCGTGGGCCGGGAGGCGATCGCGCTGGCGCACGGGATGACGGTGGCGGAGCTGGCCCTGCTGTTCAACGCGGAGTTCCTGGCCGCGAAACCGGTCAGGCTGAGCACCGTACGGATGACCGGCTGGCGGCGGGAGTCCTTCTTCGGGACGACCGGGCTGCCCTGGGTGCCGCCGAGCCCGAACGTGCCGACGCCGGACACCGCCCTCGCGTACGCCGGCACCTGCCTGTTCGAAGGCACCAACCTGTCCGAGGGGCGCGGGACGACGACGCCGTTCGAGGTGGTCGGCGCGGAGGGCGTGGACCGGCGCTGGGCGGAGGCGGCGCAGGAACTCGGCCTGCCCGGGGTGTGGTTCCGGGAGGCCTACTTCACGCCGACCTTCTCCAAGTTCACCGGGAAGGTGTGCGGCGGGGTCCGGCTGATCGTGCACGACCGGGCGGCCTTCGATCCCGTGCGGGCGGGGATCGGGCTGCTGGTGACCGCGAAGCGGACGTGGAGCGGCTTCGCGTGGCGCACGGACCACTGGATCGACCGGCTGACCGGGACGGACCGGGTCCGGAAGATGATCGATGCGGGTGCGGGGGTCGAGGAGATCGCGGGCGACTGGTCGGCGGGGCTGGAACGGTTCGCGGCGGTGCGGGGGCGGTACCTGCTCTATCCGTGAACTCCCGTGAATCCGCGTGAGTTCCCGTGAATCCGTGGGCGTAGGGGGTCTGGCCGGGTAAGGGCACCAGCAGGATGCCGGACGGCACCCGAGAGACGGCGCGGAGGGGGACCTCATGTCGGATGCAACGGCGGTGGGCGGCGGGATCGGGGTCGGTCCGTACGCGGAGCTGACCTTCGATGCCGAGGGGGACGTCGACCCGGGCAGCCAGGACGCGGTGAGCACGCTGGAGGCCACCGACCTGCTGGTCTTCGCCCACGGCTGGAACAGTGACCGCTCGACCTCGACGCGGCTCTTCGACCGCTTCTACGCGCCGTTCCCGGGACTGGTGGGGCCGGGGGTGCGGCTGGGTTACGTGGGTGTCGTCTGGCCCTCGATCCGGTTCTCCGACGAGCCGATACCGGACTTCGACCCGCACGGCGCGCTCGCCGGGCCGGGCCACGGCACGGCCCTGGACCCCGCCACGCTGCGGGCACTCGGGGAGTTCTGGCCGGGGCGGGTCGCGGAGCTGGACCGGATCGCCGAACTCCTGGAGGAACGGCCTGAGTCCCATGCGGCGTTCACCGAATTCGGGGCGCTGGTGCGGGAGCTGGCGGGCGTGGACACGGTGGATGCGGTGGTCGCCGTCAGTGCGGTCGGCGCGGTGGGCGCGGTGGGCGCCCCCGCCGCTCCTCCGGCCGTGCCCGCGGTGCCCGCCATCTTCACCGAGGACGTGCTGGAGGTGTGCCGGGCCCTCACCGAGGGGCTCGTCGAGGCGGGCGGGCCGCCCGGGGGCGCCGCCGAGCCCGGCTTCTCCCTGGGCGGCGGCCTGCGCACGCTGTGGACCGGTGCCAAGGAACTGCTGCGGCAGGCCACGTACTACCAGATGAAGAAGCGGGCCGGAGTCGTCGGCGAGCGCGGCCTCGGCCCGGTCCTGGCCGAGCTGGCCGGCCGCCGCCCGGCCCTGCGCATCCACCTCATCGGCCACAGCTTCGGGGCCCGGGTGGTGTCCTTCTCGCTGCGCGCCGTGCCGGACGGCGCCCGGTACGTGAAGTCCGCGACCCTGCTCCAGGGGGCCTTCTCCCACTACTCCTTCGCCGACCGGCTCCCCCACGACAAGAGCAGCGGCGGCGCCCTGCGCGGGATGCAGCGCAAGGTCGACGGGCCGGTGGTCGCCTGCCACTCCCCGTACGACTCCGCCCTCAAGGTCTTCTATCCGCTGGCCTCCCGGATGGCAGGGGATTCGGCCGGTCTCCTCGGCCTGGACGAACGGTGGGGCGCGATCGGGCACGACGGGGTGCAGGCGGTGTCGGGCGCACCGCGGCTCACCCTCGACGCCGCCCTGCGCGCGGGGGTCCCGCAGGCCGGCTGCGTCAGTGTGGACACCGGGTCCGTGGTGCGCCGCGGGGGTCCGCCTTCGGGGGCGCACAGCGACATCTGCCACGAGGAGCTGGCCCGGCTCGTGGTTGCCGCGGGGCGCATGGGGCGCTGACATCCGGCCATGTGCCACCCGCACGCCTCGACCGCCCCCGCATGCGCCCGCACCTGGCCGGGCATGTTGGGCACATCTCACGGTGCGTCGTCGTTCGACGTAGTACGACGCCCCCCGGTGCGGGCGTGGGCGCGACGGAGGTGAAGGTGTGATGGCGGGATTTCGAAGTCTGGCGTACCAGGTGCGGGACGCACGCAATGACCGTGCCCTGCGGCGCCATTCGCTGCGCCGCTGCCTGGAGCGGTTCGCTCCGTACGGGCACCGGGCGACGTGGTGGCATTTGTGCGACCGGCACGGGATCGCTCCCGAGGACCGGGCGGCCGATCCGCAGCGGCTGGTGGCGGCGCTGGAGGAGCTGGAGGAGGCACGGGCGGTCTGGCTGGAGTACGAGCGGCAGTTCGCGGAGCGGCGGCGGCGGGAGAAGTACCACGGGCTGCGCCGGCCCGAGTGGGCGTGGGGCGGCAGCGGGGACGCGGTGGTGCGGTGCGCCGATCCGGGGGTGCGGCCGGACGGGACGCTCGGCGAGGTGCTGCGGCGGCTGGTGGCGGCGCTGGAGTCGGAGCCGGGGACGGGGTGCCCGGTCTGCGGGGAGCAGGAGCTGCGCTGGCCCGCGCACGGGCCGGGGCAGAGACGGAGGCCCCATGCGGGGCATCGCACCTGGGAGGGTGCGTGGGCCTGGGACGGGCCGGTGTGCGCGGGCTGCGGGATCGTCGTGCCGAGGCCCGCGCTGCTGGACGCGGTCTCGGTGACGGACCCCGCCGCGGCGGGGGCGGCATGAGCGGGCGGGGAGGCGGGAGGGCGGGGCCTGACCCGGCGTCGGATTCGGTTCCGGCGCCGGAGCCGGTTCCGGTACTGGAGCCGGTTCCGGTACTGGAGCCGGTTCCGGTGCTGGTGTCGCTGAACGGTGGGCGCGGCGGCGCCGCCGGCGGCGCCGTTCCCCTGTCCCCGCCGGACCTGGTGGAGTCGGCGCTGGCGGCGGTGGCCGCCGGAGCCGGGGAGGTGCTGGTCCACCCCCGGACCCCGTGCGGCCGGGAGAGCCTGTCCCCCCGGGTGGTCGGGCCGCTGCTGGAGGCGATGCGGGGCGCGGGGGTCTTCGTACCGCTTTCGGTGTCCGCGGGGATCGGGGCCGAGCCGGATCCGGCGGGGCGGCTGGAGCGGGTCCGGTCGTGGACGGTGCTGCCGGACCGGGCGGTGGTGCATTTCGCGGAGCCGGGGGCCGAGGAGTTGGCGCAGGCCCTGCTGGCGCGGGGCGTGGCCGTGGACGCGGTGGTTCCGCTGGGCGGGGAGGGCGGCGCCGAGCCGGGGGCGGGGCCGGGCGCCGGGCCGGGGCCGTTGGCGCGGTTCCTGGCCTGGCCCGTACGGGACCCCGCGCGCGTCCGGCTCGCGGTGGAGCTGACCGCCGCCGATCCGGCGCTGGTGGCGGGGCTGCGGTGGCTGCCGCCGGTGCCCCTGCTGCTGTTCGGGCGGGAGGCCGCCGCCTGGCCGGTGCTGCGGTTGGCCGCGCGGTGCGGCGCGGCCACGCGGACCGGCGCGGGCGACGTGCTGCACCTGCCGGACGGCCGCCCGGCGCGCTCGAACGCCGAGCTGGTGGCGGCGGCCCGGGAGATGTGCGCCGCCGCGGGGGCCGCTACAGCCGGGAGCCGGTGAGCTGTTCGCCGAAGACGTCGTCCGGGTTGGACAGGGCGCAGTTCTTCAGCGAGAGGCAGCCGCAGCCGATGCAGTCGGTCAGGTGGTCGCGCAGGCGCGCCAGCTGGGTGATGCGGCGGTCGAGCTCGGTACGCCAGGTCTCCGAAAGCCGGGCCCAGTCCTCGCGGTTGGGGGTGCGCTCCTCGGGCAGCTGGGCGAGTGCGTCGCGGATGGCCGCGAGCGGGATGCCGACGCGCTGGGCCGCGCGTACGAAGGCCACCCGGCGCAGGGCGTCGCGGCTGTAGCGGCGCTGGTTGCCGGTGGTGCGGCGGCTGCTGATCAGGCCCTTGGTCTCGTAGAAGTGCAGCGCGGAGACGGCCGCGCCGCTGCGGGCGGACAGCTGGCCGACGGTGAGCTCGTGGACTTTCTCGGGAATCTGCGGCACGAGGCCGAGGGTAGTCGGCCGGTCCGACATTCGTTGACAGACGTGTCGTTGACAGATACATGCGGCCCCAGCATGCTGGGCAGCGCGCTGAGCAAGCGCTTATTCGCCCGAGAACGCCAGGGAGAGGGAGCCGCATGGCCGAGCCGAGGATCTTCACGTCCGCCGAGGAGCTGCGCGCAGGGATCGGGGAGCCGCTCGGTCCGAGCGGCCCGCTGGAGGTGGACCAGAAGCGGATCGACCTGTTCGCCGATGCCACCGGCGACCACCAGTGGATCCACGTGGACCCGGAGCGTGCCGCGGACGGGCCCTTCGGCTCCACCATCGCCCACGGCTATCTGACGCTGTCGCTGCTGCCGAGCCTGGTCCCGCAGATCATGCGGGTCGAGGGCATGAAGATGGGCATCAACTACGGCACGAACAAGGTGCGCTTCCCGGCGCCGGTGCCGGTCGGCTCGCGGCTGCGCGCCACCGCCGTGATCACGGAGGTCACGGAGGCGGGTGGCGGCGTCCAGGTCACGGCGACGGTCACGGTCGAGCGCGAGGGCGGCGACAAGCCGGTGTGCGTCGCGGAGTCGGTGTCCCGCTACTACTTCTGAACGGCTC
Organism: Streptomyces sp. NPDC051582; assembly: GCF_040681715.1. Lineage (NCBI taxonomy): Bacteria > Bacillati > Actinomycetota > Actinomycetes > Kitasatosporales > Streptomycetaceae > Streptomyces > Streptomyces sp. NPDC051582. The sequence goes on from NZ_JBFAZJ010000008.1 coordinate 159,401, forward strand.
GTCGAACTACTTCCGAGGCGTAGCGGGGCCGTCCGGGGCGGCTCCGACCATGCGCAGGACGAGGTCGGCGTAGAGCGCGCCGACCTCGTCGGGCGTACGGCGGCCGGCCGCGTTGAACCAGCGGGCCACGTCGATGCACAGGGACAGGACGGCGAGGGTGGTGCCGGGAACGTCCGGGACGTGGAACTCCCCGGCCTCGACCCCGTCGGCGAGGATGCGGCGTACGGCGGCGTCGCTCCGCCGCCGCAGTTCCACGATCTCGCCGCGGTGCTCCGGGGCGAGGGCGTCGAGCTCGTACTGGACCACGCGCGCGGTGGTGTGGTGCGCGGCGTGCCACAGCACGAAGGACCGTACGGCGGCGTCGAGGCGCGCGGCGGCCGAACCCGGTCCGCAAGCGGCGGTCTCCAGGATCTCCAGGGCCTTGTCGTGGCCGATCCGGCTGATCCGGTGGAGGAGCTCTTCCTTCGTCTTGTAGTGGATGTAGAGCGCGGCCGGGCTCATCCCGGCCCGTCCCGCGATGTCACGCGTGGTGGTGGCGTGGTAACCGCGCTCCGCGAACGCTTCGACGGCGGCGACGAGCAGCCGCCGTGCGGCGTCGGGGGTGACCTCCGACCACGGCCGGTAGCCGCCGGTCGTCTCCTCCGCGCTGTCCATCGCTCGCTCACCCTCTTCGTCCTGTGGAAGGAACACCCTACCGGAGGGTGAGCAAGCGCTTAGCGACCTTGGAGGACACGTGCCCGCCGCTCAGACCTTCGGCTGGAAGGGGTCGTAGTCGGCCATGATCTTCTCCATTCGGGCCTGGTCGACCCGGGTGACGATCTCGGTGAGCTCCTGGCGGTCCCGGATCACCTTGGCGAGGGTGAAGGCCGAGGTCGTGAGGTAGAGGACCGCGATGCCGAGGAAGGCGCGGACCCAGCCGTCCACCTGGAGGTGGTAGATCCCCACGGCAACGGCACAGATGGCGACGGCGAAGGAGGCGAGGGCCTGACCGTAGTACGCCGCAGAATTGCGCTGCTTGACCGGTGTCTCGTTCATGGGCCCAGCATCGGGCGGCGTGGCCGCACGCACCTCCGCGCACGTACTCAAGCGCGTACTCAGAGCGGGCCCGTACTCAGTGCGTACTCGCGCTCGGTACGGGCTCGCGCTCGGTACGGGCTCGCGCTCAGAAGGCGGAAACCCCGGTGCGGGCGCGGCCGATCAGCAGCTTCTGGATCTGGCTGGTGCCCTCGTACAGGGTCATCACGCGGGCGTCGCGCAGCAGTTTGCCGGCCGGGTACTCGTCGATGTAGCCGTAACCGCCGTGTACCTGGAGGGCATTGCTCGCGGCCCGCACGGCGGCCTCGGAGGCGAAGAGCTTCGCTGTGGAGGACTCGGTGGCGAAGGGCTGCCCGCGGTCGACGAGGTCGGCGACCCGCCAGGTGAGCAGCCGGGCCGCGTCCACGTCGACCGAGATGTCGGCGATCAGCTCCTGGACCAGCTGGTGGTGGGCGATGGGCTTGCCGAACTGCTCGCGCTGGGCGGCGTACGAGACGGCCGCGTCCAGCGCCGCCTGTGCGATGCCGACGCAGCCGGCGGCGACCGACATCCGGCCCTTGGCCAGGGCCGACATGGCCACGGAGAAGCCCTTGCCCTCGGGGCCGAGCATCGCGGAGGCGGGGACGCGGACGCCGTCGAGGACGAGTTCGGCGGTGGCCTGGCCGCGCAGGCCCAGCTTGCCGTGGATCTCGCGGCGGGTGAGTCCGGGGGTGTCGGCGGGGACGAGGAAGGCGGAGATCCCGCGATGGCCGGGCTCGTCGTTGGTCCGGGCGAAGAGCAGGACCACGTCGGCCCAGGTGCCGTTGGTGATGAACATCTTGCTGCCGCTGACGACGTACGCGTCCCCCTCGCGCACGGCGCGGGTGGTGAGGCTGCCGGCGTCGGAGCCGGTGCCGGGCTCGGTCAGGCCGAAGCAGCCGAGCGCCCGGCCGGAGCAGAGCCGGGGCAGCCAGGCGCGCTTCTGCTCCTCGGTCCCCCAGGCGGCGACGGTCTTGGCGACCAGGCCGAGGGAGACGGAGACGATGCCGCGCACGGCGGAGTCTCCGCGGCCGAGTTCCTCGGTGACCAGGACGTAGGCGAGGTGGTCGCCACCGGAGCCGCCGTACTCCTCGGGGACGGTCAGACCGAGGAAGCCGAGGTCGCCGAGCTTCTTGACGATGGCCCGGTCCACGCTTTCGGCGCGGTCCCACTCGGCGGCGTACGGGGCGATCTCGCGCTCGGTGAACTCGCGGGCGAGCCGGCGCACGGCTTCCTGTTCCTCGCTCAGCTCCAGATTCACCGGGCACCTCCGTGCGGTCCGGCGCGGGTCGACCCGGAAGGGTTAACTAGCACCGGTAGTTTATGGCGGGCAGGCCCTACTATGTGGCGCATGGCCAGACCGCGCAAGCCCCTCCTCAGCCGGGACCTCATCGTCGGGGCGGCGGGCGCGCTGGTGGACGCGGAGGGACTGGAGGCGGTGTCGACGCGGCGGCTGGCCGCCGCGCTGGGGGTCAGCGGGCCGTCGCTGTACAACCACTTCCGCACGAAGGACGAGATCCTGGAGGCGGTCGCGGACGCGGTGAGCGCCCGTGTCGACTTGTCGATGTTCGAACCGGGGGCGGGCCGGGACTGGCGGGGCGCCCTGCACGACTGGGCCCACTCGTACCGGGACGCGCTGTCCGACCACCCGAACATCGTGCCGGTGCTGGCGCGCGGCCCGGGCCGGCGCCCGGCGGGGCTGCGGGTGGCGGACGCGGTGTTCGGCGCGATGACGGCGGCCGGGTGGCCGCCGGCCCAGGCGACCCGGATCGGCGCGCTGATGCGGTACTTCATCCTGGGCTCGGCGGTGGCCTCGTTCGCCGGGGGTTTCGTGGACGACGAAGCCGCGTACGACCCGTCGGACTACCCCCACCTCGGCCAGGCCCACCTGCTGGCGGAGCACCGGCGCGAGGTGGACGAGGGCGCGTTCGAGACGGGCCTGGCCGCCCTGCTGGACGGACTGGCCCTCCAGCACGAGGCGTTGACGGGGCGTACGACGGGGCGTACGACGGGCCGCTAGACGGCGGCCACCGCCGCCGGCGGCGGTGGGTGGACGCAGCTCGGCGGACGGCGGAGGAGTTCGGCGGACGGCGGGCGGAGTTCCGCGGGCGGTCAGAACACCACGAGCGAGCGGCCGCCCTTGCCGGCGAGCATCGCCTCGAAGGCGGCGGGGATGCCGTCCAGGGTGATGCGGTCGGTGACCAGGGAACCGAGGTCGAGGCGGCCCGCGCGGACGTGCTCGGCAATCACCGGGAGATCGCGCGCGGGGTCGCTGTTGCCGTAGACGCAGCCGGTGAGGGTACGGGCGAAGTGGAAGATCTCCAGGGCGTGGAAGCCCACCTTCTGGTCCTTGCCGCCGATGCCGACGACCGTGGTGCGGCCGCCGCGGCGAGTGGAGTCCCAGGCCGCGCGGATGGACTCCGCCCGGCCTGCGCACTCGACGGCGACGTCGGCGCCCTGTCCGCCGGTGAGGGCGCGGATCTGCTTGGCCGTGGTGTCGGAGGCGAGCACGAACGCGGTGGCCCCCGCCGCCCGGGCCAGCTCCTCCTTGGCCGGGGAGACGTCGACGGCCACGATCGGGCCCGCCTCGGCGATCCGCGCGGCCTGGAGCGCGGCCAGGCCGACTCCGCCGACGCCGAAGACGGCGACGGACTCGCCCGGGCGCACCTGGGCGCTGTTGCGCACCGCGCCGTAGCCGGTGAGGACCGCGCAGCCGAGCAGGGCCGCCTCGGCGAGCGGGATCCCGGCGGGCGCGGGCAGCACGCAGTGGGCCGCGACGACCGTCTCCTCGGCGAACGCGGCCACGTTCAGCCCCGGGTGCAGCGCCGCGCCCTCGGCGTCGTGGGCGTAGACCGCCCCGACCCCGCTGAGCGCCTTGGCGCAGAGCCAGACCTCGCCGATCGAGCAGTGGTGGCACTCCCCGCAGGACGGGGACCAGTTGAGGACCACGCCGTCGCCGGGCGCGACGTGGGTGACGCCCTCGCCGACGGCCAGGACCGTCCCCGAGCCCTCGTGACCGAGGACGGCGGGGACGGGCACCGTCATGGTGCCGTCGGTGAGCGAGAGGTCGGAGTGGCAGACACCGGCGGCGGCGAGCCGCACCCGTACCTGGCCGGGGCCGGGATCGGGCAGGACGATGTCCCTTATCTCCAGCGGTGCTCCGACGGCGGGCAGGATGGCGGCGCGGACCATGGTCGTTTTCCGTCTCTCGGGCTCAGGAGTGCGGGGCGGTGGCTCGGCGCTGTACGGGGCGGTGCGGTTCGCCGCCGTGCTGCGCTGTGGTGTGTGTGCTGTGCCGTGCTGCCGGCTCAGAACTGCAGCGACTTGGTCTGGAGGTACTCGGCCAGGCCGTGCGGGCCGAGCTCGCGGCCGACACCCGACTGCTTGTACCCGCCGAAGGGCGCGAGCGGGTTGAAGCGGCCGCCGTTGATGTCCACCTGGCCGGTGTCCATGCGGCGCGCGAAGGCGACCGCGGTCTCCTCGTCCGCCGCCCACACCGCGCCGCCCAGCCCGTAGACGGTCCCGTTCGCGATGCGCAGGGCCTCGTCCTGGTCCTCGTACGGGAGGATCGACAGCACCGGGCCGAAGATCTCCTCCTGCGCGATGGTCATCTCGGGCGTGACGTCGGCGAACACGGTCGGGGCGATGAAGTACCCCTGCTCGTACGGCGCCTCGGGGCCGCCCGCGACGAGGCGCGCGCCCTCCTCGACGCCCTTGCCGATGTATCCGCGCACGCGGTCGCGCTGCTTGGCGTTGACGACCGGGCCGAGGCGGGTGCCCGGATCGCGGGGGTCGCCCGAGGGGTACTTGGCGACGGCGGCGGCCGCGAGCGAGACGGCCTCCTCGTACTGGTCGCGGTGGACGAGCATGCGCGTGAGCGCGTTGCAGCTCTGGCCGGAGTTGTTCATGACGTGGCCCACACCCGCCGCGACGGCCTTGGCCAGGTCGGCCCCGGGCAGGATGACGTTGGCCGATTTGCCGCCGAGTTCGAGGGCGACGCGCTTGACGGCGGCGCCGGCCGTGGCGCCGATCTGCCTGCCGACCGCGGTGGAGCCGGTGAAGGAGACGAGGTCGACTCCCTCGTGCGCGGCCAGCGCCTGGCCGGCGACCGGGCCGGTCCCGGTCACCAGGTTGAACACGCCCGCCGGGATGCCCGCCTCGTGCACGGCTTCGGCGAAGAGCTGTGCGGTCAGCGGGGTGTCCTCGGCCGGCTTGAGGACGAGGGTGCAGCCGGCGGCGAGAGCGGGTGCCACCTTGGCAACGATCTGGTGCAGCGGGTAGTTCCAGGGGGTGATGGCCCCGACCACGCCGACCGGCTCCATCAGCACGGTGGAGTTGCCGATCTTCTCCTCGAAGGCGTACGAGGCCCCCAGCTCCGCGAAGGAGGAGGACACCGCGATCGGCGCGCCCACGTGGACCATCTCCGAGAAGCCCCGCGGGGAGCCGAGTTCGGCGGTGATGAGCTCGGCGAACTCGCCCTTGCGGGCGACCAGCACGTCGCGGAGCGCCCCGATCAGGGCGGCCCGCTCGGCCGGGGCCGTTGCGGCCCAGCCGGGGAAGGCCGCGCGGGCCGCGCGGACGGCCGCGTCCACGTCGTCGGCGTTTCCGGCCGGGACCCCGCCGATGACCTGCTCGTCGGCCGGGTTGACCACCTCGATCCGCTCACGGCCGGCGGCGGGCCGCCATGCGCCGTCGATGTACATCCCGTCGTGGGCCTTCATGGCTTTCCTCCCGAGCGCGCACGAACGCGTGGACGCGTAGACCTGACCTCGTTCGACCACCCTACAAACTACCGCCGGTAGTTTTCGGCCCGCCAGGGGCCCCGGGCTCAGATGATGCCGAAAAGCATCCCTGCCCCGAGGACGACGAGGGAGGTGAGGGCCGCCCATTTCACGGTGAATCGGGTGTGGTCGCCGAACTCGACCCTGGCCATGCCGACGAGGACGTAGACGGCGGGAACCAGCGGGCTGGACATGTGCAGGGCCTGGCCGACCAGCGCGGCGCGGGCGATTTCGAGCGGGGAGACCCCGTGGGCGGCGCCGGCCTCGGCGAGGACCGGCAGGACGCCGAAGTAGAAGCCGTCGTTGGACATGAAGTAGGTGAGCGGCAGGCTGAGCAGACCGGTGACCAGGGCCATGTGCGGGCCCATGCCCTCCGGGACGACGCCGACGAGCCAGTCGGCCATGTGCTTGACCATGCCGGTGCCGCTGAGGACGCCGGTGAACACGGCCGCGGCGAAGACCATGCCGGCGACGTTCAGGACGTTGTCGGCGTGGGCGGCGATCCGGGCCTTCTGGTCCGGCATGTGCGGGAAGTTGACGGTGAGGGCCAGGGCGGCACCGAGGAGGAACAGCACCGGGATCGGCAGCAGTTCCATGATCATCGCGGCGAGGAGGGCGACGGTGAGCCCGGCGTTGAACCAGTAGAGGCGCGGGCGCAGCGTCGGGCGGCGGGGGTCGAGGCCCTGGAAGCCGTCCTCGTGCGGGGCGGGGAGGGAAGCGGGGCCGGGGGCGGGGCCGGAAGCGAGGTCCGCGCCGGAGTCGGACCCGCCGCCCGTACGGGAGGCGGGGGCGCCCGGCTCGGCCGGAGTCACGGGCCCGCGGGGCCCGCCGGACCCGGCGGACCCGGCCTTGGCCGCGGCCGTCCCGGCGTCGGCGGATCCCGTGGCGGTGGCGACAAGCAGACGCTCCTCGGCGGGCTCCGCGACTTCCTCGGCCGGCCGCTCCGAGCCCTCGCCGGGCATGGTCAGCGTCCCGATGCGGCGGCGCTCCTTGAGGCCGAGGACGTAGGCGAGGCCGAACACGAACAGCAGCCCGACCGCGAGCGCGGGGATCATCGGGACGAAGATGTCGGAGGCGTCGACCTTGAGGGCGGTCGCGGCGCGGGCCGTGGGGCCGCCCCAAGGGAGGGTGTTCATGACGCCGTTGGCGGTGGCGGCGACGCCCGTCATGACCACCAGGCTGAGGCCGAGCCGCTTGTAGAGCGGGTACATGGCCGAGACGGTGATCATGAAGGTGGTCGAGCCGTCGCCGTCGAGCGACACGATCGCGGCCAGGACCGCGGTGCCGACCACGACCCGCACCGGGTCCGCCTTGCAGAAGCGCAGGATGCCGCGCACGATCGGATCGAACAGGCCGACGTCGATCATCACGCCGAAGTAGACGATGGCGAACATCAGCATGGCGGCGGTCGGCGCGAGTTTGCCGACGCCGTCGATGACGTAGTCGCCGAGGTGTGCGCTCTTTCCTGCGAACACGCAGAACAGCGCGGGGATGAGGACGAGCGCCGCGATGGGCGACATTTTCTTCATCATGATCAGCACCAGGAAGGTGGCGATCATGGCGAAGCCGAGGAAGGTCAGCATGCAGGGAACGTAGGTGCCTCCCACTCACGTCAACAAGACGTCCGGGCGTGAGCAATACGAGCAGAACCCCAGCTCAGGGCAGTGGTGTCAGTTCGACGGGGAAGCCGTTGAGCACCGCGGTGCCGGACAGCGGGTCCAGCCGGGAGCCGTCGAGGAGCTGGTTGACGTTGGCTCCGGGCGCCGCGGAGGCGACGGAGAGCCGGGCCCCGTCGCGGTCGTGGCCCCAACCGTGCGGGAGGCTGACGACGCCGGTGCGGACGGTGTCGGTGACCTCGACGGGGACCTCCAGGCTGCCGCCGTCGGCGGTGATCCGGGCCAGCCCGCCCTCGGTGAGACCGAGCCGGCCGGCGTCCTCGGGATGCACCTGGAGGGTGCAGCGGTTGGAACCTCCGGTGAGGGCCGGGACGTTGTGCAACCAGCTGTTGTTGGACCGCAGATGGCGGCGGCCCACGAGCACCAGGGTGGCGGGGCGGTCGGCGAGCGCCGCGCGCAGCCTGGGGAGCTCGGCCGTGATCGGGTCCGGGAGCAGCTCGATCCTGCCGCTGCGCGTCCTCAGCACCCCCGGCAGCCTGGGCCGCAGCGGGCCCAGGTCGATGCCGTGCGGGTGCGCGAGCAGCCGCTCCAGGCTGAGCCCCTCCGCTGCGGCGCCGCTCGCGGGCGCGTCTTCGTCCGCGCCCGATCCCGCCCCGGGAGCGCGGACGAGGCCGAACTGGTCTCCGTACGGACCGAGTCGGAGCATCAGGTCGAGCCGGCGCTCGGGACCGTTCTCCCCGGTGAGCAGGGAGGCGAGGCGCTGCGGGTCCTGCCCGTGCAGCGGGGAGCGCGGGTCGGCGGTCTCCTTGGCGAGGACGCCGTGGATGACCATGTCGTCGACCGCGGACGGGCCCGCGGAGCCGTACCGGCCGGAGACGGCCAGGACGAGCCGGGCTTGGATCTCGCACTCGTCGAGCCGGCTCGCTTCGAGCGGGACGGCGGGCCGGGTGTAGCGGACCTGGTTGCGGACGGCGAAACCGTTGAACGCGAAGTCGTGGTGCGCGCTCTGTGAGGGCGGCGGCGGGGGCAGCACGACGTGGGCGTGGCGGGAGGTCTCGTTGAGGTACGGGTCGATGCTGACCATGAAGTCGAGCCCGGCCAGGGCCGCGTCGAGGCGCCGCCCGTCGGGGGCGGACAGCACCGGGTTGGCGGCGATGGCGACCAGGGCCCGGATCCGCCCCTCCCCCGGCGTCTCGATCTCCTCGGCCAGGGCGGCCATGGGCAGTTCGCTCTTGGCCTCGGGGTGGCCGCTGACCCGGCTGAGCCAGCGGCCCAGGGTGAAGCCCTTGCCCGGCCCGGCCGGTCGCTGCCGAGGACCGGCGGCCGGGAGCGGGAAGAGGACTCCCCCGGGCCGGTCGAGGTTGCCGGTGAGGATGTTCAGTACGTCGACCAGCCAGCTGGCCAGCGTGCCGTACTCGACGGTGCAGCTGCCGATCCGCCCGTAGACGGCGGCCGTGGGCGCGGCCGCGAGGGCGCGGGCGAGGTCGCGGATCTCGGCGGCCGTGAGGTCACAGGCGGGGGCGACGGCCTCGGGAGTGAAACGGGCGAGGGCTTCGGCGAGTTCCCCGAGCCCTTGGGCCTGTTCCGCCAGGGCGCCGGGGGCGGCGAGCCGCTCCGCGAGGAGGGTGTGCGCGAGGGCGGCCAGCAGCAGGGCGTCGCTGCCGGGGCGCGGCGCGAGGTGCAGGTCGGCCAGCTTGGCGGTGCGGGTGCGGCGCGGGTCGACGACGACCAGGGTGCCGCCGCGGGCGCGCAGCGCCTTGAGCCGGCCGGGGAAGTCGGGGGCGGTGCACAAGGAGCCGTTGGACTCGACCGGGTTGGCGCCGAGGAGCAGGAGGAAGTCGGTCCGGTCGAGGTCGGGGACGGGGATCGCGAACGGATCGCCGAAGAGGAGCCCGCTGGAGACGTGCTTGGGCATCTGGTCGAGGGTGCTGGCCGTGAAGAAGTTGCGGGTGCCGAGAGCTTTGAGCAGGAGCGACGGGTACAGGTTGCCCGCCATGGTGTGCACGTTCGGGTTGCCGAGGACGACGCCGACGGACTGGGCCCCGTGCTCCCGCACGAGGGCCGGGATCGCGGCGGCGATGGCCTCGTACGCCTCCTCCCACGTGGCCTCCCGGAGCCGGCCGTCGCGGCGGACGAGGGGGGTGCGCAGGCGGTCGGGGTCGGCGTCGAGCGCGCCGAAGGCCGCACCCTTGGGGCAGACGAAACCGCGGCTGAAGACGTCTTCGCGGTCCCCGCGGGCGCCGGTGACGGTGGCGCCCTCGATGGTGAGGGTGAGGCCGCAGGTGGCTTCGCAGAGGGGGCAGATGCGCAGGGCGGTGCGGGGCATGGGCCCTCCTGGGGCGGCAGGACGCGACACGGACACGCGGGCGACGAGCCGAGCATACCGACCGGTTGGCACGGACGGGAGGGGTCCGCGGAGGTGCCCCGCGGGCCCGCGCCCCCGGGGCGCCCCGGGGCGCCGTCACGGCCCCGCGGCCGGGTCAGTCCAGTACGCGGGCCAGGTACGCGTGCATCATGGCCCGGATTTCGGCCACGATGGCGGGGTCGCCGTCCGGGTCGGCGCGGAAGGCCAGCTTCGTGAGCGCGTCCGTGGCCTCGACCGCGACCAGGACCGCTCGTTCCAGGACGGGGTCCGGGGTCAGGCCGAGCTGGGCGGCGAGCAGTTCGGTGAGGCGTACGGCGACCAGCCCGTTGGGGTCGGCGGCCGGACCTTCGGCCGGAGGCGCGGGCACCCCGAAGTCGACGAGCGCGAACCCGGGGACGGTCCGCTTCATGACCAGGTACTCGTCGAGCACCGCGTCCACGACCGACCGCCAGTCGCCGGCCGGGAGCGCGTGGAGGCGCTCCGCGATGGCGTCGGTGTACCGGTCCAGGTTGCGGTGGGCGAGGGCGATGGACATGGCCCGCTTGTTGCCGAAGAAGCGGTAGACCGAGCCGATGGGCACGCCGGCGCGCAGGGCGACGGCCCGGGTGCTGAGGTTCTCGTACCCGGTCTCGTCCAGGAGTTCGGCGCAGGCGTCGAGGATCCGGGCGAGCCGGTCGGCGCTGCGCTGCTGGATCGGCGTCCGGCGCAGGGGGTGGGCGGGGGGCACGGGGTCCATCATGCCGCTCCCGGCCCCTCGGTTCAGCAGCGGTCTCAGTTCAGCAGGAGGCCGATGCCCCCGATCGTGTAAATGATCATGAGCGCGAGCAGCGGCAGTTGGCCGGCGACGGCCCGGGCGGGCGGGAAGAGGCGTACGGAGCGGTCGTGGGCGGCGATCACACCGAGTACGTGGCCGGTGACGACGGCGATGACCTGAAGGGCGGCGAGGCCGCCGGGACCCAGTGGCGGCAAGGGTTCTGGGGCATTGTCAGTGCCGAGTGCGATGGTTACCGTGCGTGGTCCTTCGGTGACGAGGAGGGAGAAGTAGTGGGCGACGAGATAGCCGAGTGCGATCGGCACGAGTGAGTGCGCGAAGGCGGTCAGCGGGCGCGGGTGCGGGCCGCAGACGAGGCGGGTGGCCGCCGCGCAGAGGCAGTACAGGGTGGCGACGAGGGCGATGGCGGTCAGCAGTCCGAGCGTGGCCGTGGGGGTGCGGCCGAGGGGGGAGGTCTGGAGGGTGTTGATCCACGAAGGGGTGTCGGAGTAGCCGTCGTAGGCGGTGGAGCCGAGCAGGACGCAGACGGTGGCGACGAGTCCGGGCCGCTCGGGCGTCGCGTCGAGTCCGTGGAAGGGGTTGCGCAGGACCAGGTGGCCGTCGCTGCGGCGGCCGAGGGGGGAGAGCCGGGCCAGAAGGGAGGAGTACGCCTCGAAGGCGTCGGCGTCGGCGAACCAGCGCTCGCCGTAGCGGGCGGCGAACGCGAGGTGGACCGCGGCGTACAGGGCGAGGGCGGACAGGAGGGTGGTGGTGGATGCGGGATCCGGGGCGGCGAGTTCGAGCCAGGTGAAGCCGAACAGCCCGGCGGCGGCGGGCCATTGCCCGAGCCGGGCGGGAAGGGGGGCGGGTGCGTGGTGCCGGCGGCGGGCGCGGGGCAGCCGGCGGCAGAGGCGGTGGAGGGTGCGGAGCGGGTTGAGCAGGCTCCAGACGGGGCCGAGGAGGAGGGAGGCGGGGACGAGGCCGGCCCAGAGGAGGACGTAGACGGCGCCGGGGGCGGGGTTGCGCGCGGGGTCGTCGGGACCGAGGAGGAGGCAGAGCAGGACGGCGAGGGCGGCGGCGAGGCCGAGTCCGCGCAGGGTGGTACGGGTGGCCGGCGCGTCGGCCACCCGCTCCAGGCCGGCGGGCAGGGCGAGGCCTGACCGCTCGCCGCGGAAGCGGGAGGAGGACCAGAGGAGGCCGAGCGCGAGGAAGGAGACGAACAGTGCGGCGAAGGCACCGGCGAAGGCGTAGAAGGGAGAGATCGGCAGATCGTGCTGGGACCCGATCCCGTGCGCGAGCGTGGTGAGCGGACCGGCCGGACCAGGGATCACGCCCCGGCCCCCGCCATCACCGCCCGCGACGGGCCCGAGCCCGAGTGCGCCCGGGGTCACGACGGCCCGCCCCCACGGCGTGGTCCCCCTCCGCGGAAGGGGGGCGTGGCCGGCCGGGTCGGGGTGGGGGTGGACTCGGTCGCGGGCGTGGTGGGCGGACCGGCCGGGCAGAAGACCACGCCCCGGCCACCGCCTCCGCCACCGCCCGCGCCACCGCCTCCGCCACCGCCCGCGCCACCGCCACCGCCCGCGCCTCCGCCACCGCCACCGCCTCCGCCCGCGCCACCGCCTCCGCCTCCGCCACCGCCTCCGCCCGCGGCGGGGTCGCGCCCTGGCCCGACCGGGGTCATCGCGGTCGGGCCGAGGGGGACCGGGGCGTGGTGGGTTCCGGGCGGGGTCATCGGACGAGGAGCTGGGTCAGGACGAGGCGGGACTCGTGGGTCTCGACCTCGAAGAGGCCCGTGCGGTCGGCCGTCAGGACCAGGGTGGCTTCCTGGCCCGCCGGCAGGGCGAGTTCCTCGTCGTAGCCGTGGACGTGCAGGGTGTCGGCGCGGTCGCTGGTGACGCGCAGGGCGATGCGCTCCCCGCGCCGAAGCTCGGTGCGGCCCGGGGCGGGGCTGACCTTGCCGTCCCGGACGGTGAGGGTGACCGTGCGGTCGGCGGCGGCCTGGGACGGCGACGGTGCCGAGGGCGCCGACGCCGGGGGGTGGCTGTGTCCCGCTTGGCCCGGGGTGGCGGCGGAGGCGGTGAGCCGGAGGGTGCCTTCGATCGCCTTGCCGCCGACGGCCCAGGCCGTGTGGTCGTCGGCGTAGAGGCGGACGGTCAGGGTGTGCGCGCCTTCGGGCACTTGGGCCGCCGGGAGGTGGAACCAGGGGCTGTACAGCCGGGCCAGTTTGCGGCCGTCGAGCTCCAGGTGCGCGTGGCCGGCGCCCGGGAGGGCGGCGCCGCCGGTGCTGTCGGGGGTGAAGCGGAAGTTCTGCACCGTCAGCTGGAGGTTCCAGCCGTCCTCGGAGTCGGGGCGGGCGCTCAGCCGGACCTCCGGCGCGCCCCGGGCCGGGACCTCGCGGAGCCGGTGGCCGGTGGGGTCCTGGGCGTCGAGCAGGGTGCCGACGCTGCCGGTGGCCTGCTCGTGGCTGGTGCCGGGCTTGTGGTGGGTGGTGGCCCGCCCGCCGCAGCCCGCGGCGGCGCCGCCGACGAGCAGGAGGGCGACGCCGAGCAGCGCCGCGGTGCGCACGGCTCGGCCCCGCCCGCGGGCCGCGCGGGGCGGCGCGCCGCGGCCACGGCGCCGGGGCCCGCTCTCGGAGCGGTCGTCGGGCACGGTCACGATCGGCCTCCTGTGGGTCATGCCGGGGTCGGGGCGGGGGCCGGGTGCGGGGCCGGGGTGCGGTCGGGCGGGGCGGCGGGTCGGGCCGAGGCGACGACCGCCCACAGGGTCCAGACCACGGCCACCACGGCGCGGGCCCAGGCGGGGCTCAGGGGGGTCCAGGGGATCATCCAGATCGCCTTGTCGAAGGCGTCGAGGAGGGTGAGGGCCGCAAGGAGCAGGGTCAGCCGTGCCAGCCAGGGGCGGGTGGGCCGCAGGGCGAGGCCCGCGCCCGTCCACCACAGGCCCAGCAGGAGCAGCGCCAGGGCCGGCACGGCGGTGTCCACGAGCGGCATCGTCGAGCCCGCCACGTCCAGGGCCAGCCCGGCCAGGCCCAGCAGCGAGGCCGCCGTGCCCAGGCGGGAGCCGCGCAGCCGGCGCCACCACAGCACCCCGCCGACCAGGAGCAGCACCGCCGCCACCGCCAGCGCGATCTGGGTCTCGACCCGCTCCGGACCGCGCGCGCCGTACCAGTCGCAGCCCGCCGGCAGCTTGCGCGCCTGGACGCTGTAGTCGGCGCAGACGAGGAGCTGGGCCAGCTTCACCGGCTCGCCGACCAGCCTCGACGAGGCACCGGACACCTCGCCGCGGCGGTCGCCGCAGTGCGGGAGCGTGCCCGGGGTGGAGCCGTCCGGTCCGGGCTGCCAGCAGTTCCCGCGGCCCTGCCCGTCCCACCACACGTCCATCCCGTTGGGGCGCGACGCCCCGGACTTGTCCTTGCCGAGGACGTTGGCGGCGTAGCGGTTGTGGTGGGAGGTGTCCGTCTGCTTCGACCATTGCTCCTCGCCCCGGATGAACGCCGGGACCGCCGAGAGGAAGAAGCCCGCGCGCCGGTGCCCGTACACCCAGTTGTTCTCGTACACGTTCCAGTTGCCGCCCGCCGTGATGATCCCCGTGCCCGGCGGCATGGAGATCTGCGGGCAGACCACCCCCTGCTCGTAGCCGCGCTCGATCGGCGGCTTGGCGCAGGTGCCGTCGGCGACGTAGCCGTAGTAGTCGGCGTTGTTGTCGTGGATCAGGTTCCGTTCGAACTTGGCGTGGTTCTGCGGGAGTCCGGGGTGTCCGGGGAAGGCGCTGTCCATCGAGGCGCCGCCCATGTTCGCGTCGAATTCGTTGTCGTGGACCCAGACGGAGTCCCCCGCCGTCCCGGAGTAGCCGACCATGTTGTGGTGGCTGTGGCAGCCGGTGATCTCGATCGAGTAGCGCGGGACCTCGTAGCCCCGGCCGTCGTTGATGTTCGAGGCGCTGCCCGGGTAGATGCCGGAGTCGCCGTTCCCGTACGACTCGCAGTTCTTGTACAGCCCGTGGTCGCTGGCGAAGGTCAGGAAGCCGTACTCGTCGTTCCAGCGGGTCAGGACGTCGTCGATGACGAACCCGTCGCCCGCGAGCACGTACAGCGAGTTGAAGGTGGTCCGCTGCGCGGTGAAGTTGCGGAAGTAGATGCCGTTCGACTTGTCGGCGCGGATGGCGTTCAGCTTCTGGTACTTGGCGTCGATGACCACGTCCTGGCGGCTCGCACCCGTGCCCTCGATCTGCAGGTCCGTCTTGCCGAGGATCGCGACGAGGTTCTGGTTGTGCCGGCACTGCACCTGCTGCTCGTACGACAGGATCTGGTAGCCCAGCGCGGAGTCGGGGGCCTTCAGCGCGGCGCACTCCCCCGCCGGCTTCGGCAGTGAGGGCTCCTCCTCGTACAGGCCGGGGAGGATCGCGATGTTCATTCCGGGCCGGTCCACGGCGTCGACGGCTTCCTGGAGGTGGCGGTGGCCGCTCTTCTCGCACCGCTCGTACAGGGCGAGGTTGCGCTGCCGGAGCTCCTCCGGGAAGGCGGATATGCGGCGCTCGAACGCGGGCCGGTCGGTCTTGCAGACCAGGAGGTCGGGCTCGGCCTTCCGGTACTGCGGTACGGATCCGGACCCGTCCGGCAGGGTCACGGGGCGCTCCTCGTGCGCGCGGGCGGCGGGCGCGGCGGCGAAGAGGGACAGGAGCGCGAGAAGGGCGGCGAGGAGCGCCGCCGGCACGGCAGGGAACCTGCGGGTCCACGACATGCGCGTGAGAGTAGAGCAATGTTCATCTTTTTGGAGCCCCTCCGACCGCGCGAAATCGGGAGCACGAAGTCGAGGTCGGGTCGAGACCGCCATTGACGGGCGGGCCACGGAATCCTACTGTCAACCATAGGATTCCTTCGACCGTCACAGAGCGGGAGCACCCATGAGCGAGCAGGCCGAGCAGGCGAGGAAGACGGCGGAGGCATTGGAGTACCTCACCGGCTTCGGCAACGAGCACAGCTCGGAGGCCGTCCCCGGCGCCCTGCCGCCCGGCCGCAACTCGCCCCAGCGCGCCCCCCTCGGCCTCTACGCGGAGCAGCTCAGCGGCAGCGCCTTCACCGAGCCCCGGGGGCACAACCGCCGCTCCTGGCTCTACCGGATCCGCCCCTCCGCGGCCCACCCGCCCTTCACCCGGACGGACAACGGCGCCCTGCGTTCCGCGCCCTTCACCGAGGCCCCCGCGGACCCCAACCGGCTCCGCTGGAACCCGCTGCCCGACGCCGCCCCCGGCACCGACTTCCTGGCGGGCCTGTGGACCCTGGGCGGCAACGGCGACGCCACCCAGCGCACCGGCATGGCCATCCACCTCTACTCCGCCAACGCCTCCATGACCGACCGGGTGTTCAGCGACTCCGACGGCGAGCTGCTCATCGTCCCCGAGCGCGGCGGCCTGCTGCTGCGCACCGAGCTCGGCCTGCTCAGCGCCGGCCCCGGCGAGATGGCCCTGATCCCGCGCGGCGTGCGCTTCCGCGTGGAGCTCCTGGACGCGGACGCCCGCGGGTACGTCTGCGAGAACTACGGCCGCCCCTTCGAGCTGCCCGACCTCGGCCCGATCGGCGCCAACGGCCTTGCCGCCGCACGCGACTTCCGGGCCCCGGTGGCCGCGTACGAGGACGTCGAGCGCCCCACCGAGGTGGTCAACAAGTTCTGCGGCAACCTCTGGTCCGCCACCTACGACCACTCCCCGCTGGACGTCGTCGCCTGGTACGGCACGCACACCCCGTACGTGTACGACCTGCGCCGCTTCAACGTCCTCGGCTCCATCAGCTACGACCACCCCGATCCGTCGATCTTCACCGTGCTGACCTCTCCCTCCGACACCCCTGGACTGGCGGGCGTGGACTTCGTGGTCTTCGCCCCGCGCTGGCTGGTCGGCGAGGACACCTTCCGCCCGCCGTACTTCCACCGGAACGTCATGAGCGAGTACATGGGCCTGATCGAGGGCGCGTACGACGCCAAGGCCGAGGGCTTCGTCCCCGGCGGCGGCTCGCTGCACAACATGATGTCCGCGCACGGGCCGGACCGGGAGACCTTCGACAGGGCGAGCGCCGCCGAGCTGAAGCCCCAGAAGATCGACGACGGCCTGGCCTTCATGTTCGAGACGCGCTGGCCGATCACCGCCACCCCCCAGGCGGCCGGCGCCGACCACCTCCAGCGTGGATACGACGACGTCTGGCAGGGACTCCAGCGCCACTTCCGCGCCTAATATCGCTAGGCGCCCACTCCGGAACACGCGCCACGCGTCCCACGCCCCGTCCGTACGGAGAACCACCCGTGACCGCCTTCGCCCCCGACTCGCTCGTGCTCAACCGGAAGCTGCCGCTCTGGTACCAGGTGTCGCAGTCGCTGCGCGCCTCGATACTGGGGCGCACCCCGGACGCCTCGCTGCGCCTGCCCACCGAGGAGCAGCTCGCCGAGCACTACGGGGTGAGCGTGCTGACCATGCGCCAGGCGCTCAAGGAGCTGGAGGGCGAGGGGCTGATCAGCCGCCACCGGCGGCGCGGCACGTTCATCGAGCCGGGTGCGCGGCGCGGGGCGCCGGTCCGGCTGCTGGGCTCGGTCGACGCGATCGTGGCGCAGCAGTCAGGTGATCGCACGACGATTCTCGGCCATGCGCGGACGGCCGTGTCCGGGGAGCTGCTGGAGCACTTCCCGGACACGGCCGAGGTGGTCACGTACCGCCGGCTGCGCCACGACGGCGAGAGCGGCGAGCCGACGAACTGGGCGGAGAACGCCGTCCGCCCGGAGCTCGCCGAGTCCGTGGACCTGGCCGATCTTGCGCGCTGGCCGATGACCAAGGTGCTGCGTGACGTGGTGGGGGTGAAGATCAGCCGGATCACGGACACGGTCGAGGCGCGGCTCGCCGACCCGGAGACGGCCGAGCTGCTCCAGGTCCCGCTGCTCAGTCCGATCCTGCACTACACGGGCGTGACGTACGACGAGGACGGGCGGGTCGTGGACGTGGCGCGCATCCGGTACCGCGGTGACCGGTTCTCGTTCACGGTGACGGTCGACGCCACCTGAGGGACGGTCCACGCCACCGGAGGGACGGCCGACGCCACCCGACGGACGGCCGACGCCACCGGAGGGACGGCCGAGGCCACCCGAGCGCGGCGCAGCGCCGCACCTGCGGGCCGGGCGCAGCGGAGCACAGCTGAGCGAAGCGGAACCGAGCGGAGCAGCGGGCCTACTCCTCGTCCGTGCTGCGCTCGCCCTCCGCCTGCGACGGCGTGGTCCGCATCGTCTCGGGGTGGTGGTGCTGCATCTTCTCCTTCTCGTCCATGTCCTCGTCGAGCCGCTCACCCTCGGCCTGCGACGGAGTCGTGTATTCGTCGTAATGACTCATGTCCACTCCTCGACATCGGCACATACCCACACATAGGGAGCGTAGCTCTTAGGTCCCGCCCCAGCCCGGCCGCCGCCTCCCGTCGCTACCATCTGCCGGGTGAGCCAAGACGTACCGCTGCTGGACGATCTGATGCCCTGGGCCGTGGGCGGCCTGCGCCTGGGCCGGGCCTGGGTGGCGGCCCCCGACCCCGCGGCCCTGCGCGCCCGCTGGGCGGCCCTGACCGGCGCCGAAGGCAGGGAGCGGGACCGGCTGTTCCGCCCGACGAGGAGCCGTACGCCCACCACCGGCGCGGCCGCCCTGCCGGGCCGGCGCTCGCCGTCGACCGCCCGTTTCGCCGACGCGCCGGGCCCCTGCCCGGAGCCCGTACGGGTACTGCGCGACCCCTTCGACGAACAGTGGCTGCTGCCCGACCAGCGGCTCATCGATCTGGCCCGCCCGGAGCTGTGGCGGGTCCTGGACGAGCACCAGCTCTTCGCCGTCGAGACCCCGGAGCTGCTGGTCACCGCCCGTCTCCCGGCCGGCCGCCTGGGCCGCGTCCGCCCCCTCCACCGGCGCCCCGGCGGCGCCGAGCCCAATCTCGCGCCGGGCCTGCTGCCGCTGCTGGGCGAGCGCTACGGCGGCTGGGTGACCCCGCAGGACGTGCTGTGCTGGATCCTCGCGGCGGGCCGCCCCGGCCCCCGGGGGTACGAGGTCCCGCTCACCGGGGACCCCGGCCGCTGGCGGGCCGGGGTGGAGCTGGGGCACCGGCTGCTCACCGTCCAGCTGCGCGGCGGCCCCGGCGCCGAGCCGCCCCGGCTGCCCGGCGGGCGGCGCCCGTACGTCCGCTCGGCGGTCCAGGCCTGGCCGGAGGGGCTCGCGTACGACCCGGAGACCGAGACCCTGAGCCTCGGGACCGGGACGGTCTCCCCCGTGCCGCCGGGCGCCTGGGAGTACGAGGTGCAGGGCGGCATCCGGGTGCTGGAGGCCTGGTTCGCGGCCCGCACCGCCCACCGGGACCCCGGGGCCGACGGGCTGGAGGCGCTCGGGCCGGCCCAGTGGCCCCAGGCCTGGACCTCGGAGCTGTTGGCAGTGGTGACCACCCTGGCGCTCCTGGCCGATCTGGCCCCGGAGCGGGCCGCGTTCTCCCCCGGACCGGCGCTGGGGTCCGCCGAGCTGGCGGCGGCGGGCGTGCTGCCGCCGCCGCGCTGGTCCCGCCGCCCGGCCTCCGTACTGGACCACCACGAGGAGGGCCCGGGCGGCCAGTTCGCCCTGCTCTGACGGCTCCCGGCGCGAAGGTGTCCCGAGGGCGTGGTGACAGACCGGGGTGCGAGCAGGTAGGCAGGCTCCATGACTGCCGACTCGCCCGCGCCCGTACCCGCGCGCCCCGCGCACCCCGTGGAACCGCCGCCCCTCGACGGCGTGACCGTCGTCGCCGTCGAACAGGCCGTCTCGGCCCCCTTCGCCACCCGCCAGCTCGCCGACCTCGGCGCCCGGGTGATCAAGGTCGAGCGGCCCGACGGCGGCGATTTCGCGCGCGCCTACGACACCGCCGCGCACGGTCTCGCTTCGCATTTCGTCTGGGCCAACCGCGGCAAGGAGTCCATCGCGCTCGACCTGAAGGACCCGCGCGGCCTGGAAGTCCTGCACGGGCTGCTCGACGGGGCAGACGTGTTCGTCCAGAACCTCGCCCAGGGCGCCGCCGCCCGGCTCGGGCTCGACGCCGCCGCGCTGTGCGCGCGATACCCGCGCCTGGTCGCCGTCGACATCTCCGGGTACGGGGCGAAGGGCCCGTACGCCCACAAGCGCGCCTACGACATGCTCGTCCAGTGCGAGGCGGGGCTGGTCTCGGTGACCGGCACCCCGGAGCAGCCCGTCAAGGCCGGCATCCCGGCCGCGGACATCGCGGCGGCCATGTACGCCTTCTCGGGGGTCCTCGCGGCCCTGCTGCGCCGCGGGGCCACCGGGCGCGGGGGCCCGGTCGAGATCTCGATGCTCGACGCGCTGGCCGAGTGGATGGGCCATCCGCTGCACCACACGATGCACGGCGGGGAGCAACCCGTGCGCACGGGCCTGGCGCACGCCGTGATCGCCCCGTACGACGCCTACCCGACGGCGGACGGGGACCGGGTGCTGCTGTCGGTGCAGAACGACCGCGAGTGGCGACGGCTGGCCGAACAGGTGCTGGAACGGCCCGAGTTGGCCGAGGATCCGGCGTACGCGACGAACGCGGCGCGCACCCGGGGCCGGGAGAAGACCGACGCGGTGGTCGCCGAGGCGCTGGCCGGGCTGGGCGCGGACGAGGCGATCGCGCGGCTGGAGGCGGCGGGCATCGCCTGCGCACGGCTGAACTCGGTGGCCCGGCTGGCGGAGCACCCGCAGCTGGCGGCACGGGACCGCTGGCGGGAGGTGGGGTCACCGGCGGGTCCGCTGCGGGCGCTGCTGCCCCCGATCGGACTGCCGGGGGGCGCGGCACCGCACATGGGTGCGGTGCCCGCGCTCGGCGAACACACCGAAACCCTGCTGCGCGCCCTGGGGATGACGGACGCGCAGATCACGACACTGCGCCGGGATGGTGTGGTTGCGTAGGGCCGGGGCGAAACCAATGACGGTCCGGGACGTTGTTACGAACGGCGGCTGCCGAAGAGCGTGCGACGCAGACGGCGCAGCGGCGCGAAGAGCGAGACGCGCGCGCTCCGGCTCCGCAGGCGGTGCGTGTGGTCGCGGGACGTCAGTTCGCGCATGAGCAGCGTCGCCTCGGCCACATCGCGATGGGGGACGGCGGGACCGCCCAGCACGGCGAGGTGGCGGTCGAGGCGCGAACTGGTCGCACCGCTGCCGCAGGTGATGGCAGGCACGCGAGGCGGCCTGCTGCGCATTGCTATCTGTTCCATGATCTCTCCCCACCCGTACGAGGGCACCCGGCCCGGGCAGGTTAACCCTATCGCCCCCGCGTCGTGCTCGGGTATCCCGGTGGTGTGAATTACCCCTATGGGGCTGGGGAGTTGACGGTTACTCAGCGGAGTCATCCGTCACTCTCCGCAAGGGGTCGGGGACTTCGGGGGCCTCGAAGGGGACCTCGCCGAGAGTTGACGGTGAAGCCGCGGGCCCCCGACCGCCCACGCCCCGACCCCGGCCCCGCCCCGGCCCGACCTCACCCCCGCCCCGGCCCCGCGCCACCCCCGCGACGGACCCGCGCGCGAGTCGCCGCGCGGACCGGGGCCGCGGCGCGCGTCCTGCGCTAACTTGGAGTGACCGCCCGCCGACACACGGACACGCCTGGGGGCTCACGTGAGTGACAACATGGGTGAACCGGGCGGGGAATCCGCCCCGGGCCGTGTCATCGCGGGCCGCTACGTCCTGCTCGACCAGCTGGGCCGCGGCGGCATGGGCACCGTGTGGCGGGCCCGCGACGAAGTGCTGGGCCGCGAGGTGGCCGTCAAGGAGGTGCGGGCCCCGGCCGGATTGGACGGCGCCGCGATCGGACGGATGTACCGGCGGCTCGAACGGGAGGCCTGGGCTGCGGCCCGCGTCTCGCACCGCGGGGTGGTCACGGTCTACGACGTCGCCACCGAGGACGGCCGGCCCTGGATCGTGATGGAGCTCGTCCGCGGGCTGTCGCTGGCCGACGTGCTGGAGGCCGACGGGCCGCTCACCCCGCAGCGGGCCGCGCACTTCGGGGAGCAGGTGCTGGCCGCGCTGCGTTCCGCGCACGAGGCCGGGGTGCTGCACCGGGACGTCAAGCCCGCCAACGTGCTCATCGGCAACGACGGCCGGGTGGTGCTGAGCGACTTCGGGATCGCCAGTCTGGAGGGCTCCTCCGCGATCACGATGACGGGCGAGGTGGTGGGCTCCCCCGAGTTCCTCGCGCCGGAGCGGGCGCTCGGGCGCGAACCGGGCCCCGAGTCGGACCTGTGGTCGCTCGGGGTGATGCTGTACGCCGCCGTCGAGGGGGTCACGCCCTTCCGGCACGACACCCCGCTGTCCACGCTGCGGGCGGTGGTGGACGACGAGCTGCCGCCGCCGCACCGGGCGGGCCCGCTGACGCCCGTACTGGAGGGGCTGCTGCGCAAGGATCCGGCGGAGCGGCTGCCCGCGGCGGAGGCGGCCCGGATGCTGCGGATCGTCGGGGCGGGCGGGATCCTGCGGGGCTCCGGCGGCGCGGTCTCGGGCCCGGACTCCCCGACGGCCACGGCCTACCACGGGCACGGCGGCCGCGAGGACGGCGCGACCCCGCCGATGCCCGTGCCGATGCCGGCGCCCCATCCGGCGCCCGCTCCGGCCGGGCCCGGTGGGCCCGGCGGCGGGGCACCGGCGCGCGAGGGGCGGGCCGGTGCGGTGCTGACCGCCGGGATCGTGGTGCTGCTGCTCGCCATCGCCTTCCTGGGGTGGCTGCTGCTCAAGGACCGCGAGGAGCCGGGCGGGACCGGCACCACCGGCACCACCGCGCCGGCCACCGCCTCCTCGCAAGCGTCCGAGAGCGCCTCGGCGTCGGAGCAGCCGTCCGCGTCCCCCTCCCCTTCGGCCTCGCCGTCCCCTTCGCCGTCGGCCACGCCCGCGCCGCGGTTCGCCGTGGCGGTGCGCGCCGTACGGAAGGACTACCGCGGGACCTGCCCGCCGCCCGAGGACCGGGCACCGGCCTTCACGGCGACGGTCGAGGCGGACCGTACGCCCGCCGTGCTGGAGTACCGCTGGGCCACGCGCAGCGGGGTCACCTCCGAACCCGGCTGGCAGTCCGTCACCTACGAGGAGGGCGGCTCCCGGAGCCGGCAGCTGGACCACACCGAGCTCACGTACTACCCGGGCACGGCCTTCACGGACGCGGTCCGGCTGGAGCTGCGGGGGGCCGAGCCGACGGCCTCGGAGTGGGTGGAGTTCTCCGTGACCTGCGAGGACGAGGGAGGGGAGGGGGAGACCCCGCCGGCCGGTGCCTCCCCCTCCCCCGGTCCGAGCGCCACGCCGGCCCCGGTGACGGCGGGGCCGGTGTCCGCGGGCCCGGAGTCACCGGAGGCGGAGGCCCCGGATCCGGCGCCGGAGGCGGCCGGCCCGGAGACCGCCGCCTCGTGACCGGTCAGGCGGCGTTGGTGAACACGGGCAGGTAGCCACCGGACTGTCCGGCGGCGGTGGGGTGGTACGACTCGCCGATGTTGAGCCAGTTGACGCTGTGCAGCCACGCGTCGCCGGAGCAGATCTCGTGGCCGGTGAAGGCGCCGGCGATCGAGGCGAAGGTGAACCCGTGGTTGGCGGCGCGTTTGGCGATGGCCGCGTTCAGGTAGTCGGCCGCGCCGTTGATGGCCGAGCGCTCGCCTTCCGTGAGCCCGGTGGCGCAGGTGCCGTTCAGCTTGTAGAAGCGGGGATAGCCGAGGACGACGACGTGGGCGCCGGGCGCCCGGCCGTGGATCGCGTCGTAGACCTGGTCCAGTTGGCCGGGGAGGGTGGAGTCGACGTACGCCTTGGCCTGATTGACGCGGTTGACGCAGGTGGACTCGGACTGGAGCACACAGGTCGTCATGACGTCGGAGAATCCGGCGTCGTTGCCGCCGATGGTGATGCTGACCAGGTCGGTTCCGGAGTTCAGCGGGGAGAGCTGGCCGGAGAGGACGTCACCCGTACGGGCGCCCGAGCAGGCGGCGAAGGAGAAGGTCTGCGGGGCGTGGGCGGCGGCCCACAGGGCCGGGTAGGCGCGGGTGGTGCGCTTGCAGTTGCCGCTCGCGCCGTCGTAGTTGCCGGCGCCGACGCCGGAGGAGTACGAGTCGCCGAGGGCGACGTAGCCGAAGTCGGCCGTGGCGGCGGCCGCCTGTCCCGCGCCGAACAGGGCGGCGCCCGCGGCGAGTAACAGGGAGGAGGTCAGGGCGGCGAAGCGCGACATCTTCATGCTCATGTGTGCGGCTCCTTGTGGGGGGAGGTACGCGGGGGTTACTCGGGAGTTACTCCTGTGTCCGTGGTACTGGGAGCCAGGCGTGGCCGGAAGTGTTCATGCCAAGAATTTTCAGCGCGGAGTTGTGCCCCGAACCTTCACCACCGGTGCGTTTGAGGAGGGAACCCGGCCACCCGATCCGGCGAAACACGGGTGCACGAGGCCACTTCGTGCCGGATCATGGGCGCCATGCCAGCCAACCCGCATGACGCGCTGCCGATCCGGCTCAATGTCGACGACAGCGATTCACCGTCTGACGTCGTGGACGCGCTGTTCCTCGGCCGGTTCGCGTCCGGCGAACAGCCGTACTCGCACAGCGTCACGATCGAGCGGGTGAAGGCGGAAGCGACCCTGCTGCCGCCCGAGGCCACGGTGCTGCGCTCCGCGCGCGACTCCGACCGCAGCGCCACGCTCGCCGAGGGCGAGGGCTGGACGATGCTCGTCTCCCGCTGGAGCCGCGGGGCGGACGTGACGGTGACGGCGGTCAGCGACGAACTGGCCTCCAGCGTGCTCGGCGAGGCCACGGAAGGGGTCCAGGACGAGCCCGAACCGCAGCCGGAGAACGTGACCATGGGCTTCTGGTACGTCTCCCCGCGCCGCGGCCCGTACCGGACGACCCGCCAGATCGCGGCCGGGACCTGGGCGGACGTGCGGCCCAACTACACGGCGCCGGTGGCCGGGGCGATGGACCGGCTGATGAAGGTGACCCCGGACGACATCGCGGGCCGGCTGCTCCTGCTGCACGGGCCACCGGGCACGGGCAAGACCTCGGCGCTGCGGACGCTGGCCCGCTCGTGGCGGGACTGGTGCCAGGTGGACTGCGTCCTGGACCCGGAGCGGCTGTTCAACGACGTGGGCTACCTGATGGACATCGCGATCGGGGAGGACGAGGGCACGGCGAAGGGCCGCTGGCGGCTGCTCCTCCTGGAGGACTGCGACGAGCTCATCCGCGGCGAGGCCCGGCACACGGCCGGCCAGGCGCTGTCGCGGCTGCTGAACCTGACGGACGGTCTGCTGGGCCAGGGCCGCAACGTCCTGGTCGGTGTCACCACGAACGAGGACCTGGAGCGGCTCCACCCGGCGGTGGTCCGGCCGGGCCGCTGCCTGGCTCGCATCGAGGTCGGCCGGCTGACGCACGGCGAGGCCGTGGACTGGCTGGGCACGGACGAGGGCGTGTCGCGCGAGGGCGCCACCCTGGCCGAACTGTTCGCGCTGCGGCGGGGGGCCGGCCCCGCGTCGCTGCTGCCGCCGCAGGGCCAGCACGGCGCCGAGCCGGGCCTGTACCTGTAACCGCCCCGGCGGGCGGGGCGCGCGCGGGCCGGGCCCGCGCGCCGAAGACAATGGGCGGCGGACCCGGCCGAAGCGGCCGGGGACACCCACCGATCAGGAGAGTGCACGTGCCCGAGCCGGCGCAGGAGAATCCGTACCCCGACAGCCACGTCCTCGGCGAGGGCCCCGAGCCGCACCCGCAGCTGGCGCCGGTGCTGTCCCTCCTCGGGCGCTGGCACGGCCGCGGCCTCGGTGAGTACCCCACCCTGGAGCAGGGGTTCGCGTACGAGCAGGAGATCACCTTCAGCCACGACGGCCGGCCGTTCCTGCGCTACGAGTCGCGGGCCTGGCTGATCGACGGGTCCGGTACGGCGCTGCGCCCGTCGGGGCGGGAGTCCGGGTGGTGGCGGGTCCTGCCCGACGCCTCGCTGGAGGTCGTCCTCGCGCACCCGACCGGCATCGTGGAGACGTACGTCGGCCGGGTGTCCGGGACGGAGATCGAGATCGCCACCGAGACCGTGGCGGGCACCCCCAAGGCCAAGGAGGTCACCGCCATGCGGCGCCGGTACTCCTTCGGCGGCGGGGAGCTGACGATCGAGCAGGACATGGCGGCGATGGGCCAGCCCCTGCACCACCACCTCCGGGCGCAGATGCTCCTGCGCAAGGGCTAGTCGCCGGTCGCCGGTTGGCGATTGCAGGTCGGCGGTCGCCGGTCGCCGGTCGCCGCTGCTAGTTGCCGTAGCGGGCGCGCAGGGCGTCCAGGGCGGCCGCCGTCGCCTCGTCGAAGCTCAGGCCCAGCCGCTTCGCGCGCTCCGCATAGGCCTGCGCGGCGGAGGCCGCCTCGCGGGCGGCCCCGTCGCCGGCCGCCGCGATGAAGGTCCCGTTGCGGCCGCGGGTCTCGATCACCCCGTCGCCCTCCAGGGCCCGGTAGGCCTTCGCGACCGTGTTCGCCGCCAGCCCCAGCTCCTCGGCGAGCCCGCGCACCGTCGGCAGCTTGTACCCGGCCGGCAGCTCCCCCGACCGCGCCGCCCCCGCGATCTGGGCGCGCAGTTGCTCGTACGGGGCCGCGGCGCCGGCCGCGCCGTCGATCCGGATCTTCAGGTTCGTCGAGGTCACCCGGCGATTCTCCCCCATCCGCCGGGAAATTCGGAGGCATCCGCCCTCCTCGCCGATCTACGGTCGGCCCCATGACCGCCACGATCCGCGATATGCGCCCCGGCGACCCCGGGGACGCCGAGGCCGTCGTCCGCGTACGACGCGCCGCGCTCCCGTTCCTGATCACGACCCCCGCCCGGGTGGCCTTCGAGGCCGACTCCGCCCATGCCGCCGCGCGCCACCGGCTCCTCATCGCCGAGAACGCGGCCGGCCTCGCCGTCGGCACCGCCGAGGTCGGCCTCGCGTACGACAGCCCCGAGCCGGGCCTCGCGTACGTCAACGCCTACGTCGACCCGGCGCACCGCGGGCTCGGCGCCGGGACGGCCCTGCTGCGCGCGGCCGAGGAGCACCTGGCCGCCGAGGGCGCGACGCACGCGTACTCCTGGGTGCTGGACGAGCCCGGCCACCGCGCCTTCGCCGAGCGGCACGGCTACCACCCCTCCCGCTCCGCGCACTTCCTGCGCCTGGACCTGGCCGCGCGCCCGCTGCCCCCGTACCCGGCCGCGCTCCCCGCCGGGGTCGAACTGCGCAGCGCCTGCGACTTCGCCGCCGATCCGCGCCCGCTCCACGCGGCCGACGCGGAGACCACCGCCGACGAACCGGGCGACGTACCCGCGCAGCTGGACGACTACGAGGACTGGCTGCGCACCGTCTGGCACGACCCGTCGCTGGACAAGGAGCTGACCACCGTCGTCCTCGTCGACGGGGCCGTCGCCGCCTTCAGCGCCGCCCGCACCGACGGCGGGGGCCGCTACGGCTCCGCGATGACGGGCACCCTGCGCGCCCACCGGGGCCGCGGCCTGGCCACGCTCGCCAAGACGGACTCCCTCCACCGGGCCCGCGCGGCCGGCTGCACGGAAGCCTTCACGGGCAACGACGCCGGGAACGGGCCGATGCTCGCGATCAACCGGCGGTTCGGATACGAGATCTGCGCGACCGAGACGCGCTTCGCGAAACGACTGGAGCCCACGCCATGACGACCGCCACCCTGACCGTCACCCTCACCAAGGCGGGCCGCACCAAGATCCGCTACCCCGCCGCCCTGGTCGCCGACACGGGCGACCGGATCTCCGTACGGGCGCCCTGGGCGGCCGACGGCGTAAGGGACTTCGGCTTCGTGCGCTTCGAGCCGGGCGACGTGTTCACCGAACACTTCTGGCGGACCCGCTGGTACGCGGTCAAGGAGGTCCGGACGGGCGAGGGCGTCCTCAAGGGCTGGTACTGCGACGTCACGCGGCCGGCGCTGGTGCGCGGCGGCGAGGTCCTCGTGGAGGACCTGGACCTGGACCTGTGGGTTTCGGCGGACGGGGCGAGCGTCCTGCGGCTGGACGAGGACGAGTTCGCGGCGAGCGGCCTCGCGCAGAGCGACCCGCGGGCGGCGGCCGAGGCCGTCCGCGCCCTCGACGCCCTGGCCGCGCAGGCCCACGCACCGGGCGGCCTGTCCGGCCTCCTGACCTGAACCCGGCAGCCACGACCCCGGTGTCAGTGGCGGATGCCACGCTGGTCGGACCAACGCGTGGTCAAGGGGCGGGGCATGACGACGGTTCCCAGTGGACGGCGGATCGAGCAGGCGGCGGTGAACGCACTGCGCGCCCTCCTGCAGAGGCACGACCACGTGGTCGAGGTACTGGGCGAACGCCACCGAGCAACTTCGGGTCGGGGGCCACAAGGATCGCCGGCCGCGTACATCGCACCCGTTGCGTTGATCGGCGCAATCATCCTCGACATGCCCGAGGCCTTGTGGCTCGCCTCCTGTTTCTCGGCGACGGAATGGGTTCGCAGATGCGCTGAAGTGGGATAGGGGGTCCTCGCGGGGCCGTTTCCTTGGGTGCTGCTTACCGGTGCCTTAAGGGGAGCGTAAGGATCTTGGGGAGGGGGCCGAACGGGGTCGCGGCGGGGGTGATGCGGGCTAGCTTGGCGGGGCCGAGGAGGGCACGGGGCGGCGTCGGAACCCACGGGGGGCGGCGCCGCCCGGCCCGGCTCCCGGCACACCCACGACCGTGGTGCCCGCATCGCCGCCCCGAAGGAGATCCACCCATGCCCGCACGCCGCCGCCGCACCGTGACCCGTATCGCCGCAGCCGGCCTGGCCCCGCTCGCCGTGGCCGCGTACGCCGCCGGGCCCGCGGCCGCGCACGGCTCGATGACGGACCCGGTCAGCCGGGTGGCGGCCTGCTACGCGGAGGGGCCCGAGTCGCCGAAGTCCGCGGCCTGCAAGGCGGCGGTGGCGGCGAGCGGCGCCCAGGCGTTCTACGACTGGAACGCGGTGAACATCGCCAACGCGGCCGGCAACCACCGGTCGTTGATCCCGAACGGGCAGCTCTGCTCCGCCGGGAACGACAAGTACCGGGGCCTGGACCTGGCCCGCGCGGACTGGCCGGCCAGCCCGATGACCTCGGGCGCGCACACCTTCCGGTACAAGGGGACCGCCCCGCACAAGGGTTCCTTCGAGCTGTACGTCACGAAGGACGGCTACGACCCGTCGAAGCCGCTGAAGTGGTCGGACCTGGAGCCGGCTCCGTTCGCCAAGGTCACCGACCCGGGCATGCAGAACGGGGACTACGTGTTCTCGGGCAGCGTGCCCGCCAAGTCCGGGCGGCACCTGATCTACAGCATCTGGCAGCGCTCGGACAGCCCTGAGGCCTTCTACACCTGCTCGGACGTGGTGTTCGGCAAGGACAACGGCGGCGCCGGCGGCAACGGCGCAGGGGGCAACGGCGGCGCGAACGGCGGCGCCGGCACCACCCCGACCACGAAGCCGAGTACGAAGCCCGGCGCCAAGCCCTCCGCCGACGGCGATCGTCCCTCGGACGCGCCCAAGGCCCCGACGGACCGGCAGATCGCCGACGGCGAGGGCAAGTCCACCGTGGAGCACAACGGCCACGGCGACAACGACCCGAAGACGAACGGCAGCACCGCCCTCGCGCCGGTCCCCGCCGAATCGCAGTCCCCGGCCGGCACCAACCTCGCCGAGACGGGCGGCAGCGCCGCGACCCCGGCGATCGCGATCGCCGGGGCGGGCGTGCTGGCCGTCGGAGCGGCCGTGCTGTTCGGCGTGGCCCGACGCCGTGCGACGGCGCCGGGCCGCCACGGCCGCTAGCCGGACCGGTTCACCGGCCTCGGCCCCTCACCTGCGCGTCACTCGAAGACCGACGCGCAGGTGGTTCGGGACGCGTGCGCGGGGTCGAGGGAGTTGACCGCCTCGTGCCAGGCGATCCGGTCGGTGAGCCCGATGGCCACGTGCTCGGAGAGGTCCAGCGGGCACAGGTCCTGGAGCACGACGTTGCGTACGTTGGAGCCGGTCCCCTGGAGGAAGGCGCTCCGGTAGGGCGTGACGACCTCGTCGTACTTGGTCGCGATGACGGTGTACTGGACCCCGGGGACGGTGTCCCCGCCCGCGTTCAGCTTGGTGACGAAGGCGGATCCGGCGATCTGGTCGGCCAGCCCCGGGGTCGCCGCGCTGATCAGGTCCTCGGCGCCGGGGAAGTACGGGAGCAGTTGGGTGAGCCCGTCCAGGGTGGTCCCGTGGTTGTCGGGGGCGAGCCCGATCAGCGCGTTGACCTTGGAGGCTCCGCCGAGGAACTTGAGGTAGTAGTTCGGCATCATGCCGCCCTGCGAGTGGCCGACCATGTCGGTCTTCTTGGCCCCGGTGGAGGCCAGCACCTTGTCGACGAACACCTGGAGCTGCCCGGCGGACTTGTCGATGGGGCCGAGCCCGTTGAAGAGGGGCACGCCGGGCAGTTGCCCGTAGTCGAGCGAGTAGACGCAGTACCCGCGGTGTACGAGGTACGGCGCGAATCCCAGCCAGTTGTCCACGGAGTTGCCGAACGTGCCGTGGACGAGGACGACGGGGCGCGGGTGGGCCGCGGAGGGCTTGCAGGACCAGTCGTTCCAGCCGCTGCTGGGTGCGGACGCGGCCTGCGCGGCGCCGGCGGGGGCGACGAGGGCGGCGGCGAGGGTGAGGACGGCCAGCGGGCGGAGCAGGCGTCGCCAGTGCAGCATCGAGTGATCTCCTTGCGGGTCAGGGAAATACGTGGGGGTTCGTCCCGTGATCCGGATCACAAGGGGGCTGCTTCACGCCAAATTACGGGCGAGTAGCAAAACTTGGAAGTTACGCGTCAGTAAAAAATCCGTGTCCGCGCAGAGAAGCGCGCCGTACATCAGGTAGTAGGCGCGGGTCGGCCGCCCGCCCGGATCAATACGCCTAGGCCGCGCGGCGGAACGTGGCCGCCGGGCGGACCGTGCCCGGGCCGAACCGGGCGTTCGCGCGGTCGACGGCCGCCTCCACCGTCAGACGGGCCTCGCGGACCGGATCCAGCGAGATCTGCAGGGGCGCCCGCCCGGCGTCCGTGAGGTCCTCCGCGCGCAGCACCATGCCGGTCAGCCGGGCCCGTTGCAGTCCGGCCGCGTCCAGCAGCCGGTACGCCACCGCCCGCAGGTCCTCGTCGTGCCCGGAGGCCGCCGGGAGCCGCCGGGTCCGCTCCCAGCGGGTGCCGCCGGCGAACTGCAGCGTCAGCGACAGGGCCCGGGCCGCCTGGCGGCGGCCGCGCAGCACCGCGCCGAGGCGGACCACCAGGGCGAGCAGCACGGCCCGGGCGTGCGGGCCGTCGAGCTCGTGCCGGGTGAAACCGCTGCGGACGGCGGCCGACGGGGGCAGGTCCTTCGGGGTGACGGGGCGCGGGTCGATCCCGCGGGCGCGCTCCGCCGCCAGCCGGCCCGCCCGCTGCCCCAGGATCCGTTCGACGGTGCCCGGGGAGACGGCCGCGACCGCGCCGACCGTGTGCAGTCCGTACCCGCGCAGCACCTCCGCCTGCTTGGGTCCGATGCCGTGCAGGGCCTCCACTGGCAACGGCCCCAGGAATCCGTCCACCCCGCCCTCGGGCACGGCCAGGACCCCGCCGGGCCCGGGCACCCGGGCGGAGGCCGTCGCCGCCACCGCCCAGGTGCCGGCGACCCCGATCCGTACGTCGGTGCCGAGCCGGGCGAGCGCGCGCAGCCGCACCAGCTCGGCGATGCGGCCCGCGTCCGCGCCGAAGTACCGCCGGGCGCCGCGCACCTGCACCAGCGCCGCCCGGGGCGGCAGGGCCTGCACGGTCGGGGAGAACTCCCGCAGCAGCTCCAGGACTTCGCGGTACCCCTCCTCGGCCAGCGCCGCGGCGCACCGTACGTGCAGGACGCCGCCCGCCGGGGTCATCCCGCGCTCCCCGGGCTGGAGTGCCAGAGCTTGCGGCCAGTGGCGGCGCGGTCGCCGGCCGGCTGGAGGTCGGCCCACGCGTTCATCTCGTACCCGGTGGACAGGTGGATGCTGCGCCCCGGGCCGGAGGTGCCCCCGTCATCCGGCAGCGGCTCCGCCAGCCGGGCCGCGACCGCGTCCAGGCCGCCCGACGCCCGCAGTTCCACCAGCTCGGCCAGGTTCCAGGCCGCCTCGCCGACCACGCTCAGGCTCTGCGGCCCGCGCCGCTGGACGACGCCGCGCACGAGCAGCAGGAACGAGTGGAAGACGGTGTGCGCGCACGCCTCGTGGCTGTCGTCGAAGAAGGCCAGGTCGACCAGGCCGGTCCCGTCGTCCAGCGTGGTGAAGATGACCCGCTTCCCGGACCGGATCGGCGGGGTCTGCGTGGCCGCCTTGGCCCCCGCGACCAGCACCGTACGGCCGTGCTCGACCTCGCGCAGCCTGCGGGCGGGGACCGCCCCCAGCTCCGCGAGGAAGGCGTGGTGGTCCCCCATCAGGTGGCGCGAGGCGTCCATGCCGAGCACGCCCAGCTCCGCGCTGAGCCGCTCCGCCTCGTTCAGGTCGGGCAGGCCGACGGGGGCCGTGGCACGCCCGCCGTCCAGCGGGAGCTGGACGCCGCCCGGCCGGGACCCCGCCGAGCGCTGCCCGCCGTGCAGTTCGGCCACGTGCAGCAGCAGGTCGCGCCGGTTGGCGCCGAACGCGTCCAGCGCTCCGACCTGCGCGAGCCGCCCCGCGACCGGCCGGCCCGGGTGCGCGCGGTCCCAGAAGTCGCGCAGCGATCCGTACGGCTGCCCGTCCTCGATCCGCCGGGCCTCCGCCTCGCCGATGCCGTGGACGTCGGCCAGGGCCAGCCGGAGCCCCCATACCGGCGGAGCCCCGGTCTCGGACACCAGTTCGATGCGATGGGCCACCGCCGAGCGGTTCACGTCCAGCGGCAGCACCGGCACGCCGCGGCGCCGCGCGTCCGCCAGCAGCAGCCGCTTCGGGTACATCCCCGGGTCGTGGGTCAGCAACCCGGCGTAGAAGGCCGCCGGGTGATGGGCCTTCAGCCACGCCGACTGGTACGTGGGCACGGCGAAGGCCACCGCGTGCGCCTTGCAGAAGCCGTAGCTGCCGAACGCCTCGACGATCTCCCAGGTCCGGCCGATCACCTCGGGCGAGTAGCCCCGTTCGCCCGCCTTCGCCGCGAACCACACCTTGATCCGCGCCTGCGACTGCGGGTCCGAGAGTCCGCGCCGCACCCGGTCCGCCTCGTCGCGTCCGCAGCCGGTCATGACGTGCACGATCTCGATGATCTGCTCGTGGAAGACCACCACCCCGTACGTCTCGCGCAGCGCGTCCGCCAGGTCCGCGTGCGGGAAGCGGACCGGGGCCCGCCCGTGCCGGGCCTCGATGAACGGCCGCACCATGTCGGCGGCGACCGGCCCGGGCCGGAACAGCGAGATGTCGACGACCAGGTCGTGGAAGGTGTCCGGCTGGAGCCGCCCCACCAGGTCGCGCTGGCCCGGGGACTCGATCTGGAAGCAGCCCAGCGTCTCGGCCGAGCGGATCAGCTCGTACGTCGCCGGGTCGCCCGGCGGCACCTGCGCCGGGTCGTCCAGGTCGAGCTCCTCCCCCGTGCCGCGCCGGATCTCCGCGACGGCGTGTGCCATCGCGGACTGCATCCGTACGCCCAGCACGTCGAGCTTGAGCAGCCCGAGCTCCTCCACGTCGTCCTTGTCGAACTGGGACATGGGGAAGCCCTCGCCGCTGGTGGGCACCACGGGGGTGCGCGCGAGCAGCGAGGCGTCGGAGAGCAGTACCCCGCACGGGTGCATGGCGATCCCGCGCGGCAGCGCGTCCAGCGCCTCGACGAGCTCCCACAGCCGCCCGTGCTCCTCCCCGCGCACCTCCCGCAGTTCTGGCAGTTCGGCCAGGGCCGCGCGGGCGTCGCGGGCCCGGATGTGCGGGAAGGCCTTGGCCAGGCGGTCGACGGTGGCCGGGTCCATGGACAGGGCGGCGCCGACGTCGCGGATCGCGTGCCGGACCCGGTAGGTCTCGGGCATGGAGACGGTGGCGACGCGTTCGGTGCCGAAGCGGTCCATGATCCGCCGGTAGACCTCCAGCCGGCGGGCGGACTCCACGTCGATGTCGATGTCGGGCAGGACGTGGCGGCGCTTGGACAGGAACCGCTCCATCAGCAGGCCCTGTTCGACGGGGTCGGCGTGGGCGATGCCGAGGAGGTGGTTGACGAGGGAGCCGGCGCCGGAGCCGCGGGCGGCCACCCGGATGCCCATCTCCCGTACGTCGTCCACGACTTGGGCGACCGTCAGGAAGTACGAGGCGTACCCGTGGTAGGCGATGACGTCCAGCTCGTGATGCATCCGCTCCCAGTACGCGCGGTCGTCCGCGTACCCGCGCAGCACCATGGCCGCGGAGGCCCGGGAGGCGAGGACCCGCTGGGCGGTGCGGTGGGCCGCGCCGACGAGGTGGGCCTCGGGGAAGTGCACGGAGCCGATGCCGAGGTCGTCCTCGGGGTCCACCGCGCAGGCCTCGGCGGTACGCCGGGTCTGCGCGAGCAGTCCGCGCGCGTCGGCGGGGCGAAGGCCCGCGGCCCGGCAGATCCGGTCGGCGGCCTCGGCCATGGCGCCGGGGCCCTTGAGCCAGCGCTCGCCGCCGTCGAGGGCGCGGGGGTCGACGGGGACGAGGCGGCGGGCCGCGTCGAGGACGTCGGCGACCGGGCCCTGGCCGGGGTCGGCGTACCGGACGGCATTGGTCAGCACGGCCGGGACGCCCTGCTCGGCGGCGAAGCCGACCGTACGGGCGGCCAGGCGCAGCGAGCCGGGGCCGGTCCCGGTGCGGCCGTGGTCGACGGCCTCCAGGCGGAGGTCGTCCCCGTACACCTCCCGCCAGGGCGCGAGCAGCCGGGCGGCCCGGTCCGGACGGCCGGCGGCCAGCGCCCGCCCCACTTCGGAACCGGGTCCGAGCAGTACGCACACCCCTTCGCCGCGCAGTTCCGTCCGGGGCAGCACCGGCGGTCCCTGGCCCGCGGCGGCGTGGGCGGCGGTGACCATGCGGCACAGCTCGGCCCAGCCGGTGGCTCCGTCCCGGGCGAGGAAGGTGGCCCGGGGCGCCGACTCGTCGACGAAGGCGCCGCCGACGACGGGGGTCCGCCGCCGGTAGGACGCCTCGCCAAAGTGGCCGGAGCCGCCGGAGCCGCCGGAGCCGCCCGGTCCGGCGGAGCCCCCCGGCACCACCGGACCCGGCACGGGCGACACGCCCAGGTCGACCCCGAACAGCGGCCGGATCCCGGCCTTCTCGCAGGCTTTCGCGAACCGGACGGCGCCCGCGAGGGTGTCGCGGTCGGTCAGGGCGAGGGCGTCCATGCCCCGGTCGGCGGCGCGTTCCGCCAGCCGCTCGGGATGGGAGCCTCCGTAGCGCATGGAGAACCCCGAAACGGTGTGCAGATGCGTAAAACCAGGCACCCGCGGCCTCCTGCTTCGCTCGAACGTGAACACCACCCCCGCCTCCACCATAGAGCAATTCGAATATCCGTGCGAAACATTCGTTCGATACCCCCGTCCGGTCCGGCCACCTCCCACCCGTCATCCATTCGGCCCGCCCCTGCTGCGCCCCGCCCCCCGTACGCCGAGCGTGTGAGACATGACCCAGCCCACCTCCCCGCCTCCGCCCGCCGGGTTCCTCGCCGAGGTCAAGGACGCCGTGACCCTCCGGGCCGCCCTGCTGCTCGTGGGGGTGCTGGCGCTCCAGCTCGCCTTCGTGACCTCGTACATCGGGGCCTTCCACCAGCCGGAGCCCAGCGAGATCCCGATCGCCGTGGCCGCCCCCGCCCGGCCGGTCGCCGAGCAGTCCGCGCAGCAGCTCGCCGACCTGCCCGGGAAGCCGCTCGACCCGCACGCGGTCAAGGACGAGGCGGCCGCGAAGGCGGAGGTGGAAGACCGGAAGGCGGACGGGGCGCTGGTCATCGACCCGGCCGGCACCACCGACCGGCTGCTGGTCGCGAGCGGCGCAGGGGCCTCGCTCTCACAGGCCCTCGAACAGGTCGTCGGCCGCGTCGAGCAGGCCCGGGGCCGGGCCGTACGCGTCGTCGACGTGGCCCCGGCCGCCGCGGGCGACGCGCGCGGCCTGAGCGCCTTCTACCTCGTCATCGGCTGGTGCGTCGGCGGCTACCTGTGCGCCGCGATCCTCGCGATCAGCGCCGGCGCCCGGCCCGCCAACTCCCACCGCGCCTTCATCCGGCTCGGCGCGCTGCTGCTGTACTCGATCGCCGCCGGGCTGCTCGGCACGGTCATCGCGGGCCCGATCCTGGGCGCGCTGCCCGGCGCCATCATGGCCCTGTGGGGGCTGGGCACCCTGGTCGTCTTCGCGGTCGGGGCGATCACCCTGGCCTTCCAGGGGGTGGCGGGCGTCGTCGGCATCGGCCTGGCGATCCTGGTGGTGGTGGTGTTCGGCAACCCGAGCGCGGGCGGCGCCTACCCGTACCCGCTGCTGCCGCCGTTCTGGCGGGCCATCGGACCCGCCCTGCCGCCGGGCGCGGGCACGTACGCCGCGCGCTCGATCACGTACTTCAAGGGCAACGGCGCGGCCGGGCCGATGCTGGTGCTGGCCGCCTGGGCGGTGGTCGGCTCGGCCGTCACCGTGGCCTGCGCGGTCTTCCGCAGGGGCCGCCCGGGGGCCGCCGTGGGCACCGGGCTCCCGGAAGGCCCGCCGGCCGGTGAGGGAGCGGCGGCTCGATGAGCGCCCCGGAGGAGCGCCCGGAGACCCGACCGGGGCGCGCGGCCTACGCCTTGTGGACCACCTCGCCCGCCACCACCACCGTCTCGGCCACCGTGCCCGGGATCCGTTCCGGGGCCACGGCCAGGATGTCCCGGGACAGCACCACGAAGTCCGCCGCCTTGCCCACCGTCAGCGAACCCCGGTCCGCCTCCAGGAAGTTGGCGTACGCCGAGCCCATCGTGTAGCCGTACACCGCCGTCGCCACGTCCACCGTCTCGGCCGGCTGCCACGGGTCGCCGCCGTCCAGCGGGCGGCGGGTGACCGCCGTGTAGATCCCGATCATCGGGTCCATCTCGGCCACGTTCCAGTCGCTGGAGAACGCCAGCACCGCCCCCGCCTCGGCCAGGCTCCGCATCGGCCACGCCTTGTGCCAGCGGTCCTCGCCCACGTTCTCCGCCCAGTCCTGGCCCGGCCCGGCGATCTCCGGCGCGCAGTGCCTCGGCTGCATGCAGGCCACCACGCCGAGCCCGGCGAAGCGCGGCACGTCCGCCGGGTCCAGGCACTCCACGTGCACCACCTGGTGGCGGGCGTCCCGCGGTCCGTTGACCGTACGGGCGTGCTCGACGGCGTCCAGGACCGTACGGATCCCCCGGTCGCCCGTGGCGTGCACGAAGCACTGGAACCCGCGCGCGTCCAGGCGCGCCAGCAGCTCCGCGAACTCC
The DNA here is from genome assembly GCF_040681715.1 of Streptomyces sp. NPDC051582. NCBI lineage: Bacteria > Bacillati > Actinomycetota > Actinomycetes > Kitasatosporales > Streptomycetaceae > Streptomyces > Streptomyces sp. NPDC051582. The sequence goes on from NZ_JBFAZJ010000008.1 coordinate 196,322, forward strand.
TCCGCCGGGTAGAAGGTCTCGCCCCGGTGCGCACCGCACCCGGTGTACGGCTCCAGCAGCGCGGCCGTGCGCGGCTCGACCACGTCGTCGATGTACAGCTTGAGCGGGCCGACCCGCAGCCGGTCCCCCGGGTACATGCGGGCCGCCGCCGCGAACGCGTCGAGCTCCTCCTCGGTCGTGCCGCGCGGGTGGAACAGCGCCGCCACGATCCGCGAGCGCAGCCGGCCCTCGGCGCGGGCCCGCTCGTACAGCTCCAGGTCGTCCAGGGAGTTCTGCGGTTCCACGACCGTGGTGATGCCGAAGCCGATCGCGTCGTCCAGGCTCTTGGCGAGCCGCCCGTACTGCCGCTCCGGCGAGGCCCACGGCACGCCGAGCTCGCGCAGCGCCCGGTGGCCGTCCCGGGAGAGCCCCTTGATCGCGAAGTCCTTGACGAAACCGGTGGGCTCGCCGGTCTCCGGGTCGGTGGCCGCGGTGCCGAAGGGCAGGTCGGTACGGTCCTTCGCGACCCCGAGCCGGCGCATCGCGGCCGTGTTCAGCCAGGCCGTGTGCACGTCGTACGAGAGCACGATCGCCGGGACCTCCCCGGTGACCGGGTCCAGGTCGGCGGCGGTGGGCATCCGCCCGCCGGGGATGGCGGAGTAGTCGAAGGCCTCGGCCTCGATCCACGCGGCCTCCGGGTGCGCCTCCCGCCAGGCCCCGATCCGGTCGAGGATCGCCTCCAGGGTGCGCACCCCGGCGAGCTGTACGCAGGCGTCGTCGGAGCCGAGCCGGACGTGGTTGTGGGCGTCGACGAACCCGGGCAGCACCAGCCGGCCGCCCGCGTCGATCCGCTCGGTGTCCGGGCCCGACCAGGCGGCGGCCTCCGCGTCCGGGCCGATCCAGACGATCCGGCCGTCGGAGACGGCCAGGGCCTCGGCCTCGGGGAGCTCCGGGTCGACGGTGTGGATCCGGGCTCCGGTGAGCAGCAGGTCGGCGGGGAAGGGGTGCGGGTGCGGCATGGGTGGTGCTCCTGTGCAGAGGGGGCAGAGGGGGGGCAGATGTGGCGGAGGTGGCGGTACGAGGGGTCAGGCGGCGGGGGCGTACGCGGGCACCCGGCGGGCCAGGGCCCAGTAGGTGAGCGCCGAGACGGCCGAGCCGAGCAAGGTCAGGTCGGCGCCTCCGAGCGGGGCCACCAGCGGGCCGGTCCACAGTTCGCAGTCGCAGGTCAGCGCGGCGAAGGTCATGCCGGCGAGCAGGGCGGCCATGCCGGCGGGGTGGTAGCCGGCCCGGTACCAGTACGCGCCCGCGCTCCCGGCGTGCAGCGCGTCGCAGTCGTAGCGGCAGCGGCGCAGCAGCATGTCGGCGAGGAAGACCCCGCCCCAGGGCGCGAAGACGATGATCAGCAGGGAGAGGAAGGAGAGCAGCGAGGTGGTGAAGTCGGCCAGGAAGAGCGCGGCGAGCGATCCGGCGGCGGTGACCGCGGCGCTGATCACGATGGCGCGGGCCCGGCTCCACGGGATGCCGAGGACCTGGAGGTTCAGGCTGGAGGAGTAGAGGGTGATGATCGAGTTGGTGACGGAGCCGCCGAGGACCAGGGCCAGGAAGACCGGCTTGAACCAGCCCGGGAGCAGGCTCTCGGCTCCGGCGACGGCGTCGGTCATGTCGGTCTGGGTGGCGGCGGCCACCCCGGCGACGCCGAGGGCGACGGAGGAGACGAACCCGCCGAGCGCCCCCATCCAGGTGATCGACTTCAGCGAGGTGGTCCGGGGCAGGTAGCGCGTGTAGTCGGCGGGCATCGGCAGGTACGAGAAGGGCCCGGCCAGCATCACGACGAACGCCAGGCTCCAGCCGGACAGGCCGGGGGCGCCGGCGCCGGCCTGTGCGCCGGTCTCGGCACCGGGCAGGAGGAAGACCAGCAGCGCGCCGAAGCCGAGGGCGAGGACGTAGGCCATCCAGCGCTCGGCGAACTGCACCGTGGCGTGCCCCCACATCGCGACGGCGAAGGTGAGCGCGAGGGTGATCCCGAGCGCGAGGGCCCGTACCGCCGTGCCTTCGCCGAGGCCGGCCTCGGCGAAGAACACCTCCAGGGCCAGGGTGCCGACCACGGTGTTGACGATGGTGTAGCCGATGCTCACCACCCAGTTCAGTACGCCGGCCGGGAAGTTCCCGCGGACGCCGAAGGCGGCCCGGGAGATGACGAGGGTGGCGGTGCCGGTGCGGATGCCGCTGAGCCCGGCGGCGCTGACGGCGAAGAAGGACAGTCCGCTGATCACGACGACGGCGGTGGCCTGCCAGAAGGAGAGGCCGAAGGCCACGGCGAGGGCGCCGTTGATCACGTAGGTGAAGGTGAGGTTGGAGCCGAACCAGAGCCAGAAGAGGTCCTGGGCGCCGCCGTGGCGCTCGGCGTCGGGGATGGGGTCGATGCCGTGGGTCTCGACCCGGAACACCTCGTCGACGTCGGCCGTCGTGTCGTGCGTCGCGTCCTGCTGCGTCATGCGCCGTACCCCTGACTGTGGACCCGCTGAACCTTGAATGACGTTCTAAGTTCTTGAATGGCATTCAAGATGCGCCGCCGATCGGGACCTCGTCAAGACCCTGTCCGGGATAAGGTCGGCCCACGAAGATCGGGAAGGCGGCAGGGGTGGCGGGAGCGGCGGGGCCGGCGGGCGCGGCAGCGGGGTCGGCGCGGCGGCGCGACGGGCGGATCGCCCAGGAGCGGATGCTGGAAGAGGCCATGGCGGCGATCGCCGAGGGCGGGCTGGCGCAGCTGACGATGTCCGCGCTCGCCGAGCGGCTCGGCACCAGCGGCGGCCACATCCTCTACTACTTCGGCAGCAAGGACCGGCTGCTGCTGGCCGCGCTGCGCTGGAGCGAGGACCGACTCGCCGCGGAACGGGCGCTGCTGCTGGCCCGCAGGGTCACCGCGCACCGCAAGCTGGCGCTCTTCCTGGAGCTGTACCTGCCGCGCGGACCGCGCGATCCGCGCTGGACCCTGTGGATCGAGCTGTGGGCCCGCACGCCCGCCAACGAGGACCTGCGCGCCGCCCAGCAGGAGATCGACGACGGCTGGCAGCGCGACCTGGAGGCCCTGCTCGCGAAGGGCGTGGACCAGGGCCGCTTCGCCGCCGCCCTGGACGTGCCCGCCCGCGCCTCGGAGCTGCTCGCGCTGCTGGACGGGCTGAGCACCCGGGTCGTGCTCGGGCAGCGCGGGGCCGACCGGGCCGCGTCCCTGGAGCGGGCCCGTACGGCGGCGGCCCTGCTCGTCCCGCACGTGTAGGGCGCAGGTACGGACCTCTGCCGCTCCCGGTGGCGTTACCGGTGACCCGGGGTCCCGGCCTCGGTCTCGGATTCCTCGCCCGCGCCCCTCATGATTGCGATCCGCACTCCCGACGCAGCGCCGCCACGACCGCCTTGCCGCTCACCGTCAGTTCCGCCGCCCCTTCGAGCCGGTCCAGGGCGCGCTCGACCCGGCCGTCACCGCGCGGCCCTCCTTCGGCCCGGCGGAACGCCTCCGCCGCCACCTCCGCGTGGGCGTCCGCCAGCAGCCGCGACACCGGCACCGGCTCCTCCCGCCACGGGGACGGGTGCAGCCACTGCCCATCGGCGGCGTAGAGATCGGCCACCTCCGTCAGCTCCCGCAGCCGGGCCCGCCGGCGGCCGGTGAGCAGCGCGAGCGCGGTCTCCCGTACGCCCGCCCCGGTCGGCAGGCCCAGCGCGCCCGGCCCGCGCCGCGCGTCCTCCCCCGCGGCGCCCGTGTCCGCGCCCGCGAGCGGGGTCAGCGTGGTCAGCCCGGCCGCCGTCTCCCGTGCCCGCGCGGGCACCGTACGGTGCAGCAGCTCCCAGGCCCCGGTCAGGCGGCGCCCCCAGCGCCCGGCCCCGGCCGCGTCCAGCCCCGGTGCGGGTGGCCGGGCGAAGCAGTCGCGGTCGGGATCCAGGTCCTCCAGAGCCACGGGGCGCCCTTCCGCCCCCGCTCCGCCGGCCAGGACCCGGACGGGCTGCCAGTCCGGAGCCTGAACTCCCGGCCTGAAGATCCGCGGCCCGCCGTCCTCCCCCCGTACGGAGAACCCTTCCCCGGTGGCCCGGACCTCGGCCCGGCCCCGGTCCCCGCGCAGCAGCCCGAGGGTGGGCAGGTACAGCCCGCCACCCCCGAGGACCACGGGCACGGGGAGCTCCAGCCTCCCCCGCACCACGGCGGCCGCGGCCAGCGCGGCCAGCCTGTGCCCGGGTGCCACCAGGGGCGGCCGGCCCTGCCGCAGGGCGTCCAGGGCGGCGAGCAGCCAGGTACGGGTGTACGGGTGGTCCAGTACGGCGTCGAGCGCGGCGGGCGCCCCGGACTCGACGGCCGTGACCAGCTCCCAGGAGCGCCGCCAATCCGCGTCGCCACGGCCCTCCAGCTCGGCGTGCAGCCGGACCAGGAGCACCCGGGTCAACTCCTGCTGGGAGGCGGCGAGCGCCTCCGGTCCGGCGGCCTCGGCGGCGACGGAGGCTCCCGCGGTGCGCTGCTCGACCCCCTCCACCAGCGCCTTCAGGTCGGTGCAGTAGACGGACGGATTGTCGAAGCCGTTCCGGGCGCGGTACCGGTGCGCGTAGAGGCCGCCGCCGCACGAGCGCACCACCGGGCAGGCCCGGCACTCGGCGCTGACGCCCGCGAGGCCCAGCTGCCGGGCCCGGATGCCGGGGTGGGCGGCCACCTCGTCGAAGGAGTGCCGGAAGACGTCGAAACCGGTGGCGGCGGCCCCCTCGTGGGCGGTCTTGAGCGAGTCGGCCTGCTCCAGGGCGCCGTCGGTCTCGACGACGACCAGGTCGGTGGGGGTCAGTCCCAGGGACTCCGTCAGGCTCGGCCCGCCCCGCAGGGTGCTCAGCACCGAGTCGAAGAGCCGTACGGGCACCGGCCTGCCCAGGCCGTCCCAGTGGTCGAAGATCCGCAGCAGCCAGTGCGCGTAGGCCTCCGGGCTCCCGTCCGGCCGGAGCGGAGACGCCTCCCAGGTGGCGTGCGGCAGCAGGAAGTCGATGCGCGGTGGTGCGAGCGCGAGGAGGGCGTCGAGCACGGCGGCCGGGTCGTTGCGCACGTCGATCGTGCAGAGCAGCCCCTGGTAGAGGGGGCGGTGGCGGTCCTCGCGCAGGAGGCGGATCGCGTCGAGCACGCGGGAGTGGCTGCCGCGGCCGTTCGCGTAGCGGCGGTGCCGGTCGTTGGCCGCACGGTCCCCGTCGAGGGACACCCCGACGCCGACCCCGTACTCGGCGAACAGCGCGAGGACGGGCTCGTTCAGCCTCAGCCCGTTGGTGTGGACGCGCAGGTCGAGGCCGGCCACCCCTCGAAGGGCTCGGGTGAGCGCCTCGCACAGTTTTCTCAGCCGGGCGGGGCCGGCCAGCAGCGGCTCGCCACCGAGGAGGATGACGGTCACCGACGGCAGTGCGTGGCTGCGCGCGTGCTCGGCGAGCCGCTCGGCGAAGCGTTCCACGACCGCTTCCGGGATCACCGCGGGCCGCCGCCGCCAGCTCTGGTCCGCATGCTCGTAGATGTAGCAGTGGTCGCAGGCGAGATCGCATCTGCTGTGCACCTTGACCACGAACTCGCGGAACGGGATGAGGGCTCCGGCGGCGGCACCGGCCCCGGTGGACTCCATCGCGGCGGGGGCGCCCCCCCCCTCAGAGGGAGGAGTTGAAGGTGACCGTCCGCACGGCGGGTGGGGCGGCCGGCACCGGCAGCACCCGGGCGATGCGCCGGTCGGCGTCCGCGCCGCGCGCGGTGAGCGAGGCAAGCGACGGCCGGCCGCCGTGCTCCTCGTGCACCAGTGCCACCGGTAGCACCGGTACGGCTGCGGGCTGCTGCTTCTGAATGGGCGTCACGGGTCCCCCTCCGGGTCGTGGCCGTGCTTCCATCGGGACATCGAGAGCTGTCGGGACGAGACTAAGGACATCTGCAGGCAGCCGGTAGAGCGCGGAGGCGTGGTGCGCGTCGAGGTGAGGGCGGGGGACGGCCGCAGGCTCGTCGCCGAGGACTGGGGGGACCCGGGCGGGCTGCCCGTCCTGCTGCACCACGGCACGCCGGGCTGCCGCCTCGGCGCCGCCCTCGCCGACATCACCGAGCGCTGTCCGGGCATCCGCTTCTTCGCCTACGACCGGCCCGGGTACGGGGACTCCGACCGCGCCCGGGACCGTACGGTGGCCGACGCGGCCGCCGACTCCGCCGCCGTGGCGGACGCCCTGGGCGTGGACACCTTCGCCGTCGTGGGCCGCTCGGGGGGCGGTCCGCACGCCCTCGCCTGCGCGGCGCTGCTCCCCGAGCGCGTTACGGGCACGGCGGCCCTGGTCAGTCTGGCGCCCTGGGGCGGGGCCGGGCTCGACTGGTTCGCCGGCATGAACGCCCACAACGCGGAGCACTACGCCCTCGCCGCCCACGACCCGACGGCCCTGGAACGCCGGCTCACCCCTCGGGCGGCGGCGATCAGCAGCGATCCGGGCAAACTGCTGGAGGACCTGCGGGCGGAGCTGTCGGAAGCCGATCTGCCGGTGCTCTCGGACCGTGCGGTGCACCGGGCCCTGATGGACAACTACCGCGAGGCGCTGCGCACCTCCGTGTACGGATGGCTCGACGACAGCCTGGCCTTCTGCCGGCCGTGGGGCTTCGATCCCGGTTCCATCCCGGGCCGGGTCCTGTTGTGGCGAGGCGCCGAGGACGCCTTCTCCCCGCTGGGGCACTTCCGGTGGCTGGCCGGGCACATCGACCGGAGCACCGCCGTGCTCAAACCGGGGGCCGGTCACTTCGCGGCTCAGTACGCGCAGCCGGAAGCCCTGGAGTGGCTTCTGTGACGGGCTGCGCCTCCTCGACGGGCGCGACGACCGCTTCGCGGGCGCCTTCGAGGCATTGGACGATCCGCTCGTGGGTGTCGCCGACGCTGTCGACGACCTGGATGCGCATGTAGAAGGCCCGGACCTCCTCGATGAACCGCTTGGAGAACACCCCCACGCCGACGGTCTCGTACGTCCCCGTGGCGACGAGCGGGTAGCCGGCTCCCATCCCGACGAGGCGGAAGTCCACCGTGGCGCGCAGTCCGGCGGCCGTCAGCCGCTCGCCGACGCCGGTCAGGCTCGTCCACCCGTCGTCCTCGCCGGGCTGCCCGGCCGGGTCGCGGGCCAGGATCAGCCGGTAGTCCACGCGGTCCACCACGACGTTGTGCTGGCCGCCGTTGAGGACGCCGACGCTCCAGTCCTTGCCGGGCCCGGGCAGCTGGCCCGTCACGAACTCGGCCCGCCAGCCCAGTGCGGGCCGTACCGTACGGGCGTACTGGGCGCGGGCCAGCACGGCGCCGGCCGCGACGGCCAGCAGGCTGGCGAGGGGTTCGGGGCTCATCAGCTGGAGGCGCCAGGGCCAATGGCCTCGGGAGGCCTCCGACACGTTCCCGCGCACGATCTCCCATACGAGCAGGGCGCCGAGGAGGCAGAGCAGTACGAGGGGTGCGGTGAACAGCCAGCGGTTGCGCCGGATCCGCCGCTGCGCATCGGGTGCGGTGCCGCCCCGCCCGGAAGGCGTACTGACCATGCGCGCTACCCCTTTTCCCCCGAAAGGCGAGCCCCCGCCCGTTGGTTGGGCGGGGGCTCATTGTGCCCCAGGGCGGACGGGTCAGTACACGCTCACGCCGTAGGCGTTCAGGGCCTCGACCGCGGGCTGGAAGAACGTGGTGCCGCCCGAGGTGCAGTCGCCGCTGCCCCCCGAGGTCAGGCCGATGGCGCGGGTGCCGGAGTAGAGCGGGCCGCCGCTGTCGCCGGGTTCGGCGCAGACGTTGGTGCGGATCATGCCGTAGACGATGTCGCCGCCGCCGTAGTTGACCGTGGCGTTGAGGCCGGTCACCGAGCCGCCGTGGGTGCCGGTGGTGGAGCCGCGCCGGGTCACCGACATGCCGACGGTGGCGTTGGCGGCGCTGGTGATGTCCTGGCTGCCGACGGTGCCGGGCGGCACCGGCGAGCTGCTGGCGTACTTGATCAGGCCGTAGTCGTTGGTCGGGAAGCTGGATCCGACGGTGGAGCCGACGGTGCTGGTGTGCGAGGAGTTCGTCCACCAGGTGCCGGCGCCGTCGGTGCAGTGCCCGGCGGTCAGCACGTAGTACGTGTTCCCGCTGCGCACGTTGAAGCCGAGCGAGCAGCGCCAGCCCGAGGTGTAGATGGCGTCGCCGCCGGAGATCAGCTTGCGCAGTTTGCCGGGGGTGCGCTCGATGCGCAGGGCCGCGGCGTCGGCTCCGGCCTCGCTGCGGATCCTGGCGAGGTCCGTGGCGGTGACGGTGGAGTCGGCGGTGACGACGAGGGTTCCGCTGGCGGGGTCGGTGTACCAGGCGGTGCCGGCGACGTCGGCGCGCTGGACGGAGGCTCCGGCCGCGGCGAGCCGCGCCGCGCTGAAGCCGCTGTCCGCGCTCGCCGCGGTGGGGGCGGCGAGCCCGGCGACGGCCGCCAGGCCGGCGGCCACGGCGAGCAGCCGGGTACGGGTGATGCTCTTGATCCTCACTTCTCGTCCTCCCGGGAGGGATCGGGGGCCCGGCGGACAGTGGGGGGCGCCGGAGCCCGTGAGGCGCAGCCGGGGGTACGGCGGGCGCACTGGATTTCGTCGTGCCCCTGACAAGCCCCCGGAAGGCGCTGTCGGGAGTGTCTCGGCGTCAGATTCGGGCGGCAAGGGCATCTTTCAGCCTCCGCTCGCCCGCCGCGACCTCGAAGGGCAGGGTGTTCCCCGGTGGTGGGAACGGGCAGATGAAATGGTCCGCGAAGGCGCAGGGCGGCAGCACGGTCCGGTTGAAGTCCACGGTGACCGAACCGTCCACGGGGTCCGGCACCCCCGGCTTGAGGAAGCGGAAGCGGTAGCTGGAGCTTCCTCCGGTGGCATCGCCGATCACGGCCCAGAGGCTGCCGTCGTCCTCGTCGACGGCCACCTGGAGGGTGTGTTCCGAGCCCCGGTACGCGAAGCTCAGCTCGCCGCCGAGACCGAGCCCGCGCGCCCGCCCGTCGGCGTTCGCCACCTGGACGGTCCGGTCCTCGCCGTACGGGCGGAAGCGCCCCGGCAGCACGAAGTCCGGGTCGTACGGGGTGGCCTCGATGCCGGCGAAGGCCCGGCGGGCGGCGGATCCGGGGTCGAAGACCCGGACCGCCCACTCACCCTCGCGCCGGATCACGGTGATCCGGAGGTCGTGGGCGGCGGCGACCCGAGAACGGGCGGGCGGGGCCTCGTCGGCGGCGAGCACCGCGTCACCCGTGAGGGGTTCGCCGTCGAGGCTGAGACCGTCCTCGGCCTCGGCCCGCAGAGCCACGCCGCCCTCGATTGCGCGCCAACGCCCCGGAACGGCCGGAATTCGACCTTCCGGGTAGTCCGAGAGCCAGTGGGTGCCCATGAGGGACAGGGGGCCGTAGGGGGCGGACACGGAAGCCACCCGGCGCTCGTGCCATGTCCGCCAGGCGGTCTTCGGATCGTCCGCTTCATCTGCGTCATCTGCGTCATCTGCGTCATCGCTCATGCCGCTCACCCCTTCCACACGGGCCCGGACGGGAATCTCCCTGTACGCCGTCCGGCCCCGCGGGAACTGACGGGCCCTCAAGCCCGCGCGGCTCTCAGCAGTCGCAGCCGCAGCCGTCGCAGCAGCACCCGTCGCAGTTGCAGCAGTCGCAGCAGCCGCTGCAGTCCGGGCAGCCGTTGCCGCAGTCGCAGGCCTCGCACCACGCGTCCCGCTTCTTGCGGGACCACGGGCCCTCGTGGTCGGCGCAACACAGCTGGCAGGTGCAGAACAGCCCGATGGAGACCGCGCAGCCCGCGAGCAGTCCGCGGCGCGGCTTCTGCGGGGGCAGCCCGCCGCCGGGGCCCCCGGGCGGCCCGGGCACCCAGGGCCCGCCGGGCCCACCCGCGCCGCCACCGCCGTACGGGTTCCCCCCGTGAGCGCCGTGACCGCTCTGGCCGCCGTACGGGGCGCCCCCGTACGGGCCGCTGCCGTACGGGCCCGCCTGGCCCGGTCCGTAACCCTGAGGCGGCACCCCGTGGCCGCCCTGCCCCGCGGCGTTCATGTCCGCGAGCCCGCCCGCGAGCCCGCCCGCGTGGCCGCAGCCGCTGACCCCGAAGGCCCGGTCCACCGAGGTCTTCAGCTCGTGCACGAGCAGCCGGTGGGCCAGCCCGGCGTCCGCGAACTCCACCTCGCGCAGCGCCAGCCTGATGCCGCGCAGGGCGTCGTCGGCCAGCCGCCGCGCCTCGGCGAGCGGGGTCCCGGTGGCCGTCAGCGGGTTCCAGGCGCCCGCGGCGGCGTCAGCGGCCTGGTCCTCGACGGCGTCCAGCAGGTGTGCGAGACGCCCGAAATAGCGGCCGGCCTCGGCGAGCGCGGGGGCGTTGCCCGGCCGTCCGGCCAGGTGCGCGGTATGGGCGAAGGCGGCGGCGGTGGCGGTCTCCGTGGGCTCGGTCACGACGAGCACCGGCGTGCCGGGGCCGGCGAGCGTCTCGATGCCCTCCTGCCGGTCCACGGCGTCGACGAGGACGGCCGTGTCGAAGCCGAGCGAGGCGCCGGTGCGGGCGCCGGCCCGGTCCCAGCCGCGGGCCACCTTGCGCGCGGCGGCGGCGATCGGCGCGCGGGCCAACAGCCCGTCCCGGTCCGCCACGTGGTCCCGCACCTTGGCCGAGGCGAGGACGAGCGAGACGGCGGCCGCGAGCCGCGCGCCCTCCCCCTTGGCCACCGCCGCGGTCCGCATCCCGCGCAGCGGGCAGGGACCCGCCGTGCGACGCGAGCCGGGAGCGGGTCCGGACTGAGCCTCCGTCAGAACGGATACGAGCAGCCCGTCATAGTTGGTGACGATTCGCGCGAACTGTCCGTGGTCCTTGCGAAGTGCCAGGCAGAGCCCACAGAGATGGGCCATCCACTCGGTCTTGAAGCGCTCCCCCAGCCGGTGCGTGCAGGGTCTGACGATGCCGAACAAAACGGTCCCCCGTGTGTCATACGCGTGCGTGATGCGCATCGTATCGAGCGGGATCGTTCACCCGTACGTCCGCGTGGGTCACCCACACGGCAGCAGCGGTCGTATTTTCACTCAGTCAGCAGCGGTAGCCGCCAGGAGGCTTGACGGTGCAACGGATGTTCTGCACCAGTACCGTCACGAAACCCCTGCGCGGCGGCTATCCACTTGGCGCGTTGTCAGCATCATGGACGACCATAGGGGCAGCGGAGAGAAGACAACTGACCGCGGTGAAAGGAGGCGTCCATGGGTTCGGTACGCAAGGCGAGTGCCTGGTTGGGTCTCGTGGAGGACAGCGACGACGAGCGTTACTACGACGACGACTACGCGGAGGCCGCCCAGGGCTCCGTCTCGGGCCCCGGCGACCAGTGGGTCACCGACCCCCGGGTCAAGGTCGCCTCGGATTCGGCGGTCGAGCAGGGCCGGCGGATCGCGACCGTCACCCCGGACGGCTTCCGTGACGCGCGCGGCATCGGTGAGCTGTTCCGCGAGGGCGTCCCGGTGATCGTGAACCTGTCGTCCATGGATCCGGCCGACGCCAAGCGCGTGGTCGACTTCGCGGCCGGCCTGACCTTCGGCCTGCGCGGCTCGATCGAGCGGGTGGCGACCAGGGTCTTCCTGCTGACCCCGGCCGACACCCAGATCGTGAGCGGTGAGCCCGGCGGCCGCTCGCGCGACTTCTTCAACCAGAGCTGAGCCTGGGGGTACGTCCACGTCCCGGCGGCAGCCGGGGAATCGTCACCGGAAGGCGTCGAGCCCGGTGAGCGCCTTGCCCAGCACCAACTGGTGCATCTCGACGGTGCCCTCGTAGGTGAGCACCGATTCGAGGTTCGTGGCGTGCCGCATGACGGGGTATTCGAGCGAGATCCCGTTGGCACCGAGGATGGTCCGCGCGGTGCGGCAGATGTCGATGGCCTCGCGGACGTTGTTGAGCTTGCCGAAACTGATCTGCTCCGGCCGCAGGGTGCCCGCGTCCATCCGCCGGCCCAGGTGGTGGGCGAGCAGGATGCCCTTGTGGAGTTCCAGCGCCATGTCCGCCAGCTTCGCCTGGGTGAGCTGGAAGCCGCCGATGGGCTTGCCGAACTGCTCGCGCGTCTTCGCGTAGTCGAGCGCGGCCTCGAAGCTGGCGCGCGCCGCGCCCATGGCCCCCCAGATGATCCCGTACCGCGCGTGGCTGAGGCAGCCCAGCGGCCCCTTGAGCCCGGTGACCCCGGGAAGCACCGCGTCCGCGGGCAGCCGTACGTCGTCCATGACCAGCTCGCTGGTCACGGAGGCCCGCAGCGACCACTTGTGCTTGATCTCCGGCGCGGAGAACCCGGCCGAGTCGGTGGGGACGGCGAAGCCGCGGATCCCCTCGTCGGTCTGCGCCCACACCACGGCCACGGCCGCGACGCTGCCGTTGGTGATCCACATCTTGCGCCCGTTGAGGACCCAGTCGCCGCCGTCGCGCTTCGCGTACGTGCGCATGGCGGCCGGGTCGGAGCCGACGTCGGGCTCGGTCAGCCCGAAGCAGCCGATCAGCTCGCCGGCGGCCATGCCGGGGAGCCAGCGCTGCTTCTGCTCCTCGGAGCCGTACTTCCAGATGGCGTACATGGCGAGCGAGCCCTGCACCGACACGAGGGACCGGATCCCGGAGTCGGCGGCCTCCAGCTCCAGGCAGGCGAGCCCGTACTGCACCGCCGAGGCCCCGGCGCAGCCGTACCCCTCCAGCGACATGCCGAGCGCCCCGAGCGCGCCGAGCTCCCTGGCCAGCTCCCGGATCCCGGGCAGCTCGCCGCTCTCGTACCACCCGGCGATGTGCGGCAGCACGCGGTCGGCGGCCCAGCCGCGCACGGTGTCGCGGATGGCGAGGTCCTCGGGCGCGAGGAGCTCGTCGATCCCGAGCGGATCGGTGGGTACGAAGGGCACGGCGCCTCCTGGTGCGGACCGGCGATACGAAACCTAGCGCTGCAAGTTTGTCGGCGCGACGGCCCGCGGTCCACCCCCCGCCTGCCCGCGCGGCGGGAAGGCGGCCTCAGGCCGGACGGGCTGCGGCCGGGTCCCGGTCGGGCGTCTGCTTCGCCGCCGGGATGCGCTCGGCGTCGGGACCCGTCTGGGCGGGGAGGCGGACCGGCTCGCCACCGGCATCGCGCTCCGTGGCGTCACGCCCGGCGGCATCGCGCTCGGCGGGGTCCGCACACTCCATCACCCGGGGCAGCTTCAGTGCCATCACGGCCCCCGCCAGCAGCAGCCCTGCGCTGACCACCAGCGTCACGTGCAGCCCGTGTACGAACGAGTGCCGCGCCGCCGCGTACAGCGACTGCCCCGCCGCACCTCCGAGCGCCCCCGCGATCTGGTAGGCCTCGCCCAGGGAGTTCGCGGCCCCCGCCGCGTCCGAAGCCGACACCCCCGGCACGTGCGTCAGCCCCGGCGCGTAGGCCGCGTTCATGACACTGCCGAGCAGTGCGATGCCCATCCCCGCGCCCAGCTGGTACGAGGTCTCGCCTATGGAGGCCGCCCCGCCGGCCGTCGCCGCCGGAGCCTCGCTCAGCATGGACTCGTACGCCGCGAACAGCGTGGTCTGGAGCCCGAAGCCCAGCAGGATGAACCCGACCGTGAGCAGCACCGGCCGGTCCTGCTGCCCCATGAAGGTCAGCAGCAGCACGGCGAACGCGGTGAGCACGAAGCCCAGCGACACCATCGTCCGCGGCCCGACCCGGGCCAGCGTGTACGACCCCGTGGCTCCGGCCGCCATGGCCGCGAAGGTCAGCGGCAGCAGCCGCAGCCCCGTCTCCAGCGGGCTGAGGTGCAGCACCAGCTGCAAGTACTGGACCGCGATCAGCTCCAGGCCGACCAGCGCCAGCATGGCGAGCACGATGCAGCCGACGGACGTGGAGAACGCGGCCCGCGAGAACATCCGCATGTCGATCAGCGGGTGCGTACGCCGCTTCTGACGACGTACGAAGAAGATCAGCAGCGCCACGCCCACCAGCAGCGGCACCAGCGCCTCGGCGTCGAAGAGCCGCCGCTCCGCGCCGATCCGCTTGACCCCGAGGACGAAGCCCAGCACGCCGGCGGCGGCCATGAGCGCGCCGAACACGTCCCACGGCCCATCGGCGGCGCCGCGCGACTCCGGCAGCAGCCGGCGCCCGAGCGGAAGGATCAGTGCCATCAGCGGGATGTTGATGAGGAAGACCGATCCCCACCAGAAGTGCTGGACGAGGAAGCCTCCGAGCACCGGTCCGCTCGCCGCGCCGATGGCGGCGACGGCCGTCCAGATGCCGATGGCGAGGGCCCTCTCGCGCCGGTCGGGGAAGACCTGCCGCAGGATCGAGAGGGTGGCGGGCATGATCATCGCGCCGCCGACGCCGAGCAGCGCGCGGGCGGCGATCAGGACCTGGGCGCTGTCGGCCAGGGCGGCCAGGGCCGAGGCCGCGCCGAAGAGCCCGTAGCCGAGGAGGAGTATGCGGCGGCGGCCGACGCGGTCACCGAGGGTCCCGAAGAGGATCAGCAGCGCGGCGCAGACCAGCGGGTAGGCGTCGACGATCCACAGGAGTTCGACGGAGCCGGGGCGCAGGTCCTCGGTGACGGAGGGGACGGCGACGTGCAGGATCGTCGCGTCGAGCGCGACGAGGACCAGGCTCACGCAGAGGACCGCGAGGACGAGCCAGCGGTTGGCCCCGCCGGAGGCGGCGCGCAGCCGCAGCCGGAAGGATGCCGCGTTCGTCCCCGACATGCATGTACCTCCCAGATGATCGCTCGCACTCGGCGGACCAGCGTTTGCGGAGCCACGGGGGTGGTGCACTGTGCGGCGTCCTACGGGGTCCGGCATCGACACGCGAGTGAAGCGTCAGCGTACGCGAGTTCGTGTGTCCGACACGTGGCCAAGCTCTCACCCCGGCGGCGACCGCCGTGTGGTGTGCGCCACTCGCCTCACCCCGGTCTCCGCTTCTCCCCTCCTCCTTGTACACGCACGGTCACGACCCGTGGTTCTGCGCCGACGGCACACCCGGACGCCACCGATAATCATGCCCGTGAAAGATCTTGGATTCCGCCGGGCCGCGCCCGCCCTGGCCGTCTTCGCGGCGGTCCGGCTGCTCGGACTGACCGTGCTCGCACTCTGGTGCGCGGCCGTCGGCAGCAGCCCGCACACGCTGCTGTCGGCGCGCTGGGACTCGCTCTGGTACGCCCGCATCGCCGCCGAGGGGTACGGCTACGAGGTGCTCCTCCCCAACGGGGACGTGCACTCGAACCTGGCCTTCTTCCCGCTGCTGCCCTGGCTGGAGCGGCTGGTGGCGGCTCCGACGGGGCTCTCGTACGGCTCCGCGGGACTGGTGGTCTCGGCCGTGGCCGGCCTCGCGGCCGCCTGGGGGATCTTCGCCGTCGCGGACCTCCTGTACGGCCGCCGGGCCGGGATCTTCGCCGCCGGGGTCTGGGCCGCGCTGCCCGTCGGGATCGTGCAGTCGATGGCGTACAGCGAGTCGCTGTTCACGGCGCTGGCCGCCTGGGCCCTGTACGGGGCGCTGCGCGGCCGGTGGCCGGCGGCCGGCCTGCTCGCGGCCGGGGCCGGGCTGACCCGTCCGGTCGGCGCAGCGGTGGTGGCGGCGGTCTGGGTGGCGGCCGTCCTGGCGTGGCGGCGCGGGGAGCGGTCCTGGCGGATGGCGGCGGGGGTGGCGCTGGCCCCGCTGGGCGCGGCCGCGTACGTGCTGTGGGTCGGGACGCGCACCGGCGGCGGGCTGCTCGGCTACCTCGACGTGCAGGCCGGCTGGGGCAACGGCTTCGACGGCGGCTGGGCGTTCGCCCGCTTCATCGGGGCGAGGCTGGCCTCCTCCCCCACCGGCGCCCTGGCCGGGGTCGCTCTGATCGCGGGGGTCGCGCTGGTGCTGTGGCTGTACGCGCTGTGCGTACGGCAGCGCCAGCCGGCCGCGCTCCTCGTCTACTGCGGGATCGTCGTGGCGCTGGCGCTGTGCGCGTCGGGGTACTTCGGCTCCAAGCCCCGGCTGCTGCTCCCGGCGTTCCCGCTGCTGCTGGCGCCAGCGGTGGCGCTGGCCCGGTGGCGGACCGGGCGGGCGGCCGCGGCGCTGGGCGCGCTGGCGCTGGCATCGGCGGTGTACGGGGCCTTCTGGCTGAACGGCTCGGGACCGCCGTAGGGGGTGCCTTGCCGATCAGGCCGGGCTCGCGCCGGGCACCTCGCCGGGGCCGTTGCGCCGCCTCGCCGGGGCCGCGCAACGGAATGGATCATTCCGATCCATCTTTCAGCAAAGTAATTGAGCTGCGGCGATAAAGCGCTGCTAAGCATGCGAAACAATGGCCAGGGCAATGGATCAAGCCACCTCCAACTAATGCCCGAATGCCAGGAATTAAGCTCCACGTGAGACCAACTCCACATCACATGGTCATCACAAAGCCCGTGATTCGACCGGGCCGCCCATCGGCGCGCGGTAACGTCGATTGAGTGCGTACCGACCAAATCCTGACCCGTCCGGAGCGGGTGTTCGCCCGGCTGGACCGGGAACCAGAGCGACCGGCTCATCTGCAAACACCGCAGATGAGCCGGCACCGCGTCGTGCTCCTCGGATCGACCCTCGCGTTCTACCTCGCGATCGTGGTGGCCGTCCTGACCACGTCCTGGCTCGTCCGCCTGGACTGGCAGGTCATGTTCTTCCGCCCCTACGAGCAGTGGCCGCAGCTGCACGCCTTCCTCGACTACCTCGTGGTCCTGGGACAGCGCGGGCCCACCGCGGTCATGGTCGCCGCATGGCTCGGCTGGCGCTCCTGGCGCCAGCACACCCTCCGCCCGCTGATCACCCTCGGCGTGGCGCTGCTCCTGCTCAACATCACCGTCGGCGCCGTCAAGCTCGGCCTCGGCCGGCTCGGCCCGCACTACGCCACGCAGATCGGCTCCGCCGAACTCTTCGCCGGCGGCGATATATTTCCTTCCGGCCACACCGCCAATGCCGTCGTGACCTGGGGAATCCTGGCCTACCTGGCTTCCACCACGGTCACCCGGCGGGTGC
The DNA here is from genome assembly GCF_040681715.1 of Streptomyces sp. NPDC051582. Taxonomy (NCBI): domain Bacteria; kingdom Bacillati; phylum Actinomycetota; class Actinomycetes; order Kitasatosporales; family Streptomycetaceae; genus Streptomyces; species Streptomyces sp. NPDC051582. The sequence goes on from NZ_JBFAZJ010000008.1 coordinate 213,268, forward strand.
TGTCCGTGGTGTCCGCCGTCGTCTCGCTGAGCGTCGGCGCCACCACCGTGTACCTCGGCACCCACTGGGTGAGCGACGTGCTGCTCGGCTGGTCCGCGGGTCTGCTGATCATGCTGGCGCTGCCCTGGTTCGAGCCGTTGATCGCCGGCGCCGAGGCCCGGGTCTTCGCGCTCCGGGAGCGGCTGCGCCGTCGCCTGGAGACCGGAACCGTGCCCGTCCCCGTCGCCACCGCGCTCACCCCGCTGCTCTCCGCGGGCGGCAAGTGGCAGCTCCGCCTGACCGACGGGGCCTCCCCGACCGGCGCCGCCGGCAGCGCCGCCGGGGCGCAGGAACCCGCCGCCGTGGCCGTACCGGCGGGCGTGCAGGCCTCCGCCGCGAGCGCCGGGCACGCCCCGGCGCCCCGGCCCGCCGCGCACGTCTCCGGCCGGCCGCACCTGATCCGGTCCGAGCGGACCCCGGTCACGCCGGCCGGCAGCCGCCGCCCGGCCCACACCGAGCGGCCCGCGGCGGGCCGGGCCGCGGCCCGGCCGGCCACCGGCGGCTGACTCCCCGGACGGGGACGCCGCAGGCCGTACGAGAACACCGCGGGGCGGTACGCACCACCTCACCCCGCACCACCGAGGCGGGCCGGGTCACCACCCGGCCCGCCTCGGCCATTTCGGTGATCTCCCTCGCGCACCTGACCGGAACGTCAGCGCAGCGCCCGGAGGTTCGTCCGTACCGGGTCACGCTTGGGTCACGGAATGTCGACAGTTCTTTGACGGGCCCGGCTTCATCCGCACCGCCGTGAAAACAGCCGTGCGCCATTCTTTTTCCGGTGCGAGACGAGCCCCGCGCACATCCCGTTTCGCATTCCTTCCGGGACCCCCGGAATTCATCCGGGGATTGCGGTGACCCTCCCGGCACGGCGGGTCAACCCCCCTCGGTTTCCTTACATCTTCTCCACGGCCCGCCCGAGAAGGTCCCGGGCGGCTCTGATCCGGTCCGCCAGCTCCGGCGGCTCCACCACCTCGAACTCACAGCCGAGCAGCATCACGTGAATGACGAGGACGTCGAGGCTCACGGCGCCCGTCCGCAGCAGACAGCTCTCGGCGTCGAGCGGCTCCAGGACCCCCTGGCTCGGCCCCACGGTCGCGGCCGCCGCCTCCGCCGACACCTTCAGCCGCAGCACCGCCCGGGCCGCGTACACGCCCTGCGACACGCCGTGCGACACGTACGCGGCGAGGTCCTCGGCGGGCCCCGGACGCGGGGTGAAGCGCGGCCCGTGCGGCGGTCTGGGCTCGATCCGGTCGGCGCGGAAGGTGCGCCAGTCCTCCCGGTCCAGATCCCAGGCGACCAGGTACCAGCGCCGCTCGGTGCACACCAGCCGGTGCGGCTCCACCGCGCGGCGGCTGACGCTGCCCGCATGGTCCCGGTAGTCGAAGCGCAGCCGCTCGGCGTCCCGGCACGCGGCGGCGAGCTCGGTCAGCACGGAGGGGTCGACGGTGGCCCGTCCCGGACCGCGCAGCATCGGCACGGTGAACTCGTTGAGCGCCGACACCCGCCGTCGCAGCCGCCCCGGCAGCACCTGTTCGAGCTTGGCGAGCGCCCGTACGGAGGCCTCCCCGATCCCCTCGACCCCGTTGCCGGCGGCCGTCCGCAGGCCCACCGCCACGGCGACGGCCTCGTCGTCGTCGAGCAGCAGCGGCGGCAGCTCGGCCCCGGCGCCCAGCTGGTAGCCGCCGCCGGTACCGGGGCTGGCGTTCACCGGGTAGCCGAGCTCCCGGAGCCGGTCCACATCGCGCCGCACCGTCCTCGGGGTCACACCGAGGCGCTCCGCGAGATCGGGGCCGGTCCATTCGCGGTGGGCCTGCAACAAGGACAACAGGCGCAGCAGTCGTGCGGAGGTCTCCAGCATGCCGAGCAGTCTGCCGGTACCCCGGCCCGCGTCCGAATCGCCCGGGCGGGCCGACGCCCCGTCAGGGAGCGGGTACGGCCGCGGGGGCCGGCGTACGGGCCGGGACCGGCGGGCTCGCCGCCGGCTTCGGGGCCGCCGGGGCAGCCGGGACCGGGGCCCGCGACGGAACCGGCTTCGGGGCGGGTACCGGCGACGGCACCGGGGCCGGGACGGGCGTCGGGACCGGGGCGGGCGTCGTCACCGGGACCGGCGCGGGAGCCGACGGCGGCGTCGACGGTGGCAGGGCCAGCAGCGTGCCGACCACCAGTGACTGGGGCTTCGGGCCGATCACCGTCCGGTTCGCCTCGTACAGGGCCTGCCCGCCGCCCTTCACCCGGTACCGCCGGGCGATCTTCTCCAACGTGTCCCCGGCCCGCACCGCGTGCATGCGCCCGGCCAGCCCGTACCGCTTCGAGCACACCGGCCACGCGTCCCACCCCTGGAAGCCCACCACCTCCTCGGCCACCCGGATCTGCTGCTCCCGGCTCGCCAGATCGGCCCGCGCCGCGAACACCAGCCCCCCGTACTCCTCCCACGTCGGCTGCCAGAACTGCAGGCCCCCGTAGAATCCGTTGCCGGTGTTGACGGCCCAGCGCCCGCTGCTCTCGCAGTCGGCCACGCAGTCCCAGGGCCACTGCCCGCCCGGTCCGCAGTCCCCCGGGCCGGTCCCGATGATCCCGGGCGAGCCGGGGTGGGCCGCACCCGCGGGCCCGGGCGCGGGGGGCGGCGGGGCCGCGCCGGCCCCCGACGGGAGTACGAGGACGAGAGCCAGCGCGGCAGCTGCGGCGGCGGCCGCCGGGGCGGCCCGCCGGATCCGGAGGTCGGGCATCGCGTCACGCTACGCAGCGCCGCGGCCCCCTCCCGCGCTTGCCACGCGGCCCGTCCCGCAGCCCACCCGGTCGGCGCAGCCGCCGCTCCCGCCGCAAACGGCCAGTACCGACCACCAACTGCACGCATGCGGAAAAGAGTTGGCATGAAAACAAAGCTCCGGTCCGAACGTTCACCCCTCCGGGGGCCAGGTTCGATTCCGTTCCCTCCAACGGCGTGACCCCGGCCGCCGCTGCGCCGTTGAGCCCGGCGAGCCGGGAACCGCCCGGCCGCCCCCGCTCGCCCAATCCGAGGAGCCAGCCCGTGCCCCGCATGCTCGACGTCAGTGATGAGGTACGTGCCGAGATCGGTGACGAAGAAGCCGAGAGGCTGCTCACCGGCGACGACGCACCGCGCAGCTACGACTGCACCTCCTGCCGCACCCCCGGGGACCCCGAGACCGACCGCACCAGCACGGTGCTGTTCGTCGGCGAGGAGACCGCCGTCCTCGCCTTCGCCCACGCCGGCTGCATCCCCTCCCAGGTGGTCAACGTCTCCGAGGAGCAGCTCCAGGGGGCGGTCCGCAGCATCACCGGTGACAGCCCCGCCGGCGGCAACGCCCCGCAGAACGTGCCCGGCGGCCAGGCCGTCCTCGGCATCACCAGCGGCCTGGTCCTGATCGGCGGCGAGCTGCACCCCGCCCTCGTGGTCGAGCCGACCGCGCCGATCGCCCGCCCCGGCACCACCGGCCCCGGCGACGACTTCCTGCCGCTCCTCATCGAGCAGGGGTTCGTCCCGGTCACCGACACCGCCGAACTGCCTTCCCCGCTGGGCGGCTGGTCCGTGCTGCTCGCGGCGGGCCAGCTGCACGCCGTGCTCCAGCCCGGCGCCGAGGGCGGCGGCCAGATCGCCTGGTGGCAGGCGCACCAGGCGCTGTCGGTCACCGACGGCTGGCGCGCCGCCGTCAACAAGACCCAGCGCGTGCTCATCTACGCCGCCCCGGTCGGCTCCATCGGCCAGCAGCCCCGCGAGGACCTGCTCCGCGACGCGCTGGACAAGGCCGCCGCCGGCGGCAAGCTCGTGGCGGCCTCGATGCCGCTGGCGGGCACCACGGGCGCCTGATCCCCGTCCCGCAGGGGAGCCCGGAACGGCCGCGCCGCGCCTCGAACAGGGGCGGCGCGGCCTGCGCCGGGGGTACGCGGTCCATCCCGCGCACCCCCGGCGATCTGCGTTTTTATGCTTCCCGCCCGCATCCGCAGGGCCACGGGTTCGTTGGCTGATACGTGCATTCATACGACCCACCCCGCGCCCCTGCCCACGCGAGCGCCGTCTCCCCGATGCGCCCCGCCGTCTCGCACACGCCGATCTACGACGCGCTGTACTCGGAGTACCTGCGGGCCTTCCGGGCCCTGCCGGGCGACCGTACGGGCGAGGAGGACCTCGGGTTCACGGCGTTCTCGTACGGGGGCTCGCACGCGGGCGCCGTCGCCCCGTACGGCGGCGGCTCGTACGGGAGCGGCTGGAATGGTTCGGCATGGCAGACGGACCCGTGGCCGGCCTCGTACGCCCCCGCACCGCAGCCCTCGTACGCGTACGCCGGGTCCGCGACCGGCGGCGGCGAGCACGCGGGCGCGGGCCCCGCGTACGCCAACGGGCGGCAGCACCACACCGGGATGCACCACATCCCGGCGGCCCTGCCGCCCGCTCCGCGCCGGGGCTACTGACCCCGGACCGGCAAACCCCCGCCGCTGATCCGCCCTACTTCTTCTTGTGCTGGGCGCCGCGCTTCTCGCGCACCCGCACGGAGATGTGGATCGGCGTCCCCTCGAAGCCGAACTCCTCGCGCAGACGGCGCTCGATGAAGCGCCGGTAGCCGTGCTCCAGGAAGCCCGAGGCGAAGAGGACGAACCGCGGCGGCTTGCTCCCCGCCTGGGTGCCGAACAGGATGCGGGGCTGCTTGCCGCCGCGGATCGGGTGCGGGTGGGCCGCGACGACCTCGCCGAGGAAGGCGTTCAGCCGGCCGGTCGGGACGCGCGTCTCCCAGCCCGCGAGGGCCGTCTCGATCGCCGGGACCAGCTTCTCCATGTGGCGGCCGGTCAGCGCGGAGACGTTGACGCGCGGGGCCCAGGAGACCTGCTGCATCTCGGTCTCGATCTCGCGCTCAAGGTAGTAGCGGCGCTCCTCGTCGAGCTCGTCCCACTTGTTGTACGCGATCACGATCGCGCGCCCGGAGTCGACGGCCATCGTGATGATGCGCTGGTCCTGGACGCTGATCGTCTCGGTGGTGTCGATCAGGATGACCGCGACCTCCGCCTTCTCGACGGCGGCGGCCGTCCGCAGGGAGGCGTAGTAGTCGGCGCCCTGCTGGAGGTGCACCTTCTTGCGGATGCCCGCGGTGTCCACGAACTTCCAGGTGATGCCGCCGAGCTCGATCAGCTCGTCGACCGGGTCGCGGGTGGTGCCGGCCAGCTCGTTGACGACGACGCGGTCCTCCTTCGCGACCTTGTTGAGCAGCGAGGACTTGCCGACGTTCGGACGGCCGATGAGCGCGATGCGGCGGGGGCCGCCCACCGGGGTGCCGCCGAAGGTCTGCTCGGGCGCCTCGGGCAGCGCCTCCAGGACGGCGTCGAGCATGTCGCCCGTACCGCGGCCGTGCAGCGAGGAGACCGGGTGCGGCTGGCCGAGGCCCAGGGACCACAGGGAGGCCGCGTCGGACTCGCCGCTCTGGCCGTCGACCTTGTTCGCGCACAGGACGACGGGCTTGCCGGCCCGGCGCAGCAGCTTGACGACGGCCTCGTCGCTGTCGGTGGCGCCGACCTTGGAGTCGACGACGAAGACGACCGCGTCGGCCGTCTCGATGGCGTACTCGGCCTGGGCGGCGACGGCGGCGTCGATGCCGAGGACGTCCTGCTCCCAGCCGCCGGTGTCGACGACCTTGAACCGGCGGCCGGCCCACTCGGCCTCGTACGTGACGCGGTCGCGGGTGACACCGGGCTTGTCCTCGACGACCGCCTCGCGGCGGCCGATGATGCGGTTCACCAGGGTCGACTTGCCGACGTTCGGGCGGCCGACGACGGCGAGCACGGGCAGCGGCCCGTGGCCGGCCTCCGCGATCGCGCCCTCGACGTCCTCTGCCTCGAAGCCTTCCTCCGCGGCGAGCTCCATGAACTCCGCGTACTCGGCATCGCCGAGCGCTCCGTGGTCGTGCTGGTCGTTCATGAAGTCCGTTCCTCGTCGTTCGTGGTGGTCGGTGGTGCCCGCGCAGCGCGGGACCACTACTGGGTCAAGTCTCGCTCAGCGCCCGGTGAGGCGCTTGGCGTCGGACAGGTGGGCGGTCAGCCTGCTCTGGATGCGCAGGGTGGCCTCGTCCAGGGCCGTACGGGTGCGGCGGCCGGTGCCGTCGCCCGCGTCGAAGGCGGAGCCGAAGACGACGTCGACCCTGCTCTTGAACGGCGGCAGTCCGCGGACCAGCCGCCCTCGGCGCTCGGTGCTGCCGAGCACGGCCACGGGCACGACGGGCGCGCCGCTGCGGACCGCGAAGTACGCGAGCCCGGCGCGCAGCGAGGCGAAGTCGCCCTCGCCGCGGGTGCCCTCGGGGAAGATCCCCAGGGCGCCGCCGCCTTCGAGCACCGCGAGCGCCTTGCCGATCGCGCCCCGGTCCACGCCCGTACGGTCGACCTTGACCTGGCCGATCCCGTCCAGGAACGGGCCGAGCGGGCCGACGTACGCCTCCTTCTTGATGAGGAAGTGCAGCGGCCGCGGGGCGGTGCCCATGACCATCGGTCCGTCGATGTTGTGCGCGTGGTTCACGGCAAGGATGACAGGCCCCGAGGCGGGGACGCGCCAGGCGCCCAGTACGCGCGGCTTCCACAGCCCGTACATGAGGCCGATGCCGATCCGCCGGCCGAGCGCCGCACCCTTGAGGGAGGGCGTAGCGCTCACTGGCGCCCCGCCCGCTTCTCTTCCACGAGCGTGACGACGCACTCGATCACCTGGTCGAGCGTGAGCTCGGTGGTGTCGACCTCCACGGCGTCGCCGGCCTTGGCCAGCGGGGAGGTCTTGCGGCCGGAGTCGGCGGCGTCGCGCTTGATCAGGGCTTCCTTGGTGGCCGCGAGGTCCGTGGCCTCCTTGCCGCGCAGCTCCCCGCTGCGGCGCGCGGCGCGGGCCTCGGGGGACGCGGTCAGGAAGATCTTGAGGTCGGCGTCGGGCAGGACGGTGGTGCCGATGTCCCGACCCTCGACGACGATCCCGCCCTCCGCCGAGGCGGCGATGGAGCGCTGGAGCTCGGTGATCAGGGTGCGCACCTCGGGGACGGCGCTGACGGCGCTGACCTTCGAGGTGACCTCCCGGGTGCGGATCGGGCCGGAGGCGTCCAGGCCGTCGACCGTGATGGTCGGCGCGGCCGGGTCCGTCCCGGAGACGATGCCGGGCTTGCCGGCCGCCACGGCGATCGCGTGCGGGTCGTCGGTGTCGATCCCGTTGGTGATCATCCACCAGGTGATGGCCCGGTACTGGGCACCGGTGTCCAGGTAGCGCAGCCCGAGCTTGGCGGCCACGGCCTTGGAGGTGCTGGACTTGCCCGTGCCGGAGGGACCGTCGATGGCGACGATCACGGCGGACGGAGCTGCGGTTTCCACGGTGCGGGCACCTTCCTGGTTGCGCGTACGTGTCCGGGCGCGCCAAAGCGCCCCTCCCCAAGGTTACCGGCCCCGGGCGCGGGCGCCGCCCAGTACCGGGGAGTACCGCCGAGAAGGGGCGCCGGGCCGCTTCCGGGACTACTGCTGGCGCAGGGCCCAGCCGCGTTCGCGCAGCTCCGCGGTGAGGGAGGCGGCGGCCCTCGGGTCGACCATGAGCTGGACCAGACCGGCCTGCTGGCCCGTGGCGTGCTCGATCCGTACGTCCTCGATGTTGACCCCGGCCCGCCCGGCGTCGGCGAAGATCCGCGCGAGCTCGCCCGGCTGGTCGCTGATCAGCACGGCGACCGTCTCGTACACCATGGGCGCCGCGCCGTGCTTGCCCGGTACCCGGACCCGGCCCGCGTTGCCCCGCTTCAGGACGTCCTCGATGCCGGCCGCGCCGCCGCGCCGCTCCTCGACGTCCGCCGACTGGAGCCCGCGCAGCGCGTCCACCGTGGCCTCCAGGTCGGAGGCGATCCCGGCGAGGACGTCGGCCACCGGGCCCGGGTTCGCCGAGAGGATCTCCACCCACATCCGCGGATCGGAGGCGGCGATGCGGGTCACGTCCCGGATCCCCTGACCGCACAGCCGCACCGCCGTCTCGTCGGCCTCCTCCAGGCGCGCGGCGACCATGCTGGACACCAGCTGCGGGGTGTGCGAGACGAGTGCGACCGCCCGGTCGTGCGCGTCGGCGTCCATGACCACCGGTACGGCCTTGCACAGGGCCACCAGTTCGAGCGCCAGGTTGAGCACCTCGTGGTCGGTGTCCCGGGTCGGGGTCAGCACCCAGGGCCGGCCCTCGAAGAGGTCGGCCGTCGCCGCGAGCGGGCCCGAGCGCTCCTTGCCGGCCATCGGGTGGGTCCCGATGTACGCCGTGACGTCCACGCCGAGGGCCGTGAGCTCCCGGCGGGGCCCGCCCTTGACGCTGGCCACGTCCACGTACGCCCGGGCCAGGCCGCGGCCGATCGCCTCGGCCAGCGTCGCGGCGACGTGGGCCGGCGGTACGGCCACGATCGCGAGGTCGACCTGGCCCTCGGGGGCCTCGTCGGTGCCGGCGCCGAGGGCGGCGGCCGTGCGGGCCTGGGCGGGGTCGTGGTCGCAGAGGTGGACGGTGATCCCGCGGGCGGTCAGGGCGAGCGCCGCGGAGGTGCCGATCAGTCCGGTTCCGATCACGACGGCGGTTCTCACGGGGACGCTCCAGGGATGCGGGTGACGACGGGTGGGTGAGGGGTAACGGCAAGTCAGGCCCAGAGTAGCCAGCGCACACGGCGCGAGGGCCCGGCGGCCCGTCATGTGGGACGGAGGCCGGACCCTCGCCGCTGTCGGCTTGCCGGTGGACCAGAGGTTCTGCTGCCGGACGACGTCCTCGATCGACCCGCCCGGGATCGAGCCGCCCGGGCTCAGCTCGTCGACGGCCTGCGGCAGCGACCGCGCGATCTGTTCGGGACACGGGCAATGTCACCTGCTCCGACCCCTTCCGCCACTTGGTGCAACCGTTCGGCGCCTCCTGGGGTAGAACGATCGGCATGATCTTCCACATCGTGCCGCTCGCCGACTGGACCGCCTCTCCCGAGCTCCCGTACGCCCCCGCCTCCCTCGACTCGGAGGGCTTCGTGCACTGTTCGGCGGACCGCCCGACCGTGCTCGCGATCGCGGACGCGCACTACCGCGGGGCACCGGGTCCGCTGCTGGCCGTCGAACTCGACGAGCGGGCCCTGACCTCGGAAGTCCGCCGCGAGGGTGAATCGGGCGGCCGCTACCCGCACGTCCACGGCCCGTTGGACCGGGCGGCCGTGGTCCGCGTCTGGGAGGTCGTGCGCACGCCGGACTCCCCGGCGCAACTCGTCCCTTGGGAGCGGGGCTCCTGAGCCGGGCGGCGCGGGGGCTTCTCCTGGGGCCCGGGAGGCGCCAGGATGCTGCTCGCCATCCCGGAGCGACCCGATCGAGGAGCACCCCATGAGCGACCCCACGCCGACGGCCCGCCGTACGGTACTGGCGGCAGGAGCGGCCGTCGCGCTGGGCGGCGGCACGCTCACCGCGTGCGGCGGCGAGGAGAAGGGCCCGAATAGCGAACCGGGCAGCCCCTCCACCCCGCAGGCCGCGGCCCCGTCCTCCCCGTCCTCCCCCTCGCCGGCAACGGGCAAGGCGCTCCTGAAGTCCTCCGCGGTGCCGGTGGGCGGCGGCACGGTCCTCAAGGAGGAGAAGCTGGTGGTCACCCAGCCCACGGCCGGGTCCTTCCGCTGCTTCACGGCGGTGTGCACGCACCAGGGCTGCCTCGTGAACAAGGTGGCGGCCGGCACCATCGACTGCCCCTGCCACGGCAGCAAGTTCCAGATCACCGACGGCGCGGTGGCCCACGGCCCGGCGACCCGCCCCCTGGCGGAGAAGCAGATCACGGTGGCCCCGGACGGCGAGATCTCGCTCGCGTAGCCCGCCCGTCCCGGCCTAGGCTCCCGGGATGAACGAGCAGACGACGCCCCCGCAAGCCCTCACCCTCGTACGCGACCACACGATCTACGCGTGCGTGATGGGATCCCGGGCGTTCGGTCTGGCGACGGGGGCGAGCGACACCGACCGGCGCGGCGTCTACCTCGCCCCGACTCCGCTCTTCTGGCGCTTCGAGAAGCCGCCGACGCACGTGGAGGGTCCGCGGGAGGAGGAGTTCTCCTGGGAGCTGGAGCGCTTCTGCGAACTCGCCCTGCGCGCCAACCCGAACATCCTGGAGTGCCTGCACTCCCCGCTGGTGGAACGGCTGACCCCGCAGGGCGAGGAACTCCTCTCCCTGCGGGAGGCCTTCCTGTCCCGCCGGGCGCACACCACCTTCACCCGGTACGCGGTCTCCCAGCACGCGAAACTCCTCGCGGACGTCCGCGTCCACGGGGCCCCGCGCTGGAAGCACGCCATGCACCTGCTGCGGCTGCTCCTGTCCTGCCGCGACCTCCTGCGCACGGGCCGCCTGACGATCGACGCCACGGAGCACCGCGACCGCCTCCTGGCGGTCAGGCGCGGCGAACTGACCTGGCCGGAGGTCGAGGCCTGGATGACCCGCCTCCAGGAGGAGTCGGAGCCGGCCCTGGCCACCACTCCCCTGCCCGCGGAACCGGACCGGGCCCGCGTGGAGGACTTCCTCCTGCGCGCCCGCCGCACGTCAGCCGCGTAGGGTCCGGCGCCGGACGACGAACGCGTCGGGGGCGTCGTACGCCGACCCGCGCTCGGCAGGTGCGCCCGCACCTCGGACGACCGCATCAGGTGGATGCCGGTGAGCGGCGCCCGGCACGCGTGGCGCAGCGGGTCGGGCTGCTCCGCCACCACGGGGGTCGGGTCGATACGCGGGTGCGTCCAACGTGGATCAAGCATCCCAGAGGGCGCCGAAGGCCAGGAGTTCGTCCCGGTACTCGATGCGGCCCTCCCAGTCCCGGGGCCAGACGCCGGCGCCGAGGTGGGCGCCGGCGAAGGCGCCGGCCAGGCAGGCGATCGAGTCCGAGTCGCCCTTGGTGCAGGCCGCGCGGCGCAGGGCCGTCAGGGGTTCCTCCGGGAAGAGCAGGAAGCACTGGAGGGCCGTGGCGAGCGCCTCCTCCGCGATCCAGCCGTCGCCCGTCGTCAGGCACGGGTCCGTTTCCGGGGAGGGGGTCCGCAGGGCCGCCGTCAGGCGGTCCAGGGCGGCCAGGCACTCGTCCCAGCCCCGGGCCATGAAGGACTCCGGGCTCGCGTCCGACGCCGTGCGCATCCACAGGTCGCCCAGCCAGCGCTCGTGGTAGCGGGTGCGCTGGTCCAGGGCGTACGAGCGCAGCTGCCCGACCAGGCCGGTCACCTCGGTCCCCTGCGCGAGGAGGTACACCGCCCGGGCCGTCAGGTCGCAGGCCGCGAGGGCCGTCGGGTGGCCGTGGGTGAGGGCCGACTGGAGCTGTGCCGCGCCGGCGCGCTCCTCCTGCGTCCAGCCCGGGACCAGGCCCACCGGGACCACGCGCATGTTCGCCCCGCAGCCCTTCGAGCCGATCTGGCTGGCGTCCCGCCAGTCCCGGTCCGGTGCGTCGAGGAGGCTGCACGCCCGCAGGCAGGTGTTGCCCGGGGCCCTGTTGTTCTCCGGGGAGTGGTACCAGTCGACGAACTCCTCCCGGACCGGGCGGGTCAGGCGCAGCGGGCCCACGTGCCCGCGTTCCGCCGCCGTCCGTATGCCGCGCGCCAGAGCCAGCGTCATCTGGGTGTCGTCCGTGACGATCGCCGGGCGCGGCAGCCGCATCTCGCGCCACGGTCCGGTCTTCGCCAGGATGGACGGGACGTCGTTGAACTCGGTCGGGAAGCCCAGCGCGTCGCCCAGGGCGAGGCCGAGGAGGGCTCCGGTCGCCGCCTGCTTCTTCGGGGCCGTGGCCATTTCGCGGGTCGCTTCACGTGTCACTTCGCGTGTCCTTCCGTGGGGCGGAGCAGGGGCGGGTGCAGGGCGGTCGCCGGCCCCGCGCGGTACAGCGCGGCCGGTTTCCCGCGTCCCGCGGTCAGGCGGGCCGCACCCGGCACGGCTTCGACGAAGCCCGGCGTCGCCAGCACCTTGCGGCGGAAGTTGGGCCGGTCCAGCGTGGTGCCCCAGACGGCCTCGTAGACCGACTGAAGCTCCCCGAGGGTGAATTCGGGCGGGCAGAACCCCGTGGCCAGGCAGGTGTACTCCAGCTTCGCGCCGACCCGGGACCGGGCGTCCGCCAGGATCAGCGCATGGTCGAAGGCGAGGCCGGCCGCCTCCCCCACCGGTACCCAGCAAGCCTGCGCCGCGTCCCCGCCGCCCTCCGCCGCCGGCTCCGGCATGTCCGGGACCAGGGAGGTGAAGGCCACCGAGACCACCCGCATCCGCGGATCGCGGTCCGGCTCGCTGTACGTGCGCAGCTGCTCCAGGTGCAGCGCGGCGACGAGCGTCTGCGGCAGGCCGGTCTCCTCGGCCAGTTCCCGGCGGGCCGCGGTCTCCGCGGACTCCCTCGGCAGGACGAAGCCGCCGGGCAGCGCCCAGGCGCCCTCGTACGGCTGCTGCCCGCGCCGGATCAGCAGGACGTGCAGCGCCCCGCCCCGGACGGTGAACACCGCCAGGTCCACGGTCACCGCGAAGGGCTCGAACGCCCGCGGGTCGTAGGCCGCCGTCGTCATCGGTGCTCCGGCAGCGGGTCCGCGAACTGCCGGCCGCCGGCCAGCAGCGCGTCGACCGCCTCGACGGCCTGCGCCAACCGCGCCTCGCGGTCGCCGCGCACGACCAGGAAACGCCTGCCGGTGTCGGTGAGTTCCGCGCGGAACCGGTCCGTCATCCACGGTCTCAGGTGCTCGCCGTCGCGCAGCCCGTCGTCCTCGAAGGGCACGTCCGCGTGGTCCGTCAGCAGGTAGAGGTCCCGGTGCGTCAGCGCGGCGATCTTCTCGACCTCCTCGCTGCGGCCGCCCGTGTACCGCTCGTGCCAGATGCCGGTCGCGAAGGAGTCGGTGTCGCAGATCAGCACCGGTGAACCCGCCCGGGCGGCCCGCTCCTCCTCCGCGTCCTGGCGCCGCGCGATCACCGGGAACTCCGCGGCCGTGAAGGACACGTCCTCCCAGGTGGCCGCCGGGTCCGCCGCCCGCGCCGCCGCCAGCTTCTCCTCGCTGTACGTGCGCCCGTACTCCGCGACCCAGCCCGTGGCGGCCCACACCCCGCCGCGCGCCCGGTAGTGCGCCGCGAGCGCCCGCGACAGGGTCGTCGTACCGGTCGACTCGGCGCCGAGCACGACGATCCGCCGGGTCAGGGCCGCCCGTACGGCCGGCCCCAGGAACTCCCAGTTCCCGGCCGGGTCCGCCCGAACCGCCGTACCCGAGACGGGGAAGCGGGTGCGCTCCGGGTCCACGCAGACCTCCTCGGCCCCGAACCTCCGGGCGAGCTCCGCCCCGTACGCCTCCGACGTGAACACGGCGTCGACGCGCTGCGGCACCGCGCCCCGGAAGACCGCCATGTGCGCCTCCCAGACCGCAGGGTCGTGCAGGTCGACCGGGATGTCGTCGACCGCTCCGACGATCTGCGCCCCCGGGTGCGCCTCGCGCATCCACGCCACGCGGTCGGCGAGCGGCACCGACTCCACGGAGGCCGCGCACACCAGCACGGTCAGCCGCTCGCACCGCTCCTGGGCGGTGCGCACCAGGTGGTGGTGGCCGGCGTGCGGCGGGTAGAACTTGCCGAGGACCAGCCCGTGGGCGTAGCGCTTCGCGGGGCTCATGCCGTGACCGCCGAGGCCGCCGTACGGGAGCCGCGCGCCGGGAGCGTGCGCCGCCAGCCCAGCAGGCCGACCACGCAGAGCGCGAGGAAGCCGACGTACAGGGCCGAGGTCAAGTACAGCCCCTTGTACGCGTAGAGCGGGATGTAGACGAGGTCGGCGGCGATCCACAGCCACCAGGACTCGACCAGCTTGCGGCACTGGCCGTACGTGGCCATGAGCGAGAGCCCGGTGGTCAGCGCGTCCCAGAACGGGACGGTGGAGTCGGTGACCCGGCCCAGCAGGATCGTGAGCCCGAGCGCCCCCACCGCCCCCGCCGCGGCCAGCACGGCCCATTCGGCGCGCGTGGTGCGGCGCACCGGCAGGGCCTCGGCGGTTCCTGGTCCACCCCCGTGGGTCCAGGACCACCAGCCGTACGCGGCGAGGGCGATGAAGACGATCTGGAGTCCGGCGTCGGCGTACAGGCCGGACTGGGCGAAGAGCACGATGAAGAAGACGTTGTTGGCGATGCCGATGGGCCAGTTCGCCACGTGCTGCCGGGCGACGAGCCAGACGCACAGGGCTCCGGTGGCGAAGCCCAGGATTTCGGTCCAGCTCATGACGGCCGACCCCCTCGTTCTTTAATAGTCACCCTGACTATAAACAACGCGGCGGGTCCCTGACAAGCCGAAAAAGCCCGCAGTGCCACGGGGCACTGCGGGCTTTTCGAACCTCTGGGAGGGGTTACAGACCGACCTCGCGCATGAGCATGCCGACCTCGGTGTTGGTCAGGCGGCGCAGCCAGCCGGACTTCTGGTCACCCAGCTCGATGGGACCGAAGGAGGTCCGGACGAGCTTTTCGACGGGGAAGCCCGCCTCGGAGAGCATGCGGCGGACGATGTGCTTGCGGCCCTCGTGGAGGGTCACCTCGACCATGTAGTTCTTGCCGAGCTGGTCCAGGACGCGGAAGTTGTCGGCGCGGGCCCAGCCGTCCTCCAGCTCGATGCCGTCCTTGAGGCGCTTGCCGATGTCGCGCGGCAGCGAGCCGGTGATGGCGGCCACGTACGTCTTCTTCACGCCGTACTTCGGGTGCGTGAGGCGGTGGGCCAGCTCACCGTGGTTGGTGAGCAGGATGATGCCCTCGGTCTCCGTGTCGAGCCGGCCGACGTGGAAGAGACGCGTCTCACGATTGGTGACGTAGTCGCCGAGGCACTGGCGGCCGTCCGGGTCCTCCATGGTGGAGACGACGCCGGCCGGCTTGTTCAGCGCGAAGAACAGGTACGACTGGGTGGCGACCGTCAGGCCGTCCACCTTGATCTCGTCCTTCGGCTGGACGCGCTTGCCCTGCTCCAGCACGATCTCGCCGTTGACCTCGACGCGGGCCTGCTCGATGAGCTCCTCGCACGCGCGGCGCGAGCCCATGCCGGCCCGCGCGAGCACCTTCTGCAGGCGCTCGCCCTCCTCCTCGGCGCCCGGGAAGGTCTTCGGGGTCTTGATCACGGGCTTGTCGGCGTACCGGTCGCGCACGCGCTCCTCGATCCGCGCCTCCAGCTCGCGGGGGCGGGACTGGCCGCTGCGGCTGCCGGGGCCGCTGCGCGGGCCGCCGGCCCCGCCGATGCCGGGGGTCTTGGAGGTGCGGGGGCCGCCCTTGGCCCCGCCGCGCGCCGAGTCGCCGCGGGCACCGCCGCGACCGGCGTTGGCGCCGCCGCCGCGGCTGCGCTCGCCCTCGGGGCCCACGTCGTAGCGACGCTCCTCGGGGCGGGGGTTGCGGATGCGGGGAGCGGGCTCGCGGTCGCGGTCGGAGCCGCCACCCTGGTAGCCGCCACCCGAGCTGCCGCCGCGGGAGCCGCCCTGGTAGCCACCGCCGGAGCTGCCGCCGCGGGAGCCGCCCTGGTAGCCACCGCCGGAGCTGCCGCCGCGGGAGCCGCCCTGGTAGCCACCGCCGGAGCTGCCACCACGGGAGCCACCCTGGTAGCCACCGCCCGAGCCGCCACCCGAGCTGCCACCACGGGAGCCGCCCTGGTAGCCACCGCCGGAGCTGCCGCCGCGGGAGCCACCCTGGTAGCCACCGCCCGAGCTGCCGCCCGAGCTGCCACCACGGGAGCCGCCCTGGTAGCCGCCGCCCGAGCTGCCGCCGCGGGAGCCGCCTCCCGAGCCGCTGCCGCCGGAGCCGCCACCGCGGTAGCCGCCACCGCCGCCGCTGGAGCTGCCGCCGCGGGAGTTACCACGCCCGCCGCCGCCACCGCCGCCGCTGTTCCTGTTGCCACCGTTGCCGTTGCCGCTGCTTCGCATCAAAGTTCCGTCGTCTTGTCGTCTTCATCGGTATCCGGTGCATCCGGATCGAACGACGGAACACCCTCTTGCGTATCGGCTTCGATCGCGTCCGCCTCGGGGAGGAAGGGCGCGAGCTCCGGGAGCTCGTCCAGGCCGCGCAGGCCCATCCGCTCCAGAAAGTAGTTCGTCGTCCTGTACAGGATCGCACCTGTTTCGGGTTCCGTGCCCGCCTCGGCCACCAGACCGCGCTGGAGCAGGGTCCGCATGACCCCGTCGCAGTTCACTCCGCGGACCGCCGAGACCCGCGAACGGCTCACCGGCTGCCGGTACGCGACCACCGCCAGGGTCTCCAGCGCCGCCTGGGTCAGCCGGGCCTGCTGGCCGTCCAGTACGAAGCGCTCGACGGCCGCCGAGTACTCGGCCCGGGTGTAGAACCGCCAGCCGCCGGCGACGAGCCGCAGCTCGAAGCCGCGCCCCTGGACGGTGTACTCGTCCGCCAGCTCGCGCAGGGCGTCCGCGACCTCGCGCGGGGCGCGGTCCAGCACCTTGGCCAGGTGCGCCTCGGTCGCGGGCTCGTCCACGACCATGAGGACGGCCTCCAGAGCGGGCTTCAGCGCGAGCCCGGCCACGTCGCTCATTCCTTGACCTCCACGATCCGGTCGAACTCGTCGGTGACGGTCGGCATCCCGTCGCCGTCCCCGCCGCTCCAGCGCACGGTCAGTGTCCGCAGCGCGTCCTCCTGGTCGAGGACCACCGCCTTCTCGCGGTAGAGCTCCAGGAGCGCCAGGAAGCGCGCGACGACGGTGAGGGTGTCGCCGGCGTCCTCGGTGAGCTCCTGGAAGGTGGCCTCGCCGCGCGCCTTGAGCAGCGCGACCACGAGAGCGGCCTGCTCCCGCACGCTGACGAGCGGGGCGTGGATGTGGTCGACGTAGACCTGCGGCTTCGCCCTGGGCTGCATGGCCTTGACCGCCAGCCTGGCGAACCCCTCGGCGCCGATGCCGATGACGACCTCGGGCAGGAGCTCGGCGTGGTGGTCCTCCAGGCCGACGGTGCGCGGGTGGCGGCGACCCTCGCTCTCGGCGCGCCACTCGAAGATCTCGGCGATCTGTTTGTACGCGCGGTACTGGAGCAGCCGGGCGAAGAGCAGGTCGCGGGCCTCCAGGAGGGCGAGGTCGGCCTCGTCCTCGACCTCGGCGGCGGGCAGCAGGCGGGCGGCCTTGAGGTCGAGGAGGGTCGCGGCGACCACGAGGAACTCGGTGGTCTGGTCGAGGTCCCAGTCGGGGCCCATGGCGCGGATGTGCGCCATGAACTCGTCGGTGACCTTGGAGAGGGCGACCTCGGTGACGTCGAGCTTGTGCCGGGAGATCAGCTGGAGCAGCAGGTCGAAGGGCCCCTCGAAGTTGGCCAGCCGCAGCGTGAACCGCCCGCCGGTCTCGCCGGAACCGCCCGCCGCCACCCCGGCAGCCACAGGAGCCCCGTGAGGCGCCTCCACGGCCCCTTCGGCGGCCGCGACCCCCTCGGCGGCCTCGGGGGCCACCCCGGCGGGCGTACGGGGCTCAGCGGGCGCGTCAGCGGCCTCGGCGGGCGGAGCGGGGTTCTCGCCCCGCCGCCCGGCGGCCGTGGGTCCCGCGGGGGGTGCGTGCGCGTCCTGCTGCTCGGACGCGTCCCGGGCACCCGGCCCGCGCCCCAGACTGCGGCGGGCGGGGCGGCTGGGATCTGCGGGAGGGGGCATCGGGGTCCAAGGCGGTGCGGAAGAGACGTCGGTCGGCGGAGCCACCCCAAGGCTGCCACGCTCCGCCCGCCTCCCTCCCGCGGACCCGCCCGGGAAGGAAAGCCGCGCAGGACCGGCACGACGGGCCGCCGTCCCGGCAATGCCCTCCGACCCGGCGACGCCCGAAATCAGGCGCTCGGCACCAGCCGGCCGGGCGGTCGGCGCTCCGCCGGTCAGGCAGTCAGCGGCCGCGGAGTCTGCGGACCAGGATGCTCGCGTCGCCGCGGGATTCCAGGTCCGCGAGCACGACCGCCACCGCCTCGCGGACGATGCGCCCGCGGTCCACGGCCAGCCCGTGCTCGCCGCGCAGCACAAGCCGCGCGTGCTCCAGGTCCATGAGCTCCTCGGCGGAGACGTAGACCGTGATCTTCTCGTCGTGCCGTTCACGCCCGCTGGGCCGGCGGTTCGCCCCGCGGCCCTGGCCCTTGCCCCGCCGGGGCTCCGGGCTGACAGAACCTTCCTGCGGGCGCCGGGGTGCGACCACCGACTCCGGCCCGGCCGCCGCGGCCTCCCGGCTGCGGCCCTCGCCCGCCGTGCCCTCGGCCGACGCCGCCGCGTGCTCCCCGGCGTTCGACTCCTCCGGGCCGCGCCTCGGCGAGGACGCCTGGAGCGCCGTCCCACCGGTCGTACGGAACAGTTCGTCGGCTCCGGGCAGACTCACTCGGCGTGACACCGGGCGAGCACCTCCCTGGCCAGCTGGCGATAGGCGGCGGCACCGACGGAGTTGGAGGCGTACGTGGTGATCGGCTCGCCGGCGACCGTGGTCTCCGGGAAGCGCACCGTACGGCCGATGACCGTGTGGTAGACGTGGTCGTCGAAGGCTTCGACCACGCGCGCCAGCACCTCGCGGCTGTGCACCGTACGGGAGTCGTACATCGTGGCGAGGATGCCGTCGAGCTCCAGCTCCGGGTTGAGCCGCTCCTGCACCTTCTCGATGGTCTCGGTCAGCAGTGCCACACCGCGCAGCGCGAAGAACTCGCACTCCAGCGGCACGATGACCTTGTGAGCCGCCGTCAGGGCGTTCACGGTCAGCAGGCCGAGCGAGGGCTGACAGTCGATCACGATGTAGTCGTAGTCGGCCATCAGGGGCTTCAGCGCCCGCTGCAGCGTCGACTCTCTCGCGACCTCGCTGACCAACTGCACTTCGGCGGCGGACAGGTCGATGTTGCTCGGCAGCAGGTCCATGTTCGGAACCGCGGTCTTGAGCAGCACCTCGTCGGCCGACATGCCCCGCTCCATGAGCAGGTTGTAGACCGTCAGGTCGAGTTCCATCGGATTCACGCCGAGGCCCACGGACAGCGCGCCCTGCGGGTCGAAGTCGACGAGCAGCACGCGGCGCCCGTACTCGGCGAGCGCGGCACCCAGGTTGATGGTCGACGTGGTCTTGCCCACGCCGCCCTTCTGGTTGCACATCGCGATGATCTTCGCCGGACCGTGGTCGGTCAGCGGGCCCGGGATCGGGAAGTACGGCAGCGGCCGTCCGGTCGGGCCGATCCGCTCCCGGCGCTGACGGGCAGCGTCGGGGGCGAGGGTGGCCGCGTACTCGGGGTCGGGCTCGTACTCCGCGTCCGGGTCGTAGAAGTGCCCTTCGGGCACGTTTTCGTAGTCGGCGAAACCCACGGGCTTTTCGCCGCTCAGGTCGCCGGCCCTGGAGTTCACGTCTAGGCCGTCCATGCTCTTTTGGGGCGTCGTCATGTGCTGGTGGTTTGCGAAGGTGCGGACCGCGACGGAGCCGACCGCTTCGAGCCCCCCGGATCCTTGGCCCCGGTCTGGCGTCCCCGCTCGACCACCTCCGGGAGCAAATGTCGACTCATTCACAAGTCGTCTTACCTCCTCGGACGTGACCAGGACACTTATCGATAGGTCAGCGTGGCACCATGCCGACGGTTGGCGACTCTATGGCGTGTCACCACTCAGCGGCAACACAATCCGTCGGACCGGCAACGATGTGTCGGCAACCGAACACCACTCTGTCAAGGGCGTCCGGGCCGTCGCCGGGAAGTTTCGCAGGTGTGCGAAAGGGTTAAAGGGTTACGTTCGAGGCGAGTTGAGCCGCCCCCGCGCGCACCCCCCAGACGCCTCCGGCCGGACCTTGGGGGCAAGGTCCGGCCGGATACGTGAGATTGACGTCAGTCGTTGACGGGGTCTGACCGATCAGCCGAGCAGCGTGTTCAGCTCAAGGATCGGAAGGGCGTGCGCCTCGGCGACCGGACCGTAAACGACCTGGCCGTCATGGGTGTTGAGGCCCAGCGCGAGCGCGGGGTCACGGCGCAGCGCCTCGACCCAGCCGAGGTTCGCGAGCTGCACGATGTAGGGCAGCGTGGCGTTGGTCAGCGCGTAGGTGGAGGTGTTCGGCACCGCGCCCGGCATGTTGGCGACGCAGTAGAAGACCGAGTTGTGGACCTGGAAGGTCGGCTCGGCGTGGGTGGTCGGACGGGAGTCCTCGAAGCAGCCGCCCTGGTCGATCGCAATGTCGACAAGGACACTTCCGGGCTTCATCTTGGCGACGAGCTCGTTGGTGACCAGCTTCGGGGCCTTCGCACCCGGGATCAGCACGGCGCCGATGACGAGGTCGGCCTCGACGACGGCCTTCTCCAGCTCGTAGGCGTTGGAGACGATCGTCTTGATCTTCGTGCCGAAGATCTTGTCGGCCTCGCGGAGCTTGTTGATGTCGCGGTCGAGCAGGGTCACGTGGAAGCCCATGCCGATGGCGATCTGCGCGGCGTTCCAGCCGGAGACGCCGCCGCCGATGACCACGCACTCGCCGGCGTGGGTGCCGGGGACGCCGCCGGGGAGCACGCCGCGGCCGCCGGCCGAGCGCATCAGGTGGTAGGCGCCGACCTGCGGGGCCAGGCGGCCCGCGACCTCGGACATCGGGGCGAGCAGCGGGAGCGCGCGGTTCGCGAGCTCGACCGTCTCGTACGCGATGGCGGTGGTGCCGGACTCCAGGAGGGCGTCCGTGCACTCGCGGGAGGCCGCGAGGTGCAGGTAGGTGAAGAGGGTCTGGTCCTTGCGGAGGCGGTGGTACTCCTCGGCGATGGGCTCCTTGACCTTCAGCAGGAGGTCGGCGGTCGCCCAGACCTCGTCCGCCGTACCGAGGATCTCGGCGCCGGCCGAGACGTACTCGGCGTCCGTGATCGAGGAGCCGACACCGGCGTTCTGCTCGACGAAGACCTGGTGGCCGTTACGGACCAGCTCATGCACGCCGGCGGGCGTGATGGCGACCCGGAACTCGTTGTTCTTGACCTCGCGGGGGATGCCGACCTTCATCGTCGATCACGGTCCTTGGCTCAGGGGATTTTTCGGGGCACTTCCATACATACCCGCCCACAAGAACGCGCAACGGGATGCACCACGGGATGTCGTGGTGAAGCCAGTCTAATGAAGGACGACGCGCTGTCTAGCCTTGCAAACCAATAATCTCAGTCGGAACCACTGCGGATTTCGCAGGCTGCGGGGTCATCTCCCAGCAATCTGTCGGCTGCGGACCGGTGCAGCCTGGCAGCCGCGGGGTCTCCCAGCCGGTCGAGGGTGTCGGCCAGGCGCACCTGGAGCGCGGCCTGAAGCCGCAGGTCTGCGGCCCGGCGCGCGAGCTCCACCGCCTCGCGGCAGGTGTGCAGCGATTCCTCGGGCCTTCCGGCGTACTCCTGGATTCGCGCCATCTCGCTCAACGCCTTTGCCTGGCCCGGCACATCGGCAAGTTTCCGGTACCCCGCGGCGGCGGCCCGCCAGCTGCGCAGCGCGTCCCCGTAGCGGCCCGCGTACGTGTGCACGTTGCCGAGCCGTCCGTACAGCCGGGCCTCGTCCGCCCGCTCACCGCGCGCGAGGGCCTGGGACAGGGCCCGGCCGAACCAGTCGGCCGCCCGGTGCCAGTCCGCCAGCTCCTGGTAGGCGCCGCCTACGGATTCCATCGCGCGGCCCGTCGCGTACGGGTCGTTCGCGGCGCGTCCCGCGTCCAGCGCGGCCCGGTAGCGCTCCAGCGCCTCCTGGGTGCGGCCGGTCTCGGCGTCCAGGTCGGCCAGGTTCAGCAGGGCCGCGGCCTGCTCCCGGTGCAGGTCTCGGCGGACCGCCACGTCCAGGACCAGGCGGTGCAGCCCGTACAGCTCGGGGGCGGCGACCGCGGTGCCGCGGTGCTCGGCGAGGGCCCGCACGAGGGCCGCGACCAGCCGCCGGGCCAGGGTGTCCAGCCCGCCGTCGGCCACGGCCAGGGTGGCGGCCGCGCAGAGCGCGGGCAGCCGGGTGTCGAGCCACTTGGCGGCGGCGCGCCGGTCGGGGAAGCGCAGTGCGCGAGGCAGCCCGTCCAGCCTCTCCCGTGCGTCCGTCCCCGCCGCCGCGTCCGCCCCGTGGTCATCGGGCTCGGCCATGACCCGGCATGAGTGCAGCAGGCGTACGGTGCGCTCCAGCATCCGGGCCCTGGCCAGCTCGACCTCGCCGGCCCGCTCCTTGGCCTCCAGGAGGGCCTGGAGCAGCGGTACGAGGCAGCCGGGCAGCAGGAAGAGCCCGTCGGAGGAATGGCGCAGGAGGCCCAGACCGGCGAAGTCGTCCAGGGTGGACTGGGCGGCGGCCACGGAGCATCCGGCGAGGGCGGAGGCGGTGTGCGAGTCGACGGTCCCGGCGGGGGCCAGGGGCAGCAAGCGGAGGGTGCGCTGGGCGGGCTGCGGCAGGGACTCGTAGACGAGCCGGAAGCCGCGGCCGAGCGGTCCGCCGGCGCCCGGCGGCATGTCGTGCAGCTGCTTGGCCACGTCGGAGACGGCGGCCTTGGGGTGCGCGGCGAGCCAGCCGCCGACCAGGGCCAGCGCGGCGGGCTGGCCTCCGCAGGCCTCGGCGAGGTCCTCGGCGGCGCGGGGGTCGACGGTGATCCTGGTCTCCCCGATGCGCTGGGCCAGCATCTGGACCCCGGAGGGGGTGTCGAGTCCGCCGAGGGTGCAGGGGCGGACATCCGGAATCCCGGTGAGCGGGCCCTCGGCGGTGATCACGACCAGGCATTCGGGGGTGTCCGGCAGCAGGGCGTCGACCTGGTACGGATCGGCGGCGTCGTCGACGAGCAGGATCGCCTTGCGGTGGGCGAGGGCCGCGCGCAGGGCGGAGCTGAGCTCGTCCTCGGCGGCGCCCGGGGGCGTGGGCTCCCCGTGGCCCTCCAGCAGGGTCCGGATCGCCCGCTCGGTGGTGACGGCCTGCCCGCCGGGCGAGGTGAGGCGGGTGCGCAGGATCCCGTCCGGGTAGTCCTCGGCGACCTCGCGCACGAAGGCCTCGGCGAGGGCGGTGCGCCCCGAGCCGGGGCGCCCGGCGACGAGGAGCACGCGCGCCCTGGGGGACTTGGCCTTGCGTCCCGAGAGGGTGTCGAGCCCGGTCCGTGCGATGTCCTCGCGCAGCTCCTTGAGCTCACGCCGCCGCCCGACGAAATCCGTCACGGATCCGCTCCTCTCCCTGCCTTCGGGTTGCGAGCGTAGTTCACGCAGAGCGACGACCCGTGTGGAGCGCGGCGGACACATCGCCCAATCGGATCAGCGGATCGTCACACCATGCTCCCGGGGGACCGGCCTGTGGGGTCAGACCTCGTACGGCCGGGCCGGCCACGGGGGCTGGGCCGGGCGCAGGGCGTCCAGGCCACCCGGGGAGGCGAGGGCCGCGGACAGCGCCAGGGCCCCGGTCACCAGGCCCGGGTTGCCGAGGCGGCCCTCCAGGACCCCGCGGACCAGGTCCGCGAGCGGGACGCGGGCGACCTCCATGTCCGCCTCCTCCTCCGACACCGCGTACCGCTCTCCCTCCGCCTCGGAGAGCCCGCGCGCGAGGAAGATCCGGATCGCCTCGTCGGAGCCGCCGGGGGAAGCGAAGAAGTCGACGAGCACCCGCCAGTCCTCCGCCTTGACGTGCGCCTCCTCGTACAGCTCCCGCTGGGCCGCGTGCAGGGGGTTCTCACCGGGTACGTCGAGCAGCCCGGCCGGGAGCTCCCAGAGCTTGTGCCGTACGGGGTGGCGGTACTGGCGCAGCACGAGCACTCCGCCGTCCTCGTCGAGCGCGAGCACGCACACCGATCCCGGGTGCACCTGGTAGTCCCGGCGCACCACGGATCCGTCCCGCATGCTCACCTGGTCCGAGCGGACCGCCGTCTTCGCGCCCTCGAACGGGGTCCGTGAGGCGATGACCTCCCACGTCTCCCCGCTGTCTGCGATGCCCATGGCCATGACCCGTACCCCGTACCTTCCGAAAGCGAGACAGAAAAAGCGACAGAAGACGCGTCATAAACGCGACGGCCGGGGCACGTCACGTGCCCCGGCCGTCTACGTTATGCGGTCAGACCGTCACTTGGCCTTCGCGGCCTGCTGACGCTCCACCGCGGCCTTGACCAGGCCCGCGAACAGCGGGTGCGGCCGGGTCGGGCGCGAGCGCAGCTCCGGGTGGGCCTGGGTGGCCACCAGGTAGGGGTGCACCTCGCGCGGGTACTCGACGTACTCGACGAGCTTGTTGTCCGGGGAGGTGCCGGAGAAGACGAGGCCGGCCTTCTTCTCCAGCTCGCCGCGGTAGGCGTTGTTGACCTCGTAGCGGTGGCGGTGGCGCTCGTCCACGTACGCCTGGTCGCCGTAGACCTCGCGCACGATGGAGCCCTCGGCCAGCTTGGCCGGGTACATGCCCAGGCGCATCGTTCCGCCCAGGTCGCCGGCGCCCTCGACGAAGGCCAGCTGCTCCTCCATCGTGGAGATCACCGGGTGCGGGGTGGAGGCGTCGAACTCGGTCGAGTTGGCGTCCGCGATGCCCGCCAGGTTGCGCGCGGCCTCGATGACCACGCACTGCAGGCCCAGGCACAGGCCGAGCAGCGGGATCCTGTTCTCGCGGGCGTAGGTGATCGCGCCGACCTTGCCGTTGACACCGCGGTCGCCGAAGCCGCCGGGCACGCAGATCGCGTCCACGTCGCCGAGCACCGCAGCGGCTCCCGCCGGGGTCTTGCAGTCGTCGGAGGCGACCCACTTGATCTGGACGCGGGCCTTGTTGGCGAAACCGCCGGCGCGCAGCGCCTCGGTCACCGACAGGTACGCGTCGGGCAGGTCGATGTACTTGCCGACGAGCGCGACCTTGACCTCGTGGTCGGGGTTGTGGACGCGGTCCAGCAGGTCCTCCCAGACCCTCCAGTCCACGTCGCGGAACGGCAGGTCCAGCTTGCGCACGACGTACGCGTCGAGGCCCTCGGTGTGCAGCACCTTCGGGATGTCGTAGATCGACTTGGCGTCGATCGCCGCGACGACGGCCGCCTCGTCCACGTCGCACATCAGCGAGATCTTGCGCTTGATGGAGGTGGGGACCTCGCGGTCGGCGCGCAGGACGATCGCGTCGGGCTGGATGCCGATGTTGCGCAGGGCCGCGACCGAGTGCTGGGTCGGCTTGGTCTTCAGCTCGCCGGAGGGGCCGATGTAGGGCAGCAGCGAGATGTGCACGACGAAGACGTTGTCGCGGCCGACCTCGTGGCGGACCTGGCGGACGGTCTCCAGGAACGGCAGCGACTCGATGTCGCCGACCGTGCCGCCGACCTCGGTGATGACGACGTCGACGTCCTCGGTCGCCATGCGGCGGATGCGGTGCTTGATCTCGTTGGTGATGTGCGGGATGACCTGCACGGTGTCACCGAGGTACTCGCCGCGCCGCTCCTTGGCGATGACCTGCGAGTAGACCTGGCCGGTGGTGACGTTGGCCGAGCCGTCGAGGTCCACGTCGAGGAAGCGCTCGTAGTGGCCGATGTCCAGGTCGGTCTCGGCGCCGTCGTTGGTGACGAACACCTCGCCGTGCTGGAACGGGTTCATCGTGCCCGGGTCGACGTTCAGGTACGGGTCGAGCTTCTGCATGGTGACCCGCAGACCGCGCGCCTTCAGCAGGGCACCCAGGCTGGAGGCCGTCAGGCCCTTGCCGAGGGAGGAGGCGACACCCCCGGTGACGAAGATGTGCTTGGTCGTCATGGCTGTGCTCGCCAAGAGGGGGCTCCCGTGGTCGCGAAGTAGAGGTGCGTCCGGCGCCGGCCACCAGCGAACCGGAGGCTCTCTGGGGGCGCCGAAGCTGCGGTTTCGGGGCCCCTGATTCGCACAGGCAGACCACCGGTCCACGGGGTACCAGCCTATCAGCGCCCGGGCCGGTCCGCCTCCGGCCACGCGCCGCCACGGCCGCTCGACGGAGCGCCACCGATCGTCCCGGGGCCGGTCACGCCCGCATTCGCCCAGGTCACCCATTCGGACTAGACACATTGTCCCCCGACTTCAGGAGATCACTAGGGTGCCGTCATATCCTGCTCGGATATCGCACCACATCGCCGCCGAGCAGTCCGGCAGACGGCGTAACCCGGCCGCATCCGGAATCATGAGCTCAGTGCGGGGATCCATACCCACGGGACCGCGCAACCGCGCAATGCAAGCGCCCTTCGGGGCGGACGTGGCCGTTCGACTGGGAGATCTAACGTGTCCGGGCGCATCGAGGATTACGCACTGATCGGGGACATGCAGACCGCCGCACTGGTCTGCCGGGACGGATCGGTGGACTGGCTGTGTCTGCCCCGTTTCGACTCCCATGCCGTCTTCGCGAGCATCCTCGGAACGGAGGATCACGGCTTCTGGCGCATCGGCCCGGCGTTCCCGGGGGGCGCCGAGGCCCCCGCGGCGACGCGCCGCCGCTACCAGGGCGACTCGCTGATCCTGGAATCGGAGTGGGACACGCCGCGCGGCACCGTCCGCGTGACCGACTTCATGCCGCCCCGCGAGGACCACGCACCGCAGCTGGTGCGCATCGTCGAGGGCGTCAGCGGGCGCGTCCCGATGCGCTCCGCGCTGCGCATGCGCTTCAGCTACGGCCGCGTCGTGCCCTGGGTGCACAAGGTCGACGGGCGCACCGTCGCCGTCGCCGGCCCCGACTCGGTCTGGCTGGACACCGACGCGCAGACGTACGGCAAGGACCTGACGACGTACTCCGACTTCACCGTCGGCCCCGGCGACCGCAAGGCCTTCTGCATCAGCTGGCAGCCCTCCCACAAGGGCGCCCCGGACACCCCCGACGCGCAGGAGGCGCTGGCGACCACCACCGCGTTCTGGCGCGAGTGGGTCGACCACTGCACGTACCACGGCCCCTACCGCGAAGCCGTGATCCGCTCCCTGATCACCCTCAAGGCGCTCACGTACGGCCCCACCGGCGGCATCGTCGCCGCGCCGACCACCTCCCTCCCGGAGGAGATCGGCGGCGTCCGGAACTGGGACTACCGCTACACCTGGCTGCGCGACGCCGCCATCACCCTCTCCTCGCTGCTGCGCACCGGCTACCGCGAGGAGGCCCAGGCCTGGCGCGAGTGGCTGCTGCGCGCGGTCGCCGGCGACCCGGAGAACCTGCAGATCATGTACGGGATCGCCGGCGAGCGGGAGCTCGGCGAGACCGAGCTGGACTGGCTGCCCGGGTACGAGGGCTCCCGCCCCGTCCGGGTCGGCAACGGCGCCGCGCACCAGCTCCAGCTGGACGTGTACGGCGAGGTCACCGAGGCCCTGCACCTGGGCCACATGACCGGCCTGGCACGCAACGACTACGCCTCGGTGCTCCAGTTGAAGCTGATCCGCTACCTGGAGGAGCACTGGGACCAGCCGGACGAGGGCATCTGGGAGGTGCGCGGCCCGCGCCGGCACTTCGTGCACTCGAAGGTGATGGCGTGGGTGGCCGTGGACCGCACGATCAAGCTGATCGAGAGCGGGGACGCGGACGGGCCGCTGGAGCGGTGGCGCGAGATGCGCGACGAGATCCACCAGGACGTCTGCGAGAAGGGCTACGACAAGGAGCGCAACACGTTCACCCAGTCGTACGGCTCGAAGGAGCTGGACGCCTCGCTGCTCCTCATCCCGCAGATGGGCTTCCTGCCGCCGGACGACAAGCGGGTCATCGGCACGATCGAGGCGATCCAGCGCGAGCTGTCGACGCCGGACGGCTTCATCCTGCGCTACCCGACGACGGGCGGCGAGGCGGGCGTGGACGGCCTCGAAGGCGACGAGGGGGCGTTCCTCGCGTGCTCGTTCTGGATGGCGGACGACCTGGCGATGATCGGCCGCGTCGACGAGGCGCGCCAGCTCTTCGAACGACTGCTGGCGCTCCGCAACGACCTTGGCCTGCTGGCGGAGGAGTGGGACCCGCGCCTGCAGCGCCAGGTCGGCAACTTCCCCCAGGCCTTCAGCCACGTCCCCCTGATCGACACGGCCCTGCGTCTGACGGCGAGCGGGGCCTACGGGGGGTAGTGCGGGAGTTCGACGCGGCGCCGGGGGGATCCCCGGCTCCGCCGCGCCCCCGGCACCGGCCACGCCTACGCTGGAGTGGTCCTACGCCTCCTGCGGAAGGAGGGCCGCAGCCATGGCTCCCCCGTCAAAGGCCGGCCAGGCCCTGGCCGAGCTGCGTGACGATCTGGCCGGTCAGGTCATCACCCCCGACGACCCCGGGTACGACGAGGCCCGGACGGTCTTCAACTCGATGATCGACCGCCGCCCCGCGGTCATCGCCCGCTGCGCGAGCGAGGCGGACGTCGTCACCGCCGTCCGCTTCGCACGCGGACTGGACCTGCCCGTGGCCGTCCGCGGCGGCGGCCACAGCGTCGCCGGGATGTCCCTCAACGACGGCGGCGTGGTCGTCGACATGCGCGGCATGCAGGAGGTCACCGTCCACCCGGGGGCGAAGGCCGTACGCGTCGGGGGCGGCGCGCTGATGGGCGCGCTGGACCGCGCGTGCCAGCCGTACGGACTCGCCACCACCGGCGGCCGGGTCTCGACCACCGGAGTCACCGGATTCACCCTCGGCGGCGGCTCCGGCTGGCTGGACCGGAAGTTCGGGCTGGCCGTGGACAACCTGCTCGGCGTGGACCTGGTCACCGCCGACGGCAGCACCCTGACGGCGACCGCCGAGGACAGTCCCGAGCTGTTCTGGGCCCTGCACGGCGGCGGCGGGAACTTCGGGGTCGCGACCTCGATCACGCTGCGCCTGCACGAGCTGCCCGAGTTCGCGATCTGCCTGCTGCTGTACCCGCCCGAGGCCGGGCCCGAAGTGCTGCGCACCTACCGCGAGGTCATCGAGGGCGGCCCTGCCGAGGCGAGCGGCGGCGTGATCTACCTGACCGGCCCGCCGGAGCCCTTCGTACCGGAACACCTCGTCGGGACCCGGCTGGTGGGCTCGCTGCTCACGTACGCGGGCGGCGAGGAGGCGCTGCGCAAGCTCGCCGCGCCCCTGCTCGCACTGCCCCACGTGTCGGAGGTGCTCACCGCCCTCCCCTACGCCGACTTCCAGTGCATGCTGGACGACCCGCCCGGCCTGCGGAACTACTGGTCCGCCGAGTACCTGACCGGCCTGCCGGACGAACTCGTCGCCGTCTACTGCGCCCTCGGCGACGTGATGCCGGTGGGCGGAACCCAGCACGCGGTGTTCCCGCTGGGCGGAGCCATCGCGCAAGGGCCGCCGGAGTTCCCCGTTCCGTACCGGGACTCGCCGTGGGCCGTGCACCCCTTCGGCATCTGGGAGGACCCGGCCGAGGACGCGCGGGCCGTCTCGTGGGTCAAGGACGTCCGCTCCCACGTACAGCCGTGGAGCACCGGCGCGGTCTACCTCAACTTCACCGGTGACGAGGGCCCCGAGCGCGTGACGGCCGGGCTCGGCGCGGAGAATCTGGCCAGGCTGGCGGCGGTGAAGCGGGCGTACGACCCGGACAACGTCTTCCGCTTCAACCACAACATCAGGCCCGCCTGACCCCCTGATAGCGTCCCGCGACATGGACAACCAGGGCGGGATCACCGTTCAGCGGGCACTGGAGCTGCCCGGACTGCGCAGCGGGCTGCCGGAGGTGGTGGCCTGCGCCGACCGCCTGGGCCGGACCGTGCGCTGGGTGCACGCGGGCGAGGTGCCGAACATCGCGTCCCTGCTCAAGGGCGGGGAGCTGCTGCTGACCACGGGGCTGGGCCTCGGGACCCGGCCGGCCGAGCAGCGTGCGTTCGTGCGGCGCCTGGCGGACCGGGGGATCGCCGCGCTGGTGGTCGAGTTGGGCCCGCGCTTCACCCGGCTCCCGGCGACGCTCGTCGAGACGGCCCGGGCGGCCGGGCTGCCGCTGGTCCAGCTGCACCGCGAGGTGCCGTTCGTGGCGGTCACGGAGGAGGTCCACACCGAGATCGTCAACCACCACTACGCGCTGCTCCAGCGGGCCGAGGAGGTGCACCGGCGGTGTACGCAGGCCCTGCTCGGCGGTGGCGGCATCCCCCAGGTCCTGCACATCCTGGCCGACTTCACCGGTAACCCGGTGTTCCTGGAGACCCCCGACGGGCAGCTCCTGTACGCGGCGGGCCCGGTCTCCGGGGAGGCCGCGGCCGACCCCTTGCAGGTGTGGGAGGGGCTGCGGGGCCAGCGCGAGGCGGAGCCGTCGGCCAACGCGGTGCTGGTGGACGTCCCCGGCGGCGGCCACGGCACGGGCTCGGTCCGCGCCCGGATGGTCCTGCTGGGCGTTTCGGCGCCGCTGCTGCCCGTCCACCGGATGGCGGCGGAGCGGACGGCGGGGGTGCTGGCCGTGGTGCTGATGCAGGCCCGTCAGGAGGACGAACTGGCGGCGCGCGGCCGAGGGGACTTCCTGACGGACCTGGCCGAGGGGCGCATCTCGGCGGAGGACGCACCGGCGCAGGCGCGCGTCCTGGGCTTCAAGCCGGGCGCGGGCCCGCTCCTGCCGGTGGTGATGCGGCTGTCCTCGTCGCTGGGCCCGGCGGGCAACTGGGCGGTCCTGGCGAGGGCGGTCCTGGAGGAGCTCTCCTCGGTGGGCGTCCCGGTCCTGTTGGGCGTGCGCCCGGTGGAGGGCCGAGTGCCCCTCCTGGTGTCCCTGCGCTCCGAATCGGAACGCACGACGGTGGCGGACCGCGTGGCCGCGGCGCTGCGGGCGGGCGTGGAGCGGGCCGGCCTGGACCGCGCGGCGGCCCCGCCGGCGGTGGTGGTGGGCGTGGCGGGCGGCTGGGCGGCGGCCTCCTCGGGCCTGCGCCACGCCGCGGAGACGGCGACGGCGGCGCACGGCCTGCCGGCCCGGCCCTGGTACGACGCCCGCCGCCTGGACATCGACCTGCTGCTGTGGCGGCTGCGCGAGCAGCCCGACCTGGCGGCGTTCGTGGACCGCGCGATCGGCGCACTGCGCGTGCACGACACGACGTCCCGCCCGCCGCTCCTGCCGACCCTGGAGACGTACCTGGCCCACGCGGGCCGCAAGGCGGAGACGGCGCGCGAGCTCCATCTGAACCGCCAGACCCTCTACAACCGCCTGGCCCGGATCGCGGAGCTCCTGGGCACGGACCTGGACGACCCGGAGACGGTCCTCTCCCTGAGCCTGGCCCTGCGCGCCCGCCGCCACACGCAGCCTTCCTGACGCGTCGCCCGCAGTGCCGGGCGGAAGCCCGTGTACTGGACGTACTCGGGATTTCGCCCGGTGCGGCGAGAGCGCGTGCCGGGCGCCGCGGGACAGGCGGGACTTTGCGGCCACCCCCTAGGAGCGGCGGTCCATCAGTTCGTCGTAGACCGACAGGATCTGGGCCACCGTGGCGTCCTCCGTGGGCCAGGTGGCCGCCTGGACGCGGCCCGCGGCGGTCAGGGCGGCACGGCGGGACGGGTCCGACAGGAGGTCCGCGACCGCCGCGGACAGGGCGGCCGCGTCCCCGTACGGCACCAGGACCCCCGCGTCCCCGATCAGCTCCGGTACGCCCCCGACCGCCGTCGCCACCAGCGGTACCCCCGCGCGCAGGGCCTCCTGCGCCAGCAGGGACCGCGCCTCCCAGCGGCTCGGCAGCACCGCCACGTCCGCCGCCGCCAGCAGCTGCGCCGCGTCCCGGCGCCGCCCCAGCAGCCGCACCGGCAGTCCCTCGGCCTCGATCCGCCGGGCGAGCTCCGCCCGCTGCGGGCCCTCCCCCGCGATCACCACCAGCGGCAGCGGCTCCAGCACCCGCCAGGCCCGCGCCGCGTCCAGCAGCACCGAGTACCCCCGGTGCTCCACCAGGCTCCCGACCGCGATCAGCAACGGCCGCTCCACCGCTCCCAGTTCCGCCCGCGCCTTGCCGGGGTCCGTCCCGGCGTCCGGACCGGGCGGCCCCATCGGTACGGCCACCGGCGCCAGCCGGGCGTCCCGCGCGCCGCGCGCCCGCGCCAGGTCCACCTGGTCCGAGGAGGCGCCGAGCACGACCGCCGCCGCCCGCGCCACGTGCCGTTCCAGCACCCGGCCCAGCCGCCCGAACGCGCCCTCGGCCGCCGGCCCGCCGCCGTGCCAGCTCACCACCAGCGGCACCCGGCGCCCGCGCAGCGCCAGCACGGCCCGCGCCCCGGCCCGCACCCCGTGCGCGTGCACCACGTCCGCCCCGGCGCACACGGCCCGCAGTGCGCTCACCGCGTCCGGGGTGAAGTGCGCCCCCGCGCCGGTGAAGTCGTACTCCCCCTCCGCCTCCACGGGCGCGCACACCGTGACCCGCACCCCGCGCGCGGCGAGTCCGGTCGTCAGCGACCGTACGTGCGCGCTGCTGCCCGCGCCCGCACCGCCGAGTACCTGGACGGTGCGGAGCGGCGGCCGCCCGTAAGGCTGCGCGGGGACCGGGGTCGAGACCGGGGAGCTGCTCACGGGCCGAAGCTCCAGGGTGAGGGAGGCAGAGTCGTCGCCCAGGATGCCAGTCCGCACGCGCGTTCCGGGACCATACGGGTACGGATCCCGCAGGAGATACCGCCCCGCACCCCCGAGCCTCACCCACACGGTCTAACGCCGCGCCCTCTTGCGCCGGTTGTCAGTGGTGCCTGAAACCCTGCAATCCATGGCGACGGCTGACGGCTGACGGTCGGGGGCTGACGGCCGGGGCCTCTCCGGCGGTACACCGGAGAAGCCCCCCTCACGAGGCACGCGGCCCACGCGGCCTACGCGTCCGCGCGCGCCGCCGCCAGGAGTTCCTCCGCGTGCGCCCGCGCGGAGACCGAGTCCTCGTGGCCCGCCAGCATGCGCGAGAGCTCGCGGACGCGGTCCTCACCCTCCAGGATCTTGACCCCGCTCCTGGTCACCGATCCGTCGTTCGTCTTCTCCACCAGCAGCTGCCGGTCCGCGAAGGCGGCCACCTGCGGCAGGTGCGTGACGACCACGACCTGCGCCGACTTGGCCAGCTTCGCGAGGCGCCGCCCGACCTCCACGGCCGCCTTGCCGCCGACGCCCGCGTCGACCTCGTCGAAGAGGTACGTCGGCACCGGGTCGGAGCCCGCGAACACGACCTCCACCGCCAGCATCACGCGGGAGAGCTCGCCGCCCGAGGCGCCCTTGGCGATCGGCCGCGGCTGGGCGCCCGGGTGCGGGGCCAGCAGCAGTTCGACCTCGTCCGTGCCCGAGGGGCCGTACGCGACCGGACGGCCGTCGACCTCCACCCCCTCGGGGTCCTCCACCTGCCGGACGTCGATCGTCACCCGCGCGTGCGGCATCGCCAGCGAGGCCATCTCCGCCGTGACGGCCGACGCGAACCGCGTCGCCGCCTCCACCCGCGCGTCCGTCAGCGCCTGCGCCAGCAGCGACAGTTCGGCCCGCAGTCCGTCCCGCTCGGCGGTCAGCTCGGTGATCCGCTCGTCGTCGCCGTCCAGCTCCAGCAGCCGCGCCGACCCGCGCTCGGCCCACTCCAGCACGGAGTCGATCGAGTCGCCGTACTTGCGCGTCAGCTGGGTCAGCGCCGCCCGCCGCTCCTCCACCGCGGCCAGCCGCAGCGGATCGGCGTCCAGGTCGTCCGCGTACCCGGCCAGCTCCCCGGCCACATCGGCCAGCAGGATCCCGAGCTCCCCGATCCGCTCGGCGAGCGCGCCGAGCGCCGGGTCGTGCGACCGTACGGCGTCCAGGGCCCGGTGCGCGCCCGCGACGAGGGTGTTCGCGTCGACGCCCTCCGGGTCCTCGACGTCGCCGGCGAGCGCCCCGTGGGCGATCTGCGCCGCCGAGGCGAGCGATTCGGCGTGGCCGAGCCGCTCGGCCTCCGCCGCCAGCTCCGCGTCCTCGCCGGCCAGCGGCTCCACGGCCGCGATCTCCTCCAGGCCGAAGCGCAGGAGATCGGCCTCCTGGGCCCGTTCCCGGGCCCGGGTGGTGATCTCGTCGAGTTCCACGGCGACCGCGCGCAGCCGCCGGTAGGCGGCCCCGTACTTCTCCAGCGGTACGGCGACGGCGTCGCTCGCGTACCGGTCGAGGGCCTGGCGCTGCCGGGCGGGCCGCAGCAGCCCCTGCTGGTCGGTCTGGCCGTGTACGGCGACCAGGTCGTCCGCGAGTTCGCCGAGCAGGCCGACGGGCACGGAGCGGCCGCCCACGTGGGCGCGCGAGCGCCCTTCGGCGGACACGGTGCGGCTGATCAGCAGGGCGCCGTCGTCGAGCTCGGCGCCGGCCTCCTCTGCGCGTACGGCGGCGGGCGCGCCGGGGCGCATGACGATGCGGCCCTCCACGACCGCCGCCTTGGCCCCGATCCGTACCAGGGCCGGGTCGGCGCGACCGCCGAGCAGCAGGCCGAGGCTGGTGACGACCATCGTCTTGCCCGCGCCGGTCTCGCCGGTCACCGCGGTGAAACCGGGCGACAGCTCGACCACCGCGTCGTCGATGACCCCGAGCGACCGTATCCGCATCTCCTCAAGCACGGGACGACGATACCGAGGTTTCACCCGTGCCATGTGACGTCACCCGTCGGGAGTTCACCGAACGCATGTGCTATTGAAGAGCTTCCCGGCGGGTTCGGGCAGCCGCTCAGTGGGGCGCCCCGCGCCACCCCGAGACCGGGAGCGCGAACTTCGCGACGAGCCGGTCCGTGAACGACGCGTGGTGCAGCCGGGCGAGCCGCACCGGCACCGCCCCCCGCCGTACCTCCACCCGGGCACCGGCCGGCAGCTCCAGCATCCGGCGGCCGTCGCACCACAGCACTCCGTGCGGGACCCCGTGCTGCACCTCCACCGCCAGCACCGAGTCCGGCGAGGTGACCAGCGGCTTCGCGAACAGCGCGTGCGCGCTGATCGGCACCATCAGCAGCGCCTCCACCTCCGGCCAGACCACCGGCCCGCCCGCGGAGAAGGCGTACGCCGTCGAACCGGTCGGGGTCGCGCAGACGATCCCGTCGCAGCCGAAGCCGGACACCGGGCGGCCGTCGATCTCCAGGACCACCTCCAGCATCCGCTCGGGGGACACCTTCTGGACGGCGGCTTCGTTCAGCGCCCAGTCCCGGTGGAGCACGTCGCCGTTCGTCCGTACGAGCACGTCGAGGGTCATCCGCTCCTCTACCTCGTACGCCCTCGTCACGACCCGCTCCACGACCTGGTCCAGGTCCTCGCGCTCGGCCTCCGCGAGGAAGCCGACCCGGCCCAGGTTCACACCCAGCATCGGCACCCCCGAGCCGCGCGCGAACTCCGCGCCGCGCAGCAGGGTCCCGTCGCCGCCCAGCACGATCAGCAGCTCGCAGCCTTCGAGCACCTCGGGGGTGCACTCGGACACCAGCTCCACCTCGGGCGGCAGCGGCAGGTCTCTCGCCTCGTACTCGACGACCCGTACGCCCAGGCCGTTCTTGAGCAGCCCCTGGACGACCAGCTCCGCGCTGCGGATGGCCGCGGGCCGCCCGGTGTGGGCGAGCAGGAAGACGGTCCGACCCCGCCCCGGAGCCGCCGGGTCCGAGTGGTCCGCGTTGTTCGACGCGTACGACGACCTGTCCGCTGAATCAGTCACTGAGGCCCCTCCGCCACTGCACGGTCAACATCCGCCGGGTCGAGTGCCGGTGCCCCCGCCCGCAGCCACAGAAAGTACTCGACGTTCCCCGACGGACCGGGCAGCGGGCTCGCGGTCACCCCGAGCACGCCCAGCCCCAGCTTCGCCGCCCGGGCCGCCACCTCGCGCACGGCCTCCGCGCGCAGCTCCGGGCTGCGCACGACGCCGCCGCTGCCGAGCCGGTCCTTGCCGACCTCGAACTGCGGCTTGACCATCAGCACCAGGTCCGCTTCCGGCGCGCAGCAGCGCACCAGGGCCGGCAGCACCAGGCCGATGGAGATGAAGGACAGGTCGCCGACGACGAGGTCGACCGGAACCCCGTCGAGCTGCTCGACCGTCAGCTCGCGGACGTTCGTACGGTCCTTGACGGTGACCCGGTCGTCGCTCTGCAGCGACCAGGCGAGCTGCCCGTAGCCGACGTCGACGGCCATGACGTGGGCCACGCCGGCGCGCAGCAGCACGTCGGTGAACCCGCCGGTGGAGGCGCCTGCGTCCAGCGCGCGGCGGCCCTCGACGGCCAGCCCGTGCGGCCGGAAGGCCGCGAGCGCCCCCGCCAGCTTGTGGCCGCCCCGGGAGACGTAGTCGGGGTCGCTGTCGTCCTTGAGGACGACGAGGGCCGCGCTGGTCTCGACCTGGGTGGCCGCCTTGGTCGCGGTGGCGCCGCCGACGGTCACCCGGCCCGCGGCGATCAGCTGGGCGGCGTGCTCGCGCGAGCGGGCCATGCTGCGGCGTACCAGTTCGGCGTCCAGGCGGCGGCGTGCCACTCCTGCCACGTTCGGTTCAGCTCCTGTTTTCGTACGGTCCGGGGACGGGCGGTGCGTCCAGCGCGGTCAGCGCGTCACGCAACCCCCTGTGCACATCCTCGTACACCGCGACGTGTCCGTCCGCCGTGAGGTGGTCGGCGTCGGCCAGGCGCTCCAGGTGCGCGTCCACCCCGGGGTGGCCGGTGGGCGTACGGACGAGCCCCAGGGGCTCGGGCGCCGCCTCCCCGGACGCGTCCGGTACGTCACCGGACGCGTCCGGTGCGTCCCCGTCCGTGTCCGCCGTCTCGGCCGTGTCGTCGGTCATGGCCCCGACGCTACCGCGAAGCACCCGGGCGGCCGCGCACGGCTCTGCGGTACGGTCGAGATCACGATGGCTACGATCGATGAGTGCCGCGCCGCACTCGACAGACTCTCCGGCAACCTCGCACAGGCCGATGGCGGTGTGCGCGGCGCCGCCGCGATGGACCGCTCCCTGAGCTGCCACATCACGGACCTCGACCAGACCTTCACGGGCCGCCTCGAAGGCGGACGGATCCGGGTGGACGCGGTTTCCCCCGGTCCGCCCGCCACGAAGGCCGAGATCCGGCTCGCGATGACGGGCGACGACCTGGTGGCCATGGTCGCGGGCGACCTCAAGTTCGCCAAGGCCTGGGCCTCCGGCCGGGTCCGCCTGGAGGCCGGCTTCCGCGACCTGCTCCGCCTCAAGAGCCTGTTGTAGTCGCCGTCAGCCGCCCGGCCGGGGACTTCGGCTTGCGCGCCGCCGGGATCACCAGCGGGGTGCCGGTCTCCGGGTCGTCGATGATCTGGCAGCGCAGGCCGAAGACCTCCTCCACCAGCTCCGCCGTGACCACCTCGGCCGGCGGCCCCTCCGCCACGACCTTGCCGGCGCGCATCGCGATGAGGTGCGTGGCGTAGCGGGCCGCGTGGTTGAGGTCGTGGAGCACGGCCACCAGGGTCCGCCCCTGCTCCTCGTGCAGCGCGGCGCACAGGTCCAGCACGTCGATCTGGTGCTGGATGTCCAGGTACGTGGTCGGCTCGTCCAGCAGCAGCAGCGGCGTCTGCTGCGCCAGCGCCATCGCGATCCACACCCGCTGGCGCTGCCCGCCCGACAGTTCGTCCACCGACCGGTCCGCGAGCTCGGCTACCCCGGTCGAGGCCATCGACTCCCGCACGATCCGCTCGTCCTGCGGCGACCACTGCCGCAGCAGCCCCTGGTGCGGGTACCGGCCGCGCGAGACCAGGTCGGCGACCGTGATCCCGTCCGGCGCGATCGAGGACTGCGGCAGCAGGCCGAGCGTCTTGGCGACCTTCTTCGCCGGCATCGAGCCGATGGCGTGCCCGTCCAGCAGCACCTGCCCGGCGGACGGCTTCAGCATCCGCGACAGGGCGCGCAGCAGCGTGGACTTGCCGCACGCGTTGGGTCCGACGATCACCGTGAACGAGTGGTCGGGGATCTCCACCGACAGGTTCTCGGCGATGACCCGCTGGTCGTAGCCGAGGGTCACGTTCTGCGCGGTCAGCCGCTGCACCTGCGTACTCCTTGAGTTGCTCGTATCCGTGCTCATATGCGTCCCGCCTTGCGCTCGGTGACGAGCAGCCAGAGCAGGTAGACGCCGCCGACCAGCCCGGTCACCACGCCCACCGGCAGCTGGTCGGCGCCGAAGGCGCGCTGCGAGGCCCAGTCGGACACGAGCAGCAGGACGGATCCCATCAGCGCGCCGGTGAGCAGGTTCGACCCCGGCGAGCGGGTCAGTCGACGGGCCAGCTGGGGCGCGGCCAGGGCGACGAAGGAGATGGGACCCGCGGCCGCGGCGGCCGCGGTGGTCAGCAGGACCGCCGCCAGCATCAGCAGCATCCGCGTACGTTCCACCCGTACTCCGAGGGCGTACGCGGCGTCGTCGCCCATCTCCATCATCCGCAGGGCCCTGCCCTGTCCGAGGACGAGCGGGAACAGGACCGCGCAGGTCGCCAGCAGGGGCCAGACCTGGCTCCAGTCCCGGCCGGCCAGCGAGCCGGTCAGCCAGACCATCGCGCGCGTCGCCTCGACGAGCTGGGCCTTGGTCAGCAGGTAGTTGATGACGGCGACGAGCATCGCGGAGGCGCCGATGCCGACCAGCACCAGCCGGTAGCCGTGGATGCCGCGCCGGTAGGACAGCAGGTAGACGAGGACGCCGGTGAGCAGCCCGCCCACCAGCGCACCCGCGGAAACCTCCGTCGCACCGCCCTTGAACAGGACGATCACGGTGAGCGCGCCGACCGCCGAGCCGTAGCTGAAACCGAGCAGGTCCGGGGAGCCGAGCGGATTGCGGGAGACGGACTGGAAGACGGCGCCGGCCATCCCCAGCGCGGCGCCCACCAGCAACGCGACCACCACCCGCGGCAGCCGCAGGTCGTTGACGATGAAGTCGTTCGCGGGGGTGCCGTTGCCCAGCAGGGTCTGCACGACGTCCCACGGCGCGATCTCGAAATCGCCGGTGCCGATGAGGACGACGGCCATCGCCAGCGCGGCCGCGACGAGCAGCAGCCCGACCGTCAGCGCGCGCGGCTCCAGCCGCAGGGACAGCCCTCCGGGGCCGCGCAGGGCACGGGATCCGGGCTTGTCCGCCCGAAGGTCGACGGTCACAGCTGGGCCATCCTCTTGCGCCGGACGAGGTGGATGAAGACGGGTCCGCCGATCAGCGCGGTGACGATGCCGACCTGGAGTTCGGCGGGCCGCGTGACGACGCGGCCGATGACGTCCGCGCCCAGCAGCAGCACCGGCGAGAGGACCGCCGAGTAGGCGAGCACCCACCGCATGTCGGGACCGGTGATGATCCGCACCAGGTGCGGGATCATCAGCCCGATGAAGACGATCGGCCCGCAGGCGGCGGTCGCCGCCCCGCACAGCAGCGTGATGGCCACCATCGCGCCGATCCGGGTCCGGGTCAGGTGGGCGCCCAGCGCCCGCGCGGTGTCGTCGCCCATGGCCATCGCGTTGAGCGGCCGGCCCAGGGTGAGCGCGATCACCGCGCCGACCACCAGGAACGGCGCCACCTGCCGGACGGTGTCCATGTTCGCGGAAGCCAGGGAGCCCACGGTCCAGAAGCGCAGCTTGTCGAGGGCCTTGCTGTCCATCAGCTGCACGGCGTTGATGTAGCCGACCAGGGCCGCGCTGGCCGCCGTACCGGCGAGCGCGAGGCGCACCGGGGTCGCGCTGCGGCTGCCGCCGAGTACGTAGACGACGACGGAGACGACGGCGGCGCCGAGGAAGGCCCACCACACGAACTCGCTGAGCGAGGAGGCCCCGAGGAAGGTGATCGCCGAGACCACGGCGGCCGCGGCGCCCGCGTTGACGCCGAGGATGCCGGGCTCGGCCAGCGGATTGCGGGTCAGCGCCTGCATCACGGCGCCGGACAGGCCGAGGCCGAGACCGACCATCAGCCCGAGGAGGGTGCGCGGGACCCGCAGGTCGCGCACCACGACGTCGGAGGGCGTCCCCGCGTAGTGGAACAGGCCGTGCCAGACCTGGTCGAGGGGCATCTGTTTGGCGCCAACGGCGATGCTCGCCACCGCGATCAGGGCCAGCACCGCGAGGGCGGCGAGCAGACCGGCGGCGCGCGCGGCGTGCCGCGGGCGGATGGCGGCGACCGGCGCCGCGCTCTGTTCGGGGGGACTCTCGACCAACACGAGGTTAGGTTAGCCTACCCTGCGCCCGAACAGGCCCTGGAGCCCGATCCGTACACAGGTTCCAGGTATCGGCGAGACGCCTCTAGAGGCCGATCCGGGCCAGCGCCTTCCCCGCGTCCAGCGCACAGGACCCGTCCCCGGCCCGCGTCCACGCCGCCGCGCACAGCGCCCGCAGCCCGTCGAGCGGCTCGCCCTCGCCCCGCAGCTCCAGTGCGTCCCCCGCCGCCACCGCGGTCCAGCCCCCGCAGCGGAAGCCCTCCCCCGCCGCCACGACCTCCGGCTGCCCCGTCAACAGCCCCCGCAGGTCCCGGTCCACGTACGTCGGCCGGTGCGCCGGCTCGGCCCGCAGCAGCTGGGCCCCGTCCGTCACCCCGGTCAGCACCAGCAGCGAGTCGACCTGCCCGTTGAACGCGCCCTCGATGTCCGTGTCCAGCCGGTCCCCGACCACCAGCGGCCGCTGCGCCCCCGTCCGCAGCACCGTCTCCCGGTGCATCGGGGGCAGCGGCTTGCCCGCCACCTGCGGCTCCGCGCCCGTCGCGATCCGTACGACTTCCACCGCCGCACCGTTGCCCGGCCCGATCCCGCGCGCCCCCGGAATCGTCAGATCGGTGTTCGAGGCGAACCACGGCACCCCGCGGTGGATCGCGTACGAGGCCTCCGCGAACCGCGACCACGGCAGGTCCGGGCCCCCGTACCCCTGGACGACCGCCGCCAGGCCCTCCTCGTCGGCGGAGTCCACCGGTACGAGCCCCCGCTCGCGCAGCGCGACCCGCAGCCCCTCCCCGCCGATCACCAGCACCTTCGACCCCGGCTCCACCTGCTCCGAGATCAGCCGGGCCACCGCCTGCGCCGAGGTGATCACCTCGCCCGCCTCGGTCGGGATCCCCAGCTCGCCCAGGTGTTCGGCGACCGCCTCCGGGGTGCGCAGCGCGTTGTTCGTGACGTACGCGAGGTGCATCCCGCCGTCCCGGGCCGCGGCCAGGGACTCCGCCGCGTACGTGATCGCCTCGCCACCCGCGTACACCACGCCGTCCAGGTCCAGCAGGGCCGTGTCGTACGCCTGGTGCAGGCTGCGCTCGCTGCCCGCCGGACTCGTCCTGCTCTGCCGGGTCATCCTGTCGGCTCCTGTCCGCTCGATCTGTCCGCCGGGTGGTCGACCGGCCCGTTCGCGACGTCCGTCCGTCCGTGACCGATACCCACCGCATGTGCGCTGCGGTCTTGCTCACCCGATCATCCCGCATCGCGAGACGCGTCTTACCATGCACCAATGACCACACCTGGTACCGCGGACGACGGGCTGCGCCTGATCCCCTTCCATGGACTGCGCTACGTCCCGGAGCGTGTCGGCAGCCTGGCCGCCGTCACCTCACCGCCGTACGACGTGGTCGTGCGGCCCGACGGCGTCGACCACCTGGAGTCCGCCGACCCGCACAACATCGTCCGCCTGATCCTCCCGCAGGCCGACACCCCCGCAGAGCGCAACGAACAGGCCGCGCACACCCTGCACGACTGGCTCGCCAAGGGCGTCCTCAGCGCCGACCCCGAGCCCGCGCTCTACGTCTACGAGCAGCGCAAGGGCAGCGTGCTCCAGCGCGGCGTGATCGGCGCCCTGGCCCTCTCGAAGCCCGACGCCGGCATCGTCCTCCCGCACGAGGACGTCATGCCCGACGTGGTCACCGACCGGGCCGGTCTGATGCGGGCCGCTTCGGCCAATCTGGAACCCCTCCTGCTCACCTACCTCGGCGGGGACCCCGCGGCCGGCGCGACGGCGGTCGTCGAGCGGACCGCCGCCCGCCCGCCCCTGCTGGCCACCACCACCGAGGACGGCTTCCGGCACCGGCTCTGGGCCATCACCGACCCCGCCGACCTGGCCGCCGTCACCGCCGACCTCGGCCACCGCCAGGCCCTCATCGCCGACGGCCACCACCGCTGGGCGACCTACCTGCGCCTCCAGGAGGAGCACCAGTCCCCCACCGACTGGGACTTCGGCCTGGTCCTCCTCGTCGACACCGCCCGCTACCCGCTCCAGGTCCGCGCCATCCACCGGATGCTGCGCCGGCTCCCGGTCGCTCGGGCCCTGGCCGCAGTGGAGGGCCACTTCCTTGTCCGTCCGGTCGACGGCCCGCTGCCGCTCGCCCTGGAGGCCCTCGCCGACGCCGCGGAGCGTGGCAACGCCTTCCTCCTGGCCGGCGACGGCGCCTTCCACCTGGTCACCGACCCGGACCTGGACCTCCTGGAGCGCACCGTACGCCGCGACCGTCCCGAGGCCTGGCGCCGGCTGGACGCGACCGTGCTGCACGCGACCCTGCTGGACGCCCTGTGGCAGATCCCGGACGCCCCGGACCAGATCACCTACATCCACGACGCGGCGGCCACCGTCGCCATGGCCGAGCGCCACGGCGGCACCGCGGTCCTGCTGCACCCCGTACGGGAGGCGGTCGTCCGGGACCTGGCCCGCCAGGGCGTCACGATGCCCCGCAAGTCCACCTCGTTCGGCCCGAAGCCGGCGACCGGCCTGGTCCTGCGCAGCCTCGACTGACCCGGCTCGACCCAGCGCGACCCGGCCCGGCGCGACCCGGCCCGGCCCCACACGGCCGGACCGCGGACACGAAAAAGGGCGGTACCCCCGGAGGGGTACCGCCCTTTCTCACCTCAGCAGGTCAGGCGCTCAGGCCTTGTCGAGGTCCTGCGCGTCGTCCTCGTCCTCGTCCTCGTCCTCGACGACGGAAATCTCGTCGGTGACGTCGACGTCGGCGTCCGTGGCGGGGCGTTCGAGGGGCTCGTACTCCTCGTCGTCCTCGTCGTAGTACTCGGCCTGGTCGGAGGCACGCTCGGCGGCGGCCACCTCGGCGGCGTCCTGCTCGTCGTCCTCGTCCTCGGCGTCGATGTCGTCCGGCTCATCGCCGCCGAGCGCGTCGACGAACTCGACCCCGTCCAGCTCGGCGAGCCGGTCGGAGGCGTCCATCGCGCCGTCCTTGTCCGCCTCGACCGTCTTGGCGAACCACTCGCGCGCCTCGTCCTCACGGCCGGCGGCCAGCAGGGCGTCGGCGTAGGCGTACCGCAGACGGGCGGTCCACGACTGCACGGAGTTGGAGGCCAGCTCCGGGCTCTGCAGGGTCACGATGGCGGCGTCGAGCTGCCCCATGTCCCGGCGGGCACCGGCGGCGACCAGGCGCATCTCGACCTGGCCGGCCTTGTCCAGCTTCTGCACCTCGGGCTCGCCGGCCATGGCCAGCGCGCGCTCGGGGCGGCCGAGGCCGCGCTCGCAGTCGGCCATGACGGGCCACAGCTCGACGGAGCCGGTCATGCGCTTGGCGGCGCGGAACTCCGCGAGCGCCTCGCTGTACTTCTGCGTGGCGTACGCGGCGAAGCCGGCGGCCTCGCGAACGGCGGCGACGCGGGAGGCCAGGCGCAGGGCGATGCGCGAGTACGCGTACGCCTGCTCCGGGTCCTCGTCGATCAGCCGCGCGACCATGACGAGGTTCTTGGAAACCTCTTCGGCCAGGCCCTTGGGCAGGCTCAGCAGCTCCTGACGCACATCGGCGTCGATCTCGAAGCCGGTGACGTCCTCGTCGATCGGAAGCCGCTTGACCGGGTCCCGGTCGCGGTCCGCACGGTAGTCGCGGTCGCCGCCACGGTCATCGCGGCCGCCACGGTAGCCACCGCGGTCGCCACCGCGGTCGTCACGGCCGCGGAACCCGCCCCGGTCGCCACCGCGGTCATCACGACGGGGGTAGGACGGACGGTCCCCGCCACGGTCGTCACGGCCGCCGCGGAAACCACCGCGGTCGTCGTCGCGACGGGGGTACGAGGGACGCCCACCACGGTCGTCGTCACGGCGCGGGTAGGACGGCCGGTCGCCACCACGGTCGTCACGGCGGAAGCCGCCGCCACCACCGGAGGGGCGGTCACCGCGGTCGTCACGGCGCGGGTAGGACGGACGGTCCCCGCCACGGTCGTCGCGACCGCCGCGGAATCCACCGCGGTCGTCGTCACGGCGCGGGTAGGACGGACGGTCGCCACCACGGTCGTCGCGACGGAAGCCGCCGCCACCACCGGAAGGCCGGTCGCCACGGTCGTCACGGCGGAAACCGCCACCGGCGGGCCGGTCGTCGCGGCGCGGGTACGAGGGACGCCCACCACGGTCGTCATCACGACGGGGGTAGGACGGACGGTCGCCGCCACGGTCGTCACGGCCGCCGCGGAATCCACCGCGGTCGTCGTCGCGACGGGGGTACGAGGGACGCCCACCACGGTCGTCGTCACGGCGCGGGTAGGACGGCCGGTCGCCACCACGGTCGTCGCGACGGAAGCCGCCGCCACCACCGGAGGGGCGGTCGCCACGGTCGTCACGGCGGAAGCCGCCGCCGCCACCGGAGGGACGTCCACCACGGTCGTCATCGCGGCGCGGGTAGGACGGACGGTCCTCGCGGCCGCGGAAGCCGCCACCGGTCGGGCGGTCGCCACCACGGTCGTCACGGCGGAAGCCGCCGCCACCGCCGCCGGAGGGGCGGTCACCGCGGTCGTCACGGCGCGGGAAGGACGGACGGTCCCCGCCACGGTCGTCGCGACCG
Source organism: Streptomyces sp. NPDC051582 (assembly GCF_040681715.1). NCBI lineage: Bacteria > Bacillati > Actinomycetota > Actinomycetes > Kitasatosporales > Streptomycetaceae > Streptomyces > Streptomyces sp. NPDC051582. The sequence goes on from NZ_JBFAZJ010000008.1 coordinate 257,670, forward strand.
CCGCGGAAACCACCGCGGTCGTCGTCACGGCGCGGGAAGGACGGGCGGTCGCCACCACGGTCATCGCGACGGAAGCCGCCGCCACCGCCGCCGGCGGGACGCCCACCACGGTCGTCATCACGACGGGGGTAGGACGGACGGTCCCCGCCACGGTCGTCACGGCCGCCGCGGAAACCACCGCGGTCGTCGTCACGGCGCGGGTACGAGGGACGCCCACCACGGTCGTCGTCACGGCGCGGGTAGGACGGCCGGTCGCCACCACGGTCGTCACGGCGGAAGCCACCGCCACCGCCGCCACCACCGGCGGGACGCCCGCCACGGTCGTCACGGCGGAAACCGCCGCCGCCACCGGAAGGACGGTCACCGGTCGGACGGCCGCCGCGGTCGTCGCGGCGGAAGCCACCACGGTCACCGCCACGGTCGTCACGGCCCCCGCGGTAGCCGCCCCTGTCACCGCCGTCGTTGCGCCGAGGCTCGCGCTCCGGACGATCGTCGGGAGAGTTGGACATGGGTGTGACTCCTGTCTTCGGGGTACCGCTAGTCATTCTCGCGCAACCAACCCATGGCCGCGCTTCGGCGTAAAGAGGTGAAAAACAAAAAAGGACCCTTGGTCCAGCGTTGAACGCTGGACCAAGGGTCCTTTGAAAGATTGTTCGGCGGCGTCCTACTCTCCCACAGGGTCCCCCCTGCAGTACCATCGGCGCTGAAAGGCTTAGCTTCCGGGTTCGGAATGTAACCGGGCGTTTCCCTAACGCTATGACCACCGAAACCCTATCGGTTTCGAGCGAACAAGCACACTTTGTAGTTGTGTTCCAGCTCTAGAAACCAGCAACTGTTCGTTGCTTCAGAACTAACACAGTGGACGCGAGCAACTGAGGACAAGCCCTCGGCCTATTAGTACCAGTCAGCTCCACCCGTTACCGGGCTTCCACATCTGG